>JAHFKF010000031.1 GCA_023245475.1 Candidatus Levyibacteriota bacterium
TTCTCCTCGCTTATATGAATGCCAAATTGATGTCGTCGTAACTCCTGACAGATAACCTCTGACAACCATTTCAATTGGAATGACTTCACAATTTTTTGACACGAGCACATTGGGATCAGGAACAGAGATAACGTGATTTGGAATAATATGTTTTGTCTTCTCAAACCAAAATGCGGCCAGCTGATTAAGCACTGCTCCTTTAAAAGGGATATGTCCCAGAATGACATCAAACGCAGATTGCCGATCAGTGGTGACTGTTATGCGCTGATTATTATACAAATAGAAGTCTCGTACTTTGCCTTGGTACTTTTTGCCAAGTTGCGGCAGATCAATTGTCTTGAGGACGTGAGGTAAAGCGTTAAGAATTGTTTGTGTCTGAAGCATAGATTACTGTTCAAGCTTTTTTACTTTCTCTAAGACCATTTTTTCTAGAGAATCTTTATAACTTTCAAGCCGTTCTTCAATGCTTTTATCATAGATTGAAATAATTCTTGCAGCGAGAAGCCCGGCATTTTTTGCGCCATTTATAGCAACCGTTGCAACAGGAATCCCTCCTGGCATTTGAACAATCGAAAGAAGCGAATCAAATCCTTCAAGATTTTTTCCCTTGACTGGGACACCAATTATAGGGAGTGTCGTCAGTGAAGCTGTCATCCCTGGTAGATGAGCAGCACCGCCGGCTCCTGCAATAATCACCTCAATACCTCGCGAGCGCGCTGTTCTTGCATATTCATACATACGGTCAGGAGTTCTGTGTGCCGAGACGATTGTCAGTTCATACGATATACCCAATTCTTCAAGGATAATTGCCGCCTCTTGCATAATAGGAAGATCAGAATCTGACCCCATGATTATGCCGACTAAAGGTTTGGATTGTTTCATATTAAATACTGAGTAATTTACGAGATTTCTTTGCAATTAGTAGACACTCTGCAACGGTTTCCCCAATCACTGTAATGTGTCCCATTTTTCGTTCAAGCTTCGTCTCCATTTTACCATAAATATGAACAGAGACATTTGGAATTGCAAGTACTTTTTCAAGTCCCTTGGCATCAACCTGTCCAGTGCGTTCGCCTAAGATATTGATCATGACAGCAGCTGGCATTTTCATCTTAGTTGAGCCAAGAGGAAGCCCTGTTACGGCTCTAATATGTTGTTCAAACTGCGATGTTACACAAGCTTCGGTCGTGTAATGCCCAGAATTATGAACCCTAGGTGCAATTTCATTGATCAGAACATTACCGTCTTTTGTTACAAACATCTCAATACCAAAGACTCCTGCACCTTGTAATTGCTGCATTGTCTTACGAGCAAGTTTGCTTGCTTTTGTTGCTATCTTTTGATCAATAGGTGCAGGTGCAATAACCAGATGACAAATATTATTTTTGTGAATTGTTTCAACCACGGGATAGATTGCTATTTCTCCCTTTGTGTTACGGGCAACCACAACCGCTAGTTCTTTTGTGAACGATACATTTTTTTCAACGTACAATTTTCTTCCACTCAATTTCTTGAGAGCTGCTTCAATACCTTTGGCATTTCGGATAACTGCATTGCCCCGACCATCATAGGCATCAAACCGAGCTTTAAGAACCATTGGGTAACCAAACTTCTTGGCAACAGTCTCGATATCTTCTTTGGTTTCTACTGCTTCAAAGTCCGCAACAGGAATTCCAGCTTGTCTTAGGAATTGTTTTTGCCCAAATTTATCTTTGATAATAGTAAGCGTCTTTGCTGAAGGATGAATTGATAAACCTTTTTTTGCAAGATCATCAAGTACGGCAGCATTTGCAAGCTCAATTTCAAACGTCAAATAATCTGATATCTTCGCAAGTTCCCGAATTGCTTGTTCATCGTTGTAGGCAGCAACGATTTGGTAATCAACAACCTGTCCTGCGGGACTCTTTGAAGTTGGATCTATAACGCTGACTGTGAATCCTAATTGCTTTGCGGCAAATGCCATCATGCGTCCTAATTGTCCCCCACCAACAATGCCAATTCTATTTTTCATCTGCAAGTACTTTCTTCACTTGGGCAACAAGGAGCGTTGCTCGTTTTGGAGCCGTACCGATGTGCTCTCTAACATCAAGAAGTTTTTTTACGACATCTTTTGCCAGATATTTTTTAATCTCTTCATTATCTTCAAGCAATTGTGGTAATGGATTTGGCTTCCCTTCCTGCATGGCATTCCAAGCAGTCATAGAAAGATCTCGAAGGATATCATGCATATCTTGTCTACTTGCTCCGTTTTTGGTTGTCTGCATCATGATTCCTTCTGTCGCGGCAAAGGGAGCATACGTTGCCAGATTCTTTTCAATTTGTTTTTTATTAATAACTAATCCACTAATAACATGGGTACTTGAAACCAAAATGTCTTCAAGGGCAAGAAACATTTCAGGGATATATGATCTTCGATTTGCTGAATCATCAAGCGTCCTTTCCAAAAGAGAAAGAGAGGCATTTTCCCAAGCGTTTGAGGAAAGACTTTCAACGTAACGCGCAAGCGAACAAATTTGCTCAGACTTTCGTGGATTTCTTTTAAAGGGCATCGCACTTGAGCCAACCTGGTTTTTACTAAACGGCTCTTGCCATTCTCCAAAACCAGAAGATTGCATAATACGAACATCAAATGCAAACTTATATAACGATTGGGAAATCGACACTAATAATTGCGCAACCAAAAAATCAACTTTTCTTTGTCCTACTTGGTTTGCTATAAGAGACGGAGCAAGATCTAGTTCTTTCATTAATTTTTCTTCTAGCTCGGTTGCTTTTTCGTGACCTAAAAGTTCGACATAGCTTGCTTGTGTACCAACGGCTCCTTTAAAGCCCTTTGCTGTTAATTGCGTTTTAACAAATTGCAAAAGAGTAAAATCAGAAAGTAAATCTTGTGTATATAGAGCAAAACGATACCCTAAGGTTGTTGGTTCAGCTGGTTGTAGATGCGTGTACCCAATGCAGGGGAAGTCTGCATACGCTTCAACCTGTTTCGTAAATGCTATGAGGATTTCTGTAAGCTTTGTTTCAATTATTGAGAGAGAAGCTTTAATACGTAAGGTATCGACATTATCAACAATATCCATACTCGTTGCACCGAGATGAATCTTACCACCACCCACTGTTGCTTTTTCTGCAAATTCTTTTACTGCCGAAAAGAGATCATGATGGGTTTGTTTTTCAATCTCTGAAATTCTTGCAATATCAATATCCGCCTGATGCTTTTGTAAATCCGCGAGCTCTTCTTTGGAGACTAATCCATACTCAGACTGAACACTTGCAAGTGCCACCCAAATTTTGCGCCGAAGAACATTTTTATGTTCCTCAGACCAAATATGACGCATTTCCTCAGACCCATAACGCCAAGAAAAAGGTGATTGATATGTTTTAAAATCTGACATATATCATGGGTCATTGCGAAACCATGAAATGGCTGTGGCAATCCCATCCGAGATTGCTTCGCTTTGCTCGCAATGACGAACTAAGTTACTATTTCTTTAAGTCTATTATCTCTTATAGCATCTTTTATTTCCATAGCAATTCTTCGGCCAACAGTAACTGACTGACCAAATAAGTAACCACTGTATGGCGTCGCAGCAATACCAGGGGAACCAGGAAACCGAGGAGACACATCAAACACGATAATATCTTTTTTGGGAGGACCTGGAATAATCATTGATTGCAAAGCAAATGGGCCAATGACACCAGGTGTTGCAAGCTTTTTACTTGCTTCGACAAATCGTTCACCAAGTGCAAATGCAGGAGCAAGAAGAGACTCAAGGACTGTTACAGCAATATGCCCTGCTTCTTCATACTTGATGTTCATCTTTTTTAATATTTCTTGTTGATAGTCAAATGGCAAACGAGTAATGCCTTCAAAATTTGTTTGTCTTCGTGTATCTGTCCCTAGAAGTTCTAACCGATCATGAATTGGTGAGTAATAAAAATTAAAGTTTACACCAACACCAACGATAAATTCTTCAATGACGACTTTCTTTAATTGTTCTTGTGTAAATTCTCCTTTTGCTAGTTTCTGTTCAACTTGTTTTTTGTAATCTTCATAACTTTCAACGAGGAAAAACGCTCGTTCAAATCCTCGTTCTTTTTCAAGCACTTTCACCAAACAAACTCGGTCAATATCTTTTGGATTTGCGAATTGTTTTGGATAACGGATCTTTGCGGCATCTAATAAATCATATTGATTTGGAGTAAATCCTCTTTCTTCAATTCTGAGTAGATGCTTATTACCAAACATCTTTGCTGTAAACTTTGATTCAATTGCATCATAATCATTTACGTAAACTTCAAATGACCTGTTGGGAATAAAGATAGTATTCTTTTCAATAAGTTTCTTTTGCACTTCAGGTTTAAGAATATCTGAGAATTTATCAAGAAGTAAACATTCATCAACGCAGCCAAATGACCCATTTGTTTTGTAATACGTTGCATAGGTGGATTCTCTTCCTTTTTCGCAAATAACTAAATTAGCAAATCCTTCATCTTTTGCACCTCGACACACTTCAAGAGCTGAGTGACTTCCTATAGTTGCGATTGTTATTTTTTGTTTTGTTTTTTTCATAAAGAATTGTCATTCCGAACTGCGCCGCTTCGACGAAGCTAGTACCCTCTGGGGTATTTCGGAATCTTTTTTAGATTTGAGAGCCTGAAATAAATTCAGGATGACACGTAAACTAGTGTTTAAATGCTCTCAAATGAGTAAAGACCATTGCAATACCCGCTTCATTACATGCATCAATTGTTTCTTGATCACGAATCGATCCACCTGGCTGAATGATTGCGGTAATACCAGCTTGAATCAAGACATCAGGGCCATCTCTAAAAGGAAAAAAGCCATCTGTGGCTGCAACAGCACCGATTAAGGGTTTTAATGCTTTCGTAACACATAACTCACAGCACCTCTTACGATCTTGTTGTCCTACACCTGATGCAAGCATAACGCCACTCTTTGCAGCAATCACACAATTTGATTTACTCACTTGAGAAAGCTTCCACGCAAAAAGCAAATCATCAATTTGTTTTGCTGTTGGCTTTTTCTTGGTAACAACGTGCAACTGTTTTTTTAGAACTTGTGCGGTGTCCGTGTCTTGCATGAGATATCCGCCTCTGACTGTTTTTACTTCTTTAAAAGCTTTTATAAACGGATCTGACAACGCAGGATTCTGTAATAATTGTAATTTGGGTTTTTTAGAAAACACTTCAAGAGCACCTTTCGTAAAAGATGGTGCAGCAAGAATCTCAAAAAACTTTTTATCAGCAATCATCGTTTCAGCAAGCGATTTCGTAACAGGTCTATTCATAAAAAGAACTCCTCCAAATGCAGCCAAGGGATCTCCTTCAAACCATGCTTTTTGATATGCCTCTTCAATTGTGTCAGCAACGGCAGCCCCACATGGATTTGTATGCTTTAAAATAACACAAGCAGGTTTCGTATCACCAATAAGGGAAAGCGTATGAAGTCCCCCATCCAAATCAAGATAATTACTGTAGGACGTTGGCTTGCCTTGTAATGTAACAAATTCACCTAATCCAAGAGTGTCACCTGCTGATTTATCTTTGAAAAACATTCCTTGTTGATGAGGATTTTCTCCATATCGAAGCTGCTGTCCGTTTTGTAAAGAGATAAAGAGATCCCTCGGTTCACTTCGTTCACCCCAAGGGTACTTCTCACTTCGTGATGGCGCACTCGGGATGACAGGGAGGAGACTTTGGAAATAATTAGCAATCAGGCCGTCATATTCGGCGACATAAGAAAATGCTTTTGCTGCTAAATATTTTCTGAATTCTTTATCTGCTTCCCCGTTTTTAATAACCGCTGCATAATCAGTTGGATCAACGATAACAGTGACATTTTCAAAGTTCTTTGCAGCAGCACGAACCATTGTTGGTCCACCGACATCAATCATTTCGATACCAGGCTTTTTCCAGAAATCATAGAAGTTGCAGACAACAAAATCAATATGAGGAATTTCAAGAACCTCTGCTTCTTTTTGATGAGCTTTATTTGTTCTATCAAAAAGAATTCCTGATCCTACTTGAAAACTAATTGTCTTCATTCGTCCATCAAAGCTTTCAGGATTTTTTGTAATATCTTGGATTGGGATAAAAGGAATTTTATTTTCTTTAAGCAATTTTGCAGTGCCACCGGTTGAAATAATACTTATCTTTTTTTTGACAAAATACTTTGCTAGGTCAATTATTCCAGTTTTATCAAAGACACTAAGTAAGGCATATTGCTTGGTTTGTTTCATATCAGTCTAAAATCATCTTTAACTTCTTTTGTTCGACAGCATGTTTTATTTCTCGTGCAATTCGTCGTCCAGTACTCATTGGTTCATTATAATACAGCCAAGAATATGCAGAGCCATGAGTAAAGAGATTTGTTCCGGCAACAATTCTGCATGAGATTTCAATAGTATAAAATTTCTGCTTTTCACTAATCACCGTCTCGAGACAAAAGGCTCCAAACAATCCTCTTCCATCCATAAGTTTTTGTGAGGATTCAATAACACGAAGTCCCATGTTGTATGCCTCAACTAACATTGCTTCTCGCAGAACAAGCGGAGAGTTACCAACAACGACATAACTTGGATTAATTTCAAGTCCTTCTTGTCCAGCCAACGGAATCCTGCCAAGAGAATCCACATTGGTTTCATATCGTCTATCAATACTCATAATTTCAAGCTTCTTAGTAAGTGGAGAATAAAAATAATGAATATATAATGGTACGCCAATAACATATTCTTGAATCACAAATTGTTTAGAACCCATTTGAGAAATTTTACTATTATAATCTCTTTTATTTTTTGCATAAAAGTAACCACTGCCACCCGCTGCACCATAGGACTTTACAATAACAGGATAATTAATACTGTCCACATCTTTAAACTGTTGCGGCATGAGGATATTTGCATGTTCTAACCATTCACGTTGTTTTAACCGATCTTCTTCCCAATCAAGTACTTTTTTGTTGCCGTAATAAGAAACCTTCATTGTTTTATTCTTCTGCGTCCCAAGATATGCAACAAACGATCCATGAGGAATGAGAATAACATTTTTCTCAATAAGTTGTTTTTCAATTGAAGGAAAATCTGAAAATTTTGATACCGTCATAAATTCATCAATAAAAGGAAATGTTCTATAAAATGCCTCGCGCTCTGGCGTCACAATAAGAAGTGTGTTAAAGCCTTCATCTTTTGCACCTTTTAATATTTGCAATGCAGAATGGCTACTTAATGTTGCTATCGTATATTGTGTTTTTTTCATATCATATTAAGAAAAATACTTTACCGCATTTCTAAAAAGCTGTAATCCTGAACCAACTTTGGGTAGTATCGATCCTTTTCTTATATACTGTTCTTTAAGAAATGTCCAGTGAGGAAGTTGATGAAAAAACATCCCCCGCTCCGGATGAGGCATAAGTGCTAAGATCTTACCGCTTTCATCAATTATTCCTGCAATATCAGCAATTGATCCATTAGGATTTGCGGGAAGAGATAAGTGCTTACTAAGAGATCCCTTTGTATATTGTAGCGCAATCTGTTTGTTTTTCTTTAGCTTTTTAAGATCGTCCTCAGATGCAAAGAATTTTCCTTCACCATGTGCAATAGGTAATGATAATTCCTTAAGACCAGCAAGCCAGGGAGTCTCTGCCGTCACTTTTAGATCAGTCCAACGCGTAACAAAACGCGCACTATTATTATTGGTTAAAGCAACGTTTCTTTCTCCATATTGTTTGGTAAATGCAGGAACAAGCCCCAGATTAGCGACGATCTGACATCCATTACAAATACCAATTACTAATTTATCCTCAGCAATAAATGTTTGTAATAATTCCCACAAATGATTTCTTACTTTATTGGCATATGCATTTCCTGATCCAGTGTCATCCCCATACGAGAAACCACCAGGAAATGAAAGGATTTGATAATCAGAAAGATCTACTCTTCCATCAATTAAATCATTTATGTGAACAATATCAGCTTTTGCCCCAGCCCATTCAAATCCGAATGCTGTTTCTTCTTCTGAATTAAGTCCGTAGCCGGAAAATACTAACACGTTTGGTTTATTCATAATTAATAATCTTTAAATGTCTCTCGATATGCATTTGCAACATTATCAATAGTAAGCGAAACTATTTCATGTCCTTTCAATCCTGTAATTATTAAATTTTTTGTTTTTGTTACTTTTCCAAGTTTTGCGAAACTATTTCCTTGCATCATTCTTTCAAATTTTTCTTTGTTTTCATTAGCAACAGTGATAAGAATTCTTCCTTGGCTTTCAGAATATAATGCAAAGTCATCTCGTGAAGAATCCCCTGGCAACTTTCGCAAATCAACAGTGAGTCCCAACATGCCCCCAATTGCTTTTTTGGCAAGCGCCACGGCAAGCCCACCTCGTCCGACACTAATGCTTGATGCAATAAGGTTTTTTTGAATTGCTTTGTACAGAATTTTATAGAGTTTTTTATTTTTCGCTGGATCAACTATCGGAATACTATTGGAAGAGAATGATTGCATCTGAGAATATTCTGATCCACCAATTTCATCATAGGTCTCACCCAAGATATACAAAAGATCCCCTGATTGTTTCGCGTCAAGAGAAACGACTTTGGTAATATCGGGAACAACACCAAACGACGAAATTAGCAAAGTAGGAAGAATAGATATGGAAATTGGATTCCCGTCTTTGTCGTATCCTTTGAAATCATTAAACATACTATCTTTTCCTGAAACAAATGGTGTGCCATAAAAAACAGCCAAATCGTAGCATGCCTTAACGGCTTCTTTGAGTTGTCCAAGTCTCATGGGATCATTACTACTACACCAACAAAAATTATCGAGAAGAGAAAGATAATCAGGATTTGCACCCATTGCAACAGCATTACGAACAGCCGTATCAACACTTGCAGTACTCATTTTATACGCATCAATCTCACTATACGTTGGATAAAATCCTTGTGAAAGAATGACACCTTTTTGAGAAGAAAGTAGCGGACGAATAACACTCGCATCTGCATTGACCCGCCCCTTACCATGAAGAGGCCCAAGGACAGCATTACCTTGTACGATGTAATCATATTGATCTGAAATAAATGCAAATGAGGTGAGATTGAGTCGTTGAAGCATTTCTTCCAATGTCTTATTGTAATTTTTTGGCTCCTTAATTCTTGATTCTTGATTCGTAATTTTTACTTCTTTTGTCACCATTGCTCTTTTGGGCAAACCATCATGTAAAAAATCCATATCTAAATCAACTATTTTCTTTTTGTTATATGTCACAACACATTTACCATTATCCGTAAACGTACCAATAACCGTTGCTTCAACACCTCGACGGTGCATGAGTTTTGAAAAAGCATCCCACTTTGCCGGAGGTACCGCAAGTGTCATGCGTTCTTGTGATTCAGAAATCCAAATTTCCCACGGATCAAGTCCTGAATACTTTAGTGGAATCTTTTCAAGAGCAACTTCACACCCTCCTGATTCTGTTCCCATTTCAGCAACCGAACAAGAAAGTCCACCTGCTCCATTGTCAGTGATACTATTATATAAGAGTAAATCCCGCGCTTCTTTAACAATCGCGTCACTTAATTTCTTTTGAGTAATTGGATCTCCTATCTGAACTGCTGTTGCAGGGCTACCGCTGTCTAGTGCCTCCGAAGAAAACGTCGCACCATGAATACCGTCTTTACCAACACGCCCTCCAACCATAACAATAAAATCTCCTGGTTTTGATTGTTTCTTGTGAGACAATTTGCCTTTAATTTTTCGTGGTATAAGACCGACTGTGCCAACAAACACTAATGGTTTTCCGCGAAACCTTTCATCAAAATAAACAAATCCTTGAGGAGTCGGAATACCAGATTGATTGCCACCAGCATTAACGCCATCGATAACCCCTTCCATAATTCGACGACTTGAAAGCATTGGTTGTGTTTTATTTTTCCCTTTATAAAGAGGTTTATCAACTCGTGGGTCGGCAAAGCAATAACCATAAAAATTAGCAACCGGTTTCGCCCCCATACCAAACCCTATGGCATCGCGATTAACACCACCAATACCGGTAATTGCTCCACCAAAAGGATCAAGTGCCGAAGGACTATTATGTGTTTCTACTTTATGAGTAACGAGATACTCATCATCAAATGCAATGGCTCCAGAATTATCAGTAAAAACAGAAACACAGAAATCGTTCTTGCCTTTATTTTTTCTAATCTTTTCAGTGGCTCCTTTGATATATGTTTTATATAAACCTTTTGACACATCATCATCCATGGGACTCGCAAAAATAGTATGCTTGCAATGCTCAGACCATGTTTGCGCAAGTGATTCAAGTTCGATGTCTGTTGGATTTCGTCGCAACTTTTTAAAATATGCTTGTATCGTTTCCATAAAAGTAAGATCTAAAGCAAGTGGCCCCCGTCTTGTCCCATCACTATTGGCAATCCCTGATTTACCAATTCTAATTAATTCTTCATCTGGTACTGAAAGATTTACTTCCGTCACTTCTGGCTCTTTTTGCAATTGCACCTTAGGAACAATAACATCCATTCCATTATCACGCACATATTCTTCATGACTTTTAATATGCATTCGCTGAATGAGCGGATTATACAAGCTTGCAGAAAGTGAAAGAGCCTCTTCTTTTGAGATCTTTCCGTATAAGAAAGTTAGTTGTGTCGTATAGACATTTTCATCTGGCATAAATTCTGTTTTCAGTAAATCACTGATTGTCTCTTTTACGGTTGTTGCGATGTTATCAGTAACACCAGCAAGAAAACCAATCTCAATCGCAAAAGCAAACTTCTTCTCTCCAACAGTACCTTCTCTTCTGTTAGGAGAGGTCTGCACGATTGTTTGTGTCACAGGATTTGAAAGACTTGATGCAATGGTATCTATATCCAGAGGTGAGAAAGATTTATCAATGGTATAGACATCTGCAATAGTCACTTGCGTAATTTTTTTATTAATTCTCTTAAACTTTTCTAATCGCACAGCAGCTCTCGTATCGGCTATTTTTGAATAAACTTCAATGCGATTTGTTTTGCTTGCTTGCTTAACTCGTCCAATGTCACGTCGATATTGCATTCCATCAAAATGAATTCCTTGATCACCAATAACAACGTATGCTTTATCCAACGCATCAGTAATATTTTTGCCAACTGCGGTAACGCCAAGAACGCGTCCACCATTGGTAACAATTTTCCCTGCAACTTTTTTGGTCGCAAAATGGAAAACATGAATATCCTTTTTTTTTGCAACTTTTTTTAAGCCGTAAATAACATCTCCTTTATGAGAAGTTTCAGGATAACCCTCTGATGCCAAAACAATTGTGCAAGCAGACTTCTTTGACCAAGCAATCGTTTGTTTATCAAGACGCTTATCAACACAAGACGTAAGAATATCAAAAAGATCCGTTTCGAGAAGACGCATATATGATTCAATCTCTGGATCCCCAAAGCGACAGTTAAATTCAATCACCTTTGAACCATCCTTTGTCATCATCAGACCTGGATATAAACAACCCACAAATGGCATGCCACGCTTCTTCATGCCGGCAATCGTTGGCATAACAATGCTCTTTTTAATTTCCTCCATTTGTTCTTTTGTAATATCAGTAAGTGGGACAACTGTTCCCATGCCTCCTGTATTAAGACCTTGGTTTCCTTCAAAAATTTGCTTATGATCACGACTGGGGGGGAACATTGCAATATGCTCTCCATCAGAAAAGGCATGAATTGAAACTTCACGCCCCGTTAAAAATTCTTCAATCACGACTTCACTACCTGCCTCTCCAAAAATTTTCTTCACCATCATATCAGTAAGTGCTTTTTCAGCTTCCTCATAAGTCTTAGCGATAACAACGCCTTTTCCAAGAGCTAAACCGCTCGCTTTGATAACAATTGGTACTTGTTGTTTTTTTAGATACAATTTGGCTTTTTCAAAGTAAGTAAATGTTTTAGATGTTGCAGTTGGGATGTTTTCCTCATGCATTAGTTGCTTGGCAAAGGCTTTTGAAGATTCGATGAGTGCAGCTTCTTTGGTTGGTCCAAAGATACGGAGTCCCTCTTTTTGGAACGCATTAACAATACCCGCTGCAAGGATATCATCAGGAGCAGCAACTGTTAAATCAATCTGCTTTTTCTTGGCAAAGGCAATAAGCGCATCAAAATCGTTTGCGGAAATCCCCGTGCTCTGTCCAACTTCTTCTGTCCCGGGAGTGCCTGGTGCAAAGTAAATCTTATCTACCTTTGGTGATTGTTTTAGTTTCCATCCAAGAGCATGCTCTCTAGCACCCGAAGATATGATCAAAATATTGTTTTTTTTATTTACCATTGAAACTCTCCATTACTAACATCAATTTTATTTTCAATGACATGCAGAACTCGTTTGATAGCAGTTGGTAATAACAAATGTTCAGTATCATCCATTCGTTTTCTCCAAGAATCAATCGTGTCATCTGTTCGTACACGCACTTCAGCTTTCATGATGACAGGACCAATATCAACAGAATCTCCAGGTAAAATTTGATGAACTGAAATACCTGAAACTGGTAATTTCTTTTCAAATGTTTCTTCCCAAACATTTTCCCCACGAAGTACAGGAATCGTTCCTCGAGATGTTGCCAGTGTTACCGTAGCATCACTTGTTAATAATGCTGGGTGATGATTAATAACCACAATTTGTAATTTTGAAAGTTCTTTTAAGAAATCATCGCCAAGAATAAAAAGCCATCCAGAGAGAAGCAGTACGTCAGGTTTCAATTCTTTAAGGTAAGCGAGCAGTTTCTCTTCATATTCTTTACGTGCATGTTTGTCAGATCGTTTTCCAGTAAACGTAATCACGTTTGTTGGAAGATTGTGTTTTTTTGCACGGGTTATTCCATAGACACCTTCTTTATTTGAGAGAACGCCAATGATCTGGGCATTAAGCGTATGTTGTTCGATACCATCAATAATATCTTGTACAAACGTTCCTTTGCCAGAAAGGAATATAGCTATTTTGGGTTTCTTATCAATTTGTTTTTTACGTTTTGTGAACTTGGTTTGTTTTCCGCGAAGTGGATGAGAACCACCAAACGGGGTGTAATAAAAGTTTTCTTTTGCACTACCAAATGCCTTGGTAGTTTCATCAATTGGTAAGTAAATCATTGCATCAGCATTAATCAATTGCGATACTTTTTCCTCAATCACGGGCAAAGGATCCTTTTCAAATGCTGCAGCAGGAAGATGTTTCTTATTGCGCATATCAATTCCCAAATCACATCTGTTAACAACAGGTGGACTCGCAACGGCAAAATACACTTCAGTTGCACCAGCATCTTTTAATGCTTCAATCAGTGACCTACTCGTTGTTAAACGAACAGCGGAATCATCAACAACGACAATTTTTTTGCCAACAATTTCATCAGGAACAATATTATGCTTACCACTAACAGCTCGTGTTCTGTTTTCTTGTCCTGGTTGAATAAATGTTCTCCCAACATAATTACTTGTTGTAATTGCATCAACTAAAGGAATTTGAAGAGAACGAGCAACCCCTCTTGCAGCAGGATAACCAGATTCAAAAATTGGAACAACAACATCTAGCTGTAAACCTTTGCTTTTTATTCTTTCACCAAGTAATCTTCCCGATTCTTCTCGTCCTGCCCGGACACGACGACCATTGATAAAACTATCTGGTCTTGCAAAATAAACATATTCAAATAAAGAATGCTGTACACGCTTTGTTTCTCCAAAAAATGATGAATATAATTTACCATGTGCAGTGATTGTAATAATCTCACCAGGAGCAACATCTCGTACAAATTCGGCGCCAATAGCATCAAGTGCCACAGACTCTGAAGCAATTACCCAACCGTCTCCTAATTTCCCAAGGCACAATGGCCAGATGCCATACGGATCACGCATTCCTAATAATGTATTATCGTCTGTTAATGCCACAAAGTTATATGCACCAGCAAGTATTGGCAAAACCTTCTCAAAGGTTTCTTGCCAAGAAGAAAATTCTTGTCTTTTTTTTAATAACACCCGTGCAACAAGTAATGTATCACTAAGCGTTCTCTTTCTCTCACCTAACTCTTTTCGAAGATTTGATGTGTCTGGGATGTTGCCATTATGAGCAATACTAAGAGCATATTTACCTTGCTTTAAATAAAATGGTTGGGCGTTATCAAGAGAAGCATTACCGGATGTACCATAGCGATTATGACCAATTGCAAATTTATTCTTTCCTAATTTATGTAGTACTGCATCACTTAAAACACTTGGGACGAGTCCCATATTTTTATACGTGATAATTTTATTTTGAGAATTAATAATGCTGATGCCAGCGCTTTCTTGTCCACGATGTTGCAGGGCAGAGAGCCCTCGTTTTACAAAATAAGAGGCATGATTGCTTGCGGTCCAGATGCCAATAACACCACACATAAAAATAAAAAAACCCGCTGCTTGCGGGTTAAATTTAGGCAGTATATCTACCTGTTTTGTTTTCTATTATTTCTTAATTGCTGCATGAGCATTTCCATAATTGTTTATACTAATAATCTTAGTGTGTTGTCAAGAGTTATAATGAGAATTTTTCATAATGCAGTGCTGATTTCTTCAGTCCAACTCCTCGTAGTATATGAACAAGAGCTCCCATCATTGGAGCAGGGCCACACAAATAGACATCACGGGAAAGAACGTCAGGAACAAGTCGTTGTATTTTTTCGGCATCGACCCGGCCTGTCTCTCCATTAAATGAGGGATCTTCTGTTACGATATAATGCAATGCAAAACCATATTCTT
>JAHFKF010000097.1 GCA_023245475.1 Candidatus Levyibacteriota bacterium
ATTACATGAATTAGCAGTTGTTAATGCCGCAATTGCTGCAATAGGTATTGGAAAAGAAGTTTCAAAGACGCGACAAAGAAACCGCTGGTTACGAGGAGAATCTGCATTTAAAGAACATACTGTTAAAGGATTATCGTTGGCGGAGAATACAGAGCTTATTACGACGCTCTCTAGCTATTTGGGTATCACCTTTCCACATGCCCCTGAAAAAATTGTTTTTTCATGGAAAGAGGCTCCCCGTCTTCTCAAAAAGAGCTCTCTTAGTCATCTGCTAGGAATCAGCAGAAGAGCGACACTAGGCCTGTACATTCCTCAACTGAATGCCTATGTTACCAAAGAGACAAAAACTAACCCACGTGTTGAATTACATGAAGCAATGCATAGTTATATCCATCAAAAGAATAAAAATATTGAAAGGGCACAACAGTCCGTTGTAGTATTTGACAAATACTCTTCTCCTGTACCAAAGGACACCGTTACAGCATATAGTTGTATGGATGAAGGCATGGCAGAATATGCTACAAGAAAGGTACTGGGTCAAATGGCTGAACAAGTGGCAGAGACAAATCCGTCATGGTCTTCAGTACGAGATGGCCTCACGAAACAACCAAAAGTTCCAACACAGGAACAATTCGATGTAATAGCAAATATTGGCACAATTAGATCCCACCACGCCTATAAGGGACTATACCCTGTGGGGTTATGGTTTGTTGATTCAGTTATGACCAAATTAACAACTGCGGGAATGGCACTGAATGAAGCTATTGATACCGTAATTGCAAATCCTCCACATACGACTGCACAGCTAAGAAAGCCAAGAGAGTATGCATCAACCCTTCTTAGTGCTAACTAAAGCATGTTATTTTCTTGTGGGTTTATTGGTTTTGAAGAAAACAAGATAGATCAAAAGGAAAAGAATAGCAATCAGGCCAAAGGATATCCCTGCAAGTAAGTTAATGTGTGTGATTTCATTTGGTGACATTGTATAATTTCCTTTCTAAGGCTATATAAAACAGCAGCGCAATAATACCATACAGGAGATTTGCCGTCAAATTAATTAGCCACAACTCACCTGTTAATCCCGGCAATATGATAATTGAGCCAAACCACCCCGTTGCTAGATTGAGAAAGAGCTGCGAAAAAGCTTTCAGCCATAACCTCTGAGAAAGAACAGAGACGTGTATTGAAATTACTTTGCGAGGAAGATGTACAAACTGTGCGCTTATAAAAACATTCATAACAAGCAGTCCAAAAAACCATGCAGCGGCAAACCCAGACTCGTTATATGGCTGCCACCACCATCCCAAAACTCCCATAGCAAGAAGTCCAACCATGACACTTACCCAAAATCGTTTCTGTTGTTTCTTATGGCTAAGCGCAAGGAAACCAACATAATTTAATCCAAGGGGAATTGCAGATAAGGCAACAATTTGCACAAATCGTGCACTGAAGTAATGACCAACGGCCAACCCAACTGCGATCACAGGAACAACCAGAAGCACCATTCTTCGCAGGAAGAACGAAACCTGCTCATTAAAAGCTTTTGTGGTAGTACGCACTTTTTTGGTAGCTGTCTTACGAGTCGGCATAGTCCTTGAGGCAGGTGCGGGCAGCCACAAGATTATAACATATCCTATTTGCTATAATAGCGCATATGCTACGAGAGCATTACATCAAAACATTCCCAACAATAGCAGAAACAACACATGGCCATATAACAGAATTGGCTTATGAGGATACGTATACAGGACCACGAAAAACTACTCTTGTTGCTCGGAAAGACGGAGAAACAGATACTTATACTGTCTACCAAACAGGGTTTGTCTATGATGAAGTACCTGAGAGAGTGGGAGGAGTCAATGTTGCAGTTGAATCAATCTATTCTGAACTCGTATGTAGTGGACAATTCAGAAGCAATGCTCAGGCTCTACGAGTTGGACGCCGCATCCTTACCAAGGAGTATAGACAAAAAAGGAAGATGACACAGTAGTTCCAGAATGCGGTGGTTCTCCCCTCAAGACACGGAGAAGCTGTGCTATAATGAGGCTATGAAAAATAGCTCTCCTTTTCCGCAATTCCCACAAATAAAACTTAACATTTTTGAAAAAGTATCCGTCTCAAGCGTTTTGAAAGATATGATATATGTTATTATATTTATAGCCTTAGCAATAATGCTCTTGGGTATTTTTAACCCAAACGCATGGTGGATTGCCATATTTTTTCTTGTTGTTTTGAGTGGACTTTTAATCTTTTTTTGCGTTTGTTTTTACTGGCTTATGAAAAACAGACCTGATCTATTACGCTCAGAAAGTTACCAATTAAGGAAACAACAAATAGAAATGATGGGCAATAAAGAAAAAGAAGTACCAGCACAAGTTATTGAGGGAGAGCAAGTAATTGAAAAACCGAAAGAAAAAACACGGGCTAAAAAAATTATAGCGTCAATAAAAGGAGGTAAAAGATGAACGCATATCTATTTGTTTATGATCGAGACTCTGTCTCAGATTTTGTCGCTTTACATAATGGAATTAAAAATGATACCAATATCGGTACTTGGTGGCATTATCTTAATTCTGCATATATTTTAATGTCTAATTCAAGTGCAGATCAGTTATCAGATAGCATACGAACATATTTCCCCTCTGGGACATATCTTGTTATTAAGATAACACGAAGTAATTATCAGGGATATTTGTCAAAAGAGGCGTGGGATTGGATACGAGAGAATGTTCCATACACTTAACCAATGAAAAAAGAAATTAGAGAATAATCCCGAAGTAAAAAACGTCTTGAGCAAGAGGAAACGATTGAGAATACGTTACGCCTGTTTCCCTCATGATAGTACGTGCTGATACTTCTGATCTTGTTTTCACCACGACCCACATGACATAAAACCATGTCGTCAAGGGATCACCGCCCAGAATGCGGTACTTATCCCGTCAAGACAAGTAATCTAATTATTGTCATGCTGAATTTATTTCAGCATCTTATTTCAAAGCTGTTGAGATCCCGAAACAAGTTCGGCACTACTTGTTTCTAAGGGATAAGTGCCAGGAATGCCTCTTGACACTCCATCGGCAATCGGATACTGTAACTGTGTATGGTAGAAGCAACAGCACGAATGTACCCTCACTTCTTAGTTGAAAATAATAAAAAACCCAATCGATTTTATGCTTTCCCTTTGATTGGACTTATGACCAGAGTTGTCTTTCTGGTTCCTCACTTTTTAGAGTGTATCATTCTTGCTATCGTTAACCTGCTGCTGCTTTTTATTAATTGGTTTGTTGTCCTCTTTACTGGTAAGTACTGGAATCCTGCATACACAATGTTTGTTAAGACAATGCAATTCTCAACCAAAATCTCATTATTTCTCTATGGCATTACCGACAAATATCCAACATTTGGACTCAATACAAATAACTTATTTACCTTGTCTATCCCTAAACCAGAACATCCAAAGAGATGGCTCGCCATTCCCTTTATTGGCATCTTTGTTCGCTTCTTCCTGCTTCTTCCATACTTTATCTTTGCTGAAGTACTGGGGCGCGGCTCAGGAGTTGGCATGGCAATCTCATGGTTTACCGTTCTTTTCAAAGGCAAACTACCAGAAAGTATTTATGAATTTGAAAAAGATGCTCTGAGAGTGGGTCTTGCTACACAATGTTATATGCTTGGCCTTTCTGACAAGTATCCAAGCTTTGAGATATCAATGAATCATCAAAATGCAAAGATTGGACTACTTATTGTGGGAGCAATGCTTACCGCTTGGGGCATGTCATCCAATGCAGCCGAACATGATACAACCTATCAAGAGAGCAGTTCCTATCAATATAACCAGCAACCTGGTTACATGAATTCGTATTAGTGCTCCCTCTTTGTATCTTCAGTCACTTTGGTTATTTGAATCTTGTATGCTGGCAATAATTTTTTGAACTTCCCCCGACCGACAATAAACGCTACCGTAATAAGTCCAAAACTTGCTCCAAGCAGCGCTCCCCCAATAACATCCGTAGCCCAATGCTCCCCCAAGTATGGACGAGAAATAAACATCAAGATATCATACAGCACAAGGCCTCCGCACAGGACAAACTTACTCCACAGCGGAAGCTTTTTGTTGGTAAGAATAAGCGTCATAAGAATGATA
>JAHFKF010000098.1 GCA_023245475.1 Candidatus Levyibacteriota bacterium
AAGATTATTTCAATAGTCGATTTGCTGGATCTCTTTCCAATAAGATTACTCATGCCGTTGATGGCACGCAAACATTATTTGAAAAGATCTTATGGAATTTCCTTCCACTTATTCTTGGACTCATTTGGTTTAGTATTTTTGCTTTTATGAGTGATTATCGTTTAGGGCTGATTCTTGCTTTTTGGGCAGTACTCTTTTTGGGAATTAATGTGTGGTTTTCTCAAATCTTAAAACCTTATTCGTTCAAAAGTGCTCAAATGGCATCTCTATTGAAGGGGCGCATTGTTGATTCTCTCTCCAATATTTCGTTGGTTCATGAATATGCATATGTAGCAGGGGAGCGAGAATATATCAAGAAGTTTGTCAAAAAAGATAGAGATGCTGGATTTGCACAGTGGAAACTAAGCGAATGGATGCTTGTTGTGAATGGGTTTCTAATTGCTGTTTTTATGGTGGTAATCATTGGTACTTCCTTATTCCTTTTTCAGCAATCAGTTGTTACAGCCGGAGTAGTTGTCATGATTATTGCAATTGCTCTGAGACTTTCTGACCAATTATTGTTTCTCGGGCAAGAACTTCGAGAGGCAACTCGCTATTATGGAGAAGCAAAAGAGGGACTGCTTGAAATTTTGGCAGAACATACGATCATTGATTCTCCCAATGCCAAGACGTTACTTTCAGCAAAAGGTGCAATAGATTTTAATTCAATAGATTTTGATTACGAGAATACCAAAGTGTTTACGCAGTTTTCTTTGAGCATTAAGGCTGGTCAAAAGGTGGGGATTGTTGGCAAAAGTGGAGCAGGTAAGACAACTTTTGTGTCATTGCTTCTTCGTCATTTTGAAATTCAACAAGGAACAATTACCATTGATGATCAGGATATTTATGGAGTCACACTTGAAAGTTTGCGCCGTAGTATTGCCTTTGTTCCACAAGACACAAGTATGTTCCATCGAACGATTTTAGAAAATATTCGTTACAGTAGTCCAAAGGCAACTGATGAAGAAGTACGAATGGCAGCAAAACTTGCTCACGCGGATGATTTTATTAGCTCCTTGCCTGAAGAATATCAGACGTTGGTCGGAGAACGGGGAGTAAAACTCTCTGGAGGACAACGGCAGCGAATTGCAATTGCGCGCGCGTTTCTCAAAAAAGCACCAATCCTGATTCTTGATGAAGCAACGAGTAGTTTGGATAGTGCAAGTGAACACGTTATTCAAGATTCTCTTGAGAAGCTTATGAAAGGCAAAACTGTTCTTGCGATTGCTCATCGATTATCAACGCTTAAGGAAATGGATCGTATCATTGTGATTGAATCGGGTAAGATTATTGAAGATGGTGAACCAGATGAGTTACTCAAGAAAAAGAATGGTATCTTTAAGAATATGTGGGATCATCAAGTAAAAGGTTTTATTGTCGATGCTTGATCCTGTTTTCTGCTATAATACAACTATGCTCAAACAACAACTCAAAGACGAATTAAAACAAGCAATGCTCTCAAAAGACGTTATGAAGACGTCTGTCCTTCGTATGCTCCTCTCATCACTCGGTTATCTTGAGATTGAAAAAGGTGGAGCAGGATACGAAGCAACTGATGAAGACGTGATGGCAGCCATTCAAAAAGAAGCAAAGCAACATCGAGATTCTATTGAGCAATTCACAAATGCCAATCGTCCAGAGCTAGTTGAGAAAGAAGAGAAAGAGCTTGCAATCCTTGCAGTATACCTTCCAGAGCAAATGAGTGAAGATGAAGTGAAGAAGCTCGTTGCAGGAGCTGTTGCCAAAACTGGTGCGTCTGCTCCAAGTGACATGGGCAAGGTTATGGGAGTTCTCATGCCAGACGTCAAAGGCAAAGCTGATGGTGGACTCGTTAGCCGATTAGTCCGTGAAGCCCTCCAATAAACGGAACGCAGAGCTGAGAATGGAGAGCGGAGAACTCATTGTTAATTATCCTCAAGATTACAGATTTAGTATACTTCATGATATAATATAAGATATATTTGGCCCCATCGTCTAGTGGCCTAGGACGGCAGATTCTCATTCTGCAGACCGGGATTCGACTTCCCGTGGGGTCACTCCGCTCAGCGAGGTGATAGCCAGCTGAGCTGGCTCACCATTTTACTACTCCAAAAAGCTGCAACTTAAGGACATATTGAGCAAGTTGGAGTATAATAGATGCAATTATATCATCCGTTCTCTTCATCTATCAGTTTTAGTATAATCAAATTATGAGCGAAGGTGAAGTCACTACAAATAGAGAACAATCAACAAGAAGAATAGCCGAATTTGACGGTGGCAGTTTTACTGCTCACTTTTCCACATCTCCAGAAGGCTTCACAGTACAAACAAAAGGAACGATAAGAAGAACCGAAAATATAAGCGGATATCCACTTCGTGTAGAAGGAGATGCCCAGGCAACGGAAAGCAATAAAGAGATATTGGGAACTGCCATAAATGATAGAGACTTTAAAACCGGAGAGCCACAAAAGGGAGAAATGGCGTTTCAGAAATCAGGTAAGGTTCGAGCAGCAAGATCTCGTATGAGATATGTGCAAACTCTCTCGGCAGATGCACGTATGAGTGGAGCAACGCACGATGTCATTGCTAATCTTGATGATGCTACTCACGAATCCGAAGAAGAATTTGAAGCTGAGCGAAAAAGCTATACCAAAGGCATGATGGGGAAAGTAGGATTTAGTGAAATAGCGATCGATGAACAGACAAATACAATCACCGTTGAGGTTAAATCTGTCCCCTTTCCTAGTTACAGACTTTTTGCAAATCCTGAGGATTCAGCTGATTTGCAAGCATTGAGTCGTGTCGTAGCGACAGCGATGATTGTTAGAAGTGCTGATGGGGAAATCATTCTTCAGCATAGATCAAAACGTAATGCTGCATATGGTAATGTCCCCGGTGCAAGTGTCGGGGGTATGCTTGATGCAAATATAGAAGACCCTAATCGAAAAAAAGGAACACCTGATCCAGTAGACGCAGGCTCGGTAATAGCAAATATTGTAAAAGAAACAGATGAAGAGTTAGGAATAGATAAAAAGGATTTAGATAAAGTCCGTATTGTCGGTATTGCTGATGACAAAGTGAAACCTCATGATGAATTGTTGCTGCTTGCAGACTCACATTTAACATATGACGAAATAAAGAAAAAAGCAAAAAAGGCCAACAAGAATAGAACATTGGGTGATGCAGACTTTGAGGAAAAATTTGTTGCTATCGATGCAACTCCTCAAGCAATCGAAACATTACTTACACAGGTTCACTGTCCACTTCCTTCAACTCATGCAGCAGCATTTGTTGCCGCTGGATATTCACTTATGTTAGAAAATGAAGGACTTGCAGCAGCAAATATGTGGCGAGATCGATTACAAGCAGGAGTTAAAGAAAATTATAGATTGATGGATGAAATGGTTGCTACTTATTACAACGACCAACCACAAGCATTAGCAGAAGTCCCAGAACGATTTAAGGGTAAGCATGTTCCTCCCAGAAAGCTTCGTGGGTATACTCCTGCATATTTGCCTGAAGAACAAGGTTTGCCAAGTTTTGAAGAAGAAATGAAAAGAGTCAATCTGTTATAATTCCCCAATGAATGCAGAGCATGCAAGAACCCTCGAAGAAAAACGTTTTATTATCCATCCTGAATCTATGAGTGGGATGAAAAGGTTACGATCTACGTTTGGCGAACTACAACAATCCTATCCCTTTTTAAGCGGCTTAAGCTTTTTTGGCTCTCGTACCAAGGGAACAGAAGATGACTTTTCGGATTATGATGTCTGTCTTTTTTATAATTCAGACCGAATGGACGAGCGAGGAGGAAATAGAAAAGAATGGCTTGCGATTACCAGGAACTTACAAAACGAGCTTGATTCCCCCATAGATCATCGAATACATGATTTCTTTGGTGGCTTACGTGTTGATATCAGTAAAGAAAGTACTGACAGTGACCTGGCAACATTTATGGATGTGACACGGCCTTTGCTTACTCACTATGCTGATGAACACACAGTTCTTGATTTCATGGCAAATCAACCTACACACAATATAATGTACCGGTTCTTTTTAACAATAGGTACTGAAGTCTATTCGAATAGATCCTACATCTTTGACCAATTAAAAG
>JAHFKF010000032.1 GCA_023245475.1 Candidatus Levyibacteriota bacterium
ATGGCAAACTTGCAAACGCTTAAAGCTTGGAGCAATCCCGAGGCATGGTATCCACCGGGAGTACAATGGCTCCATAAAACTCCGGTTCTTTTCTCACTGCAAAACATTGCTCTGTTTGGACTAGGACTTCCCCTGTTTTTCTGCATGCTCGTCGGGATTGTACGTATCATAAAGCACTATCATAGAACCTTTTTGTTTCTCTTTGTCTTATGGGCAACAGCATTCTTTATCTACCAATCAGTCCAAAACGTAAAGTCACTGAGGTACTTCATTATGCTGTATCCCTTCTTTGCCATGTTTGCCGGCATTGGGTTTTATACACTGACCAAATCGTTACGAAAAGGCTTCGTTGCTCTTGCACTTGTTATTCTTTGTATTTGGCCACTCATGTTCATATCAATTTATACCAAGACCAACTCCCGCGTCGCAGCAACTGAATGGATCTATAACAACCTTCCAGCAGACAGTGTCATTCTCACCGAGCAATGGGATGACGCGTTGCCACTACGAATTGATCACCCCAACAAAACCTTTACAATCACCGAAATGACTGTCTTTGATCCTGACACAACTGAAAAATGGATGAAGATTGATTCACTACTGCAAACAGGCGATTATCTGATTCTTTCCTCTAATCGTGGGTGGGGAAGTATTCCGACTGCACCAGAACGCTATCCACAAATGAGCAAGTTCTACGAAGACTTGTTTAACAATAAACTCCAATACAAAATGATGAAGACATTTACGTCATATCCTTCGCTTGAATATCTTGGTATCCCATTAACCATT
Organism: Candidatus Levyibacteriota bacterium; assembly: GCA_023245475.1. Lineage (GTDB taxonomy): Bacteria > Patescibacteriota > Microgenomatia > Levybacterales > UBA12049 > JAHFKF01. Next base: position 790 of record JAHFKF010000032.1, read on the forward strand.
CAGGATGACATTGCAGAAGAAGCTTTCACTGTCTTTGATCATCCCAAAGTAATTATCTTTCAAAAGCAGTAACGTTTGAAATTTCCTGTGTAATTTGTTACCCTTTCTCTATGAAACAGCTCAACCTTGACACTGTCTACTCCGCCTTGCCACTGCACCTTCGAACTCCTCTAAAACGAATGATGATGCTGATGCTCAAGCGCCGTCTCAAACGCTTTTATGCGCAGTTTATCAACAAAGATAGCCTTGTCTTTGATATTGGCACCAACGACGGAGATTATGCCCAAAGTTTCTTGGAACTAGGTGGACACGTCATTGGCGTTGAACCCCAGCCAGTTTACCTAGAGAAGCTAACGAAGCGATTTGCTGACAATAAGCAGATTACTATTTTGCCAAACGGTATTGGGGAGACAAGAGGCGTCAGAGACTTCTACATTTCCTCATTCAACAGTCCCAACTCAACCTTCTCAACAGATTTTCAAAAGAACAGCCGCTACAACTATCGCACCTGGGATAAAGTCATTAAAGTTCACATGATTACGTTTCAGGACTTATTAATAAAATATGGCACTCCTGACTTTTGTAAAATAGATGTTGAAGGGTATGAATGGGAAGTCTTAAGCACTTTACAACAACCACTTCCATGTATTTCATTTGAATTCTTGAGCGAAATGAATGATAAAACGTTTAAGATCATCAGTCACTTAGATAGATTGGGGAAACCACGATACAATGTCTGCCTTGGCATGCAGTATACCTATGCATTACCAGAATGGGTCACGGGGAAGGAATTAATCAAACTTCTCAAACAAAAACACGCCTTAAGGTGGAATGGGGACATTTATGTTGTCTTTCCAGAGGCAAAGAAAACTCGCTCATAGCTTCGTAACAACTTCTCAGTATCAAAAACCGCAGCAACTTTTTTTTGTTCTTTCTGATAATCTGACTTCTTGTTGAGAATAGTAACAATTCCTGCTGAAAGAGCCTTGCTATCCATTGATGAAACAACTACACCCATCCCTGTCTCCTGTACCGGGACTCTTACCCCTGGGAGATTGGTTGCAACAACCGGCGTTCCACAAAGCATTGCTTCAACCTGCACCATCCCAAATGCTTCTGTATTGTTAATACTTGGCAACACAAACACATCAAGCAATTGATAGAATGCACCTTTTTCTTCCTCTGAGATCTTGCCCAAAGAGATAATATGGTGTGAGTATTGTTGCAGAAGAGCATCGACCTCGGCAGCATACCTGTCTTCACCAACAGCAACAGACCCTGCAAGAACAATAATAAACTCATCACCCAGTGATTGCGTTAAAAGAGGAATCGTTTTTAGCAAATAGGTAATTCCTTTCTCATGAGCAATACGTCCCAGAAAACCAATGGTGTATTTCTTGTGAGGGATACGTTTTCGTAAGGACTGATTTGCTTTTTCAGAAACGCTTGGAGCAACAATAAGCGGAGCTATCCCATAGACATTTTTTCGATCTTGCAAGAGGGGAGTGTGTGTAGCAAAATCTGTGGTAAGTGACAACACTTCATCAGCTAGTGATAACGTCAAGTGATGCGACAAACGAAGACAGAATTCAACACATCGAGCAAGAGGGGATGCAGGAAGCGTCACCTCACAGACATACCAGACAACAATTTTTTTCCTGAGGAGTTTTGCAAGTAATGCAATCAGTACTCCTTCAAATTGCGGCAAGACAATGACAACGACTTCTGTCTTTGTAAGGGCGGCGATTGCGCGAGCAAGAAGGGATGGCATAAAAAAACCTTTGCTTACTTTAAAGAGAAAAGGCACACGAGTAATGTGTACGTTGTCAATGGTTTCTGTTTGCGGTAACGAGTGCTGCAACTGTGTTGTCAGAACTGATATGGAATAGCTTTTTGCAGCAAGGCTCTGAGCAACTCGTTGTACAGCAATTGTTAAACCACTCAGATGGGGTGCATAATATGAGAGACTAAAGAGCAATCGTTTCATGAAGTTTGCCTTAGTATAACAAAATCAACAAAAGAAAATCTTGCTACATTCCATGTATGCATAGTACAATAGAGAAATCCTATGAACATTGGTTTTGATTTTGACAAAATTTTCATCAACACGCCTCCGTTTATTCCTGATGCTCTGATTGACAAGCTGTACAAGAAAAAAGATAACGGCATCCTCCTGTATCGCATCCCCTCATATCCTGATCAATTACTGCGGCGGTTAACGCACTTGCCGTGGTTTCGTCCGCCGATTGCTGAAAATATTTCGTTTATCACAAGCCTCCCTAAAGGCAAAAACAAACTCTATATCATTTCCAGTCGTTATCGTTTTCTCGAAGGAGAAACAAATCGATTAATTAAAAACTATCATTTTGACAAAATATTTGATGGGATTTATTTTAATTTCGCAAATGAACAACCCCATGAATTCAAAGACAAAATGATTAAAAAACTTAGCATTGATAAATATATTGATGATGATCTTTCGCTTTTGAAGTATGTTGCTGCAAAGAATCCCAAAACACATTTTTTCTGGCTCAATGACAGAAATCAAGAACAGTCAGTTACCAAGAATATTATGGAAATAAAAACTCTCAAGGAGGTCTTTTCAAAATGATGATTCAAGCAGATGTACACAACGTGTTTCAATGGTGGTTTATGTTCTCCGTGTTAGGAATTGGTTTTTTGCCATTGTGTTTACTCCTGTTTAAGAACTTCTTTGACAAAGGATACATCTTTGCCAGAATTATTGGAGCAGCCGTGGTAACATACGTCTTGTTTGTGTTAGGAGTCTTACACCTCGTACCATTTACTCAGATGTCGACCTATGTGATTGCCATTGGTCTTTCGCTTATGCTGTATCTTTGGATACCTGAGGCCAAACAAGTAGTACCAACAGTCAAAAAACTTTGGAAAGTCTTTTTGTTTGAGGAACTTATGTTTCTTTTTGCATTATTTGCGTGGGCTTACATCAGATCATTTAATCCAGACATTCATGGCCTAGAGAAATACATGGATTTTGGCTTTATCAACTCCATTCTCCGTGGTGAATATTTCCCACCCAAAGACATGTGGTTTACACCGCTATTTATTAATTACTACTATTTCGGACACATGATTACCGCCGTATTAACCAGACTTTCATCACTTCCTACCTCCATTACCTATAATCTTATGATCGCAACCATCTTTGCCTTTTGTTTTGTCGCAAGTTATTCACTGGGAGCCAATATGTTTAACCTTATCAAAACCCCGATATCAGCAGTCAAACGAATACTATCAGGGCTACTTACCGCATGTTTAGTAACGCTTAGTGGCAATCTCCATATCCTGTATGCGTTTTTCAAACCTTATGCCAATGAGAAACCCCTCCCATTATGGGATCTAGCTTTTCAACCAGCTCTTTTCCCAAATGGCTATTGGTATCCCAATGCGACTCGATTTATCTACAATACCATTCATGAATTCCCTATTTATTCATGGATTGTTTCAGACTTACATGGACATGTTCTTGATATCCCCTTTGTCCTTTTGACCATTGCCATTCTTCTTTCACTTTTCTTGCAGGCATCCGAGAAGCAGGATGAAAAGCACCACAAAGCTGAAAAACCAACAACCTTCATGCAAAATGTCATCAAAGTGTTTAACATTCCGTATATTGAGATCTGGTATTTACCAATTATTGGTTTTTTGCTTGCTGTTATGTATATGACCAATGCTTGGGACGGAGCAATTTATTTACTCCTAACGGGATTTGTTTTGCTTGCTATTTTGTGGGGAAGAGTACCACTGCTGCAACTTATTATTGCACTTGGAATAGTGCTTTGTAGTTTTGTCATTACCGCACTTCCATACAATGTGTTCTTCCAGCCATTTGTCTCTGGTATCGGTGTCTTATGTGCACCTGACGCATTAAGTACGCTGGGAACAGGTGGCAAAGTTGGGCCATTCTTATTTGAAAAAGCTCACTGCCAGCACTCTCCCTGGTGGCAACTACTTACACTGTATGGATTCTTCTTGTTCTTTATTACCTCATTTCTTATCTTTGTCTCAAAAGCAAAGAAGCTTCTTACTGTGGATAAGTTTGTGCTGCTACTTATTATTCTTGGAATGATCCTTATTATCATCCCTGAATTTATTTATGTAAAAGACATTTATCCTGCACACTACCGAGCAAACACGATGTTTAAATTGGTATTCCAAGCATTTATTATTCTGTCTCTTGCCAGTGGTTATATCATTGTTCGTCTTATCCCCAGTATCCAGAGAAGGTGGTTGGCAATCTCCTTCACAATCGTTTCAACAGTTCTTGTTTCACTGGTCATGATCTATCCATACATAGCAACGAACTCATACTACGGTAATCTTCAAAGCTATAAAGGGCTCAATGGAATAGCATATCTGAAAGTACTCTATCCAACAGACTATGATGCAATCGAATGGCTCAATAAGACGATCACAGGCACACCAGTGATTCTTGAATCACAAGGTGACTCATACACTGATAACGGTCGTGTATCAGTACACACTGGCCTTCCAACGGTCTTAGGATGGACTGTACACGAATGGTTATGGCGTGGGAGCTATGGCATCCCTGCCCCACGCATCGAAGATGTTAAGAACATGTATGAAATAACAGATCTCACAACAGCCAAGAGGTTACTTACTAAGTATCATGTTTCGTATGTCTTTATTGGCACACTTGAATATCAAAAATATCCTGCTCTTAATGAAGCAAAGTTTACACAACTAGGAAAGCTCGTCTATCAAAAGGGGAATACAAAGATCTACAAAATCAATTAATTACTCTTTATTTTAGTCCCACTTGGCATTGCTGTTGGTTTTGGAGTAGGTGTGGTGATACCATTTTCTCCAACAAGGCAGTTTGAGCCATTAATCTTGCAACTTACGTATTCCTGAAGCTCACCGTATTCACCGACACCAATACGAGGTGCAAGAATCCATTGGTTACCATTGGCGGGATCTGGTGGTGGATTGATCAAAATTCCCAACCGATCCTCTTCACCATCGCCTTCATCAATCGTAATTGAACTAATCTTCGCGTCTTTCATCTTGTTGGCAAGACGCACAAAGTCATCGTATTCGTCATCCTTGATATCCATCTCAATACTTCCTTGGAGGATGTTAACCAAACTAATGATCTTGGCTGGATTAAGTACCGTTCCTGCTGAGAACAGCTTTTCTTTAAAGGCACTAATTACTTTGGCTTGTCTCTGGGAACGCGCAAAGTCAGACCCCTCAGGCCCTACGGCATGACGAGAACGGACATACTTAAGCGCTGTCTTGCCATCCATGGTTGTCTTACCTTTGGTAAAGTGCAAGTGTTCATATCGGCAGGGGAAGGCATCCAGTTCTGTTGCACTTCCTGAAGCAATTTCTGCCGAAAGACTTGCAATTTGATCATCAGTATTGCCACAAGGATTAGCTTCTTGCCCAGCAACTGGATACGCATAATCATCAAAGGTACGTGCAACATCAACGCTTAGTCCTCCCATCGTATCAACTGCTTTTTCAAAACCCTGGAAGTCAATCTTCAGCACATAATCTATTTGCTGTCCCAAGATATTGCCAATAAGTGCCTTGGCAGTTTTAAGACCGGTTCCGGCCGTTTTGTCTTCACCAGCGACATATGCCTGATTCACCTTGGCACTAATTTGCGGCACCCATAAATCCCTTGGCAACGACACCAAACTTACTTGCTTTTGCTTAGGATCAATACTGGTAAAGATAATGGTGTCTGCGAGATTTGGGCCATCGTGATTGCCACCACCAACACCAAGGATGAGAAGATTCACCCTCTTTTCAGGAGTTTCTTTAAGGTTTACTTCTTGAGATAAGGGCACCTGCAAGACAGCAACGAGATACTTACCAACTTTGAAGAGGCCAATGCCAAGAAGAATTACGACAAAAAGAACGAGGGCAACAACCACTCGCTTGCGAACTGGTGAACGACGTCTTCGAGACCGACTAAGAGAAAGATTATCCATATATTTATGCGTTAGTAATTAGCTGAGTAAAGGTAGCTGCATCAAGACTGGCTCCTCCAACAAGTACGCCATCGATTGATTCCATACTCGTGAAGTTATGTACATTTTCAGGAGAAACACTTCCACCATACAAAACACTTGTTACTCCAGAGTGTGCTGCCTTAATAGATGAGGCAACTTCATTGGCATTTTCAGGGGTATCAGGATGGCCAGTACCAATTGCTTCAACAGGTTCATAGGCAACAATAGTAACTCCTTCTGGTATTGCTGTCTCTTTCCCTTGAACACAAAAAATAGGAGTCAAACCCTGCGCTAACGCTAATCTTACTTTTTGGGCTACTAGTTCATCCGTTTCTAAAAAATAATTTCGCCTTTCAGAGTGTCCAATAATTACATATTCGCCAAATTCTTTAATTTGTTTTGCTGAAACTTCTCCTGTGTAAGCACCATCCTCAAAAGGAGAAACGTTTTGGGCTCCAAGCTTAAGCGATAAATGGTTTTCTCCAATATACCAATGCATCTGCGCCAACAACGTAAAAGGCGGACAAATAATAACCTCTTTAGCATCCTGACCTACTGATTCATGAAGCCATGACAAAGCTTCTGGTGACGTCTTGTGTGATTTCCAATTAGCGACAATAAAAAGCTTTTTCATATGCTATTATTATACTCTATGACAAACGTACTCCTCAAGGATCTAAATCCTGAACAACAACAAGCAGTGCTGGCAACTAATGGCCCAATCATTATCCTCGCGGGTGCAGGTAGCGGTAAGACACGTGTGCTTACCTTTAAAGTGCTGTACCTCATGACAGAAAAGAACATTGCGCCGGAATCGATCCTCATGATCACCTTTACCAATAAAGCTGCGAGTGAGATGAAGGAACGTATGAAGAAATATGTAGAGAATGAAGAGACACTTGCCGCTGCCAGACCGTGGATTGCAACGTTTCATTCACTCTGTGCAAAGATTCTCCGGTTTGAGGGGAAATATGTTGGGTTATCGCACAAGTTTGTTATTTATGATTCTGCTGATCAACTTGATGCTCTTAAAGAGGCGATGAAGAAGTTGAATATCTCAACAAAAGACTTTAAACCAAATGCTGTGCATGCAACGATTTCTGGAGCGAAAAATGAACTACTTGGCCCTGAAGAGTACAAAACATTTGCTAGGGGTTATTTCCAAGAGACAGTTGCTCAAATTTATCCTGTATATCAAAAGATACTCAAAGAAAACGATGCAGTCGACTTTGATGATTTAATACTCCAGACAATTACTCTGTTTCGAGAAAATGAACAGGTCTTACAGAAATATCAGGATCGTTTTAAATACATCCTTGTTGATGAATACCAAGACACGAACAGAGCGCAGTATATCCTAACAAAACTGCTTGCTGCGAAGTGGCACAATATTTGCATCGTTGGTGACTTCTCGCAAAGTATCTATAGCTGGCGCGGAGCAGATTATAAAAATCTTATGAAATTCAAAGATGACTTTCCTGATGTTAAAACATTTTCTTTATCCCAGAATTATCGGTCAACGCAAAAGATTCTGGACGGCGCATCTACGGTCATCGCAAAAAACACCTCTCATCCCGTACTGCAACTGTGGACCAAAAATCCTGATGGAGAAATGATTGATATCTATGAAGCGCAAAACGAACAAGATGAAGCCGATTTTATCATCAGACGAATCGCGACAAGTAACATCAATTCTCTCAGTGACGTTGCTATTCTTTATCGTACCAATGCACAGTCTCGCGTAATTGAAGAAGCCTTACTGCACCATGCCGTACCGTATCTGCTCATTGGCGGTACCAGATTTTATGAACGGAAAGAAGTGAAAGATGCGCTGTGTTACCTGAGACTTATTCATAATCCTAAAGATTCTGTCTCATATAAACGAGCTGAGAAACTTGGCAAAAATCGTCTGGTGAGATTTATTGCATATCAGCAAAGTGTTATTGCTGAACAGCCTGAGCAAGAACCACCAGATGAATCAACCATGTGGCTTGATGAAGGACCTAAAAAAGAGAGTGAAGGAGCAAAACCAACTATTGAGCTCTTGGATGAAATTATGAAAATTACGGGCTATCTGGAATTGTATGACGAAAATGTAGAAGAAGATCAAGCACGACTTGAAAACATCAAAGAGCTTAGATCCGTTGCTATTTCCTTTCCCGATCTGACAGACTTTTTGGAAAACGTGGCACTTGTTGAACAAGAATATTCTTCTGAAAAACAAAAGAGTAGTGGTGAGAAGAAAAATGCAGTAACCCTTATGACGCTTCATGCTGCCAAAGGGCTTGAGTTTCCCATGGTATTTATCATTGGCATGGAAGAAGGACTGTTTCCTCATTCCAGGTCGCTTATGGATAAGGCAGAACTCGAAGAAGAACGACGACTCTGCTATGTTGGTATGACTCGTGCCAAAGAAAAGCTCTTTTTAACATACAGCAGACGTAGATTATTCTTTGGTCAACGGACGACGAATACTGTCTCTCGTTTTGTCTTAGAACTGCCTGAGCATGTTATCAACCAAGACAAGGGATCTATCAAATTAGGCAAGAAGAACATCACCTTCTAACAACAATCTGCTACAATAAAATGCATGAATATCCGAGCAATTACACCCGAAGAGAAAGAATCATTTGATGCGGTTGTCAGACACCCATTGCAGTCCTATGAATGGGGCGAATTTCGCGAAAAGACTGGAGTCAAAGTAATACGTCGCGGCATCTTTGAGCCGTCCCGTGAATCAGAACCTGACAAATTAATTGGAGGATTTCAAGTAACCATTCACAGTATCCCCAAAACGCCTTTTACCATTGGCTATCTTCCGAAAGGGGAGTACCCAACAAAAGAGCTTATGGCAGAATTAAAAAAAATTGGGAAAGAAAATAACTGCATTTTTATCCAATTAGAACCAAATGAAACAACACTCAGTTCTCCACTCTCTGTTCTTGGTCTAAAGACGGCAGCACATCCTTTGTTTACCAAATTTACGTTTGTTTTAGATCTTACCCCAAGTGAAGACGAACTGCTCAAAAACATGCACCAAAAAGCTAGGTACAACATTAAAGTCGCACAGAAGCATGAGGTTGTTGTACAAGAAGACAATTCTGATGAAGCTTTCAAAGAATATCTAAGGCTTACCGATGAGACAACAACCAGACAAAAATTTTATGCACATACCCAGAATTATCACACAATCCAATGGCAAACGCTTCCACACACTATCCAGAAGAATGCACTCTCTTCACATCTACTTACCGCAACCTATCAAGGAAAAGTGCTCACTGCCTGGATAGTCTTTGTGTTTAAAGACACACTCTATTATCCGTACGGCGCATCCAGCAATTTGCATCGTGAAGTTATGAGTTCAAATCTTATGATGTGGGAGGCAATTCGTTTTGGCAAAAAGCTAGGACTCACTAAATTTGATATGTGGGGAGCTCTTGGAACAAATCCTGACAAGAAAGATCCGTGGTACGGATTTCATAGCTTTAAAGAGAGATACGCCCCTAAGCATATAGAATTTATCGGAAGTTTTGATTTTGTGATCAAGCCGATCTTGTATCAAGGGTATAAACTTGCGGATAAACTCAGATGGATATTTCTTAAACTAAAGAAATAACTACTTCTTGGGGATTTCGTAGACGTAGACTTCATTTTTGAGATCCTGGGCAATAATCGGCAAGTCTATCTTGTAAACAAACGTCACAATTCGGGTTCCTGGCTTTAATCCCTGAAGCAATTTTGGCTTTAATCTGTTTAATGTCTTGGGAATCAAATACATAATAACAACCGTAGCATCTGACACATTGACATCAAAAAAATTCTTTCGGACAATTGAGATATCATCAGATGCACCAGCAAGTCTCACGGCAAGCTTTGCATACCAATATCGTAACGGATCAATTTCAACGCCTAGACCTCTCGCACCAAATTCTTTAGCCGCAGTAATAAGTGCCGTTCCATCACCACAGCCAAGATCATACACGACATCATTCTTGCTCACTTTGGCAAGAGTACACTGAATACGAGCAATTCGCCTAGATGTCCGCCACCAAGGAGACCAAGGGCTATCCGGCGGCCAGATCATGGATAACAAGAAAAACAGAATTACTAAAATGATAAGTAGTAACAGAGGGATCATAATAAGACACTCATTGCACTTTAGTATAGCAAATCTCAGCTTTCTTTTCTTGCCAAATCATTTGCTAACTTATCAACACGATCATTATTGATGTCTCCTGAGTGTCCAAGCACTTTTTCAAAGTTCACATCAAGCTTGAGATTGGTTATAACCTCAGCAATCTTTACAAAAATCTCTTGATTTGCTTTAACCAAGTGCGGAGCTTTCTTCACCCCAAAAATCGTTATCTGGCTATCTGTATAGAGCTTGATCCTGCGATATCTTTTCTCTGTCGCCCACACAAGTGCATGATAGACAGCAAGTGCTTCTGCAACATTATTGGTTTGTTTGCCATCGATCACCCCTGCACGTTCTGTCTTTCCTGAGACAAAGGCCCACGCAGCCCGGGCTCTTGGAGTACCATTATGGACACATGCACCATCTGTCCAGATCTCTACGTCATATATTTCATTGTCATTCCCGCGCAGGCGGGAATCCATCTCTGGATTCCGGATCAAGTCCGGAATGACATTATTTTTAGAAGGATTTGGAGCCGCAAAAAGGGGAGCGTTGGTCACTTTAAACTTTTCATCATGATATAGCTTTTTGCAGTGAGGACAAAAATAATAATGGGTATAATAATATGGCTTGGTTACTTGCGACGCAGTTTTCTTCGTTGGCTTGACCACAAGCTCTGTACTACAGTTTTTACAAATAGGCTCTTTCATTGTCTTATTATATACCATAGAGGTTGAGGTGAGGATTAGAGCAGAATCTTCCCGTCTTTTACCGTTGGAGCAATGGTGTCTCCAGGCTTAATCGTCCCTTCAATAATCCGCATGGCGATTTCATCAACAAGCTTATCTTCGATAGCACGCTTGAGGGGTCTAGCACCAAAGATAGGATCATAGCCAACCTCCGCAAAATAGAGAGCAAGATCATCCGTAATCTTGAGCTCAATATTATTCTCACGCATTCGCGTTTGGACTTCTTCGAGATTTTGTTCCGCAATTTTTACGAGATCCTTGGGGGAGAGGGGATTATAGACAATCGTGCCGTCCAAGCGATTAAGAAACTCTGGTTTGAAATGTTTGTGCAGAAGCAACATTACTTCTTTCTTGGCATCCTTTGGTGACTCTTGGATAATTTCACTACCAAGATTGCTGGTCATGATAATAATAGTATTTCGAAAGTCGACGGTGACCCCTTTACTATCGGTTAGTCTGCCTTCATCCAACAATTGTAAGAACACATTGAATACCTGAGGATGTGCCTTCTCGATTTCATCAAAGAGCACCACAGAATAGGGACGACGGCGAACGCTTTCGGTCAATTGCCCACCTTCTTCATACCCAACATAGCCTGGGGGCGCTCCAATAAGTCGTGCTACAGCATGTTGTTCCATATATTCACTCATGTCGATTCTGATCATTGCATGCTCGTCATTAAAGAGAAGCCGGGCAAGTGCTTTTGCTGTTTCGGTTTTACCAACACCTGTTGGCCCAAGAAAAAGAAACGAGCCAATTGGTTTATCTTTGGCACCAAGTCTAGATCTACTTCGCCTAACAGCACGTGCGACTGTCGTGACGGCTTCGTCTTGCCCAACAACATGCTTCTTGAGATCATCTTCAAGAGAGAGGAGCCGCTCAGATTCTGTTGACAGCATACGGTTTACAGGAATGCCTGTCCAACGAGCAACAACTTTGGCAATATCATCTTCATCAACTTCAACACGGAGAACTCGCTCTTCAGCAGGAATTTTATCCCATGCATCATGCAACTCTGAAAGTTTCTTCTGAAGTTCAGGAATCTTGCCATACTTAATTTCAGCAGCTTTTTGCAAATCAACATTTCGTTCTGCTTGTTCGAGTTCAATTCTCAGAGCATCAAGCTTTGCTCGTAGATCTTGAATCTTTTGGATTGTCTCTTTTTGCTTCTGCCAACGATCTTCCAGTGTAGATGCTTCCTTTTTAAGCTTTTCTAACTCTTGCTCCTGCGTTGCACGACGAGCTTTTGCAAGGTCAGTTTTCTCTTTTTTGAGTGCTTGTAGTTCAATTTCAATTTGTGTCATCTTCCGCTTAAGTTGATCAAGTTCGGCAGGCATACTTTCAGTTTCGATCTTAATAGCAGCAGCAGCCTCGTCGATCAAATCAATTGCCTTATCGGGCAAAAATCGTTGAGCGATATACTGTGCCGAAAGTCTTGCTGCGGCAATAAGCGCATTATCGGTAATACGAATACCATGATGTACTTCATATTTCTGCTTAATGCCACGAAGGATAGAGATTGCATCCTCAACAGTAGGCTCGGAAACCATAACAGGCTGGAAACGGCGGGCGAGTGCAGGGTCTTTTTCAATGTACTTTCGATACTCACCAATGGTTGTCGCACCAATTAAACGGAGAAGTCCGCGGGCTAGGGGAGGCTTAAGCATATTTGCGGCATCAGTGGAACCTTCGGCAGCACCACCGCCAACAATGGTGTGCATTTCATCAATAAACATGACGTATTTGCCATTAGAATCTTCAACTGCTTTAAGAACAGCTTTGAGACGTTCCTCAAATTCCCCTCTGAATTTGGCTCCAGCCAAAAGCTGTGAAAAGTCAAGGATAATCACTTCTTTTTCCCGCAAGGGAGTAGGCACAGATTTGTCAACAATTTTTTGTGCAAGCCCTTCAACAATTGCAGTTTTACCAACACCGGGGTCTCCAATGAGGATAGGATTATTCTTGGTTCGACGAGACAAGATCTCCATAACCCGACGAATCTCTACCTCTCTTCCAATAACTGGATCAATCTGATTCATTCGAGCAGACTCGGTGAGGTTTATAGTAAACTTTTTAAGCGCCTCTTCAGGAGTCACTGGCTTTAACAAGTCTTGTACGTTGTCCATAACATGGATAGTATAAGTCTTAGCAGTCTTCTCTGTCAAGCGCTAATCTAACTACAGGTCTTTTCGTATTTTTTACACTCTCCTCTCCCCGCTCTAATCACTATTTGTGAGCTTGAGATGTGCATTTTTTCGCAGAACAAATGCTATTTATTAGCTGGTAATCAATAAAAGATCCGAGCATCAATGACTACAACTTTTCACCACCAAAAATAAGATCAGTTGCCAAGCCTGAAACGCCTATTCCCACGAAATGCCATTTACTATCAAGCTGATTATCATCATGAGGTTTGTCCCCTGCATACACCCATTCGATCAAATGCACACCTGATTGACGGTAGCCTAGGCTTGAGTTCTCCCCTATGCTCCGAAATCCTAACTTGGTAAATCCATCCTGATTGTCTAAGTAATCTGAAAATCCAGCATGTCCATCGAGACGTCCTGTGGAAAGAAAGTAATCAGACCGCGTTTTGGCATACTCCCCTAGCCTGTCGTCCCACATAAGGCCTCCCCTACCATGCTTCTGCCGATACTCATTCAGTGCAGACAGAA
>JAHFKF010000033.1 GCA_023245475.1 Candidatus Levyibacteriota bacterium
ACAGCACCACAGGATTGTTCCAAGGATCTCACACCAACTCCGACACAAAAACCGACTACGACTCCTGAACCGACCAAGCCTGATGCAACACCAACAAGTGCTCCTACCAATGCACCAACCCAGACAGCACCAACAAGTGCGGCAACTCCTCCTGCGGGATCACCAACGGTAGCCGTTCCGACAATAACTCTTCCTCTGTAAGATTACTCAGAAGATTGCTTTTTTTTTGATTCAATTTCAGCAATGAACGGTTGGAAACGCTCTACTGCAATACCAATATGCATAGCCATAGTACTAGGACGAAAACCTAAAGCAAGTCCTTTTTCGGCAATGCCTTTGATAATCGCGCTCACCTCAGGAGTCACTCGTTCGCCTGGCGTAATATTTATGGCTCTTGCTGTGCGTATCCAAGCAGCCTCTCGTTCGTCTACAACAGGCTCTGGTGGTTTAGATTGAGGCTTTGCTCGCTCAACAAAGGGCTTAGAGACTAAATCTTTAATAGTCTGTGAACTGACCCCACACAACCGACTTATTATTTCCGGCTTTATACCCAACGCTACACCTTGGCTTGCTAATTCAACTAATGTTCTTCTATCAGTATCATTCATATGTTGAACAGATACCCCTTGTAATATGCTTTCAGGCAAGGAGTTCTGTATCGTAGTTATCCAGGAAAGTTCCGGCTCCTCCTTCTCGTTAGGCATATGTTCTTTATCAACCATGCCAAGTTGCATCTTTATTACTTGAGGCCTGTTCCACGCATCTTGTAATGATTTAAAACCAAAGTTTTCCCACGCTGACATAAGTTGTGTTCTTGCATCTACCGTTTTTGGGAAATGGGGAGCATATATTTCTCCTAAGGAACGGTAATAAAAAGTTACCTTTGGTTTCAAAGGAGATGATACTCCTTGCATATAGTCTGAGAACACTCGATTCGAATCTACAGTTGCATGTTCCGCGATAAAACGGGAAAGCTCAAGATATGTAGGAGTTTTTGTAGGAGTAACGCGTTGAGCAACAAGCCGAAAAATGCCTCCTGAAACTTCATTCACATCTTGACCAGCTAACAGCTTGCTTACAGCATCTGGTGTCTCCACATTGATAAGAGTTGGTGTATGAGCAAGAAAACGATCTGCTTTTTCTCGCATCATCGCTTGCTCTTGATTAGGCTGAAATCGTTCTCCTGACATAGATCGTTATTATAACATAGCCTTGTTCAGCTTGACGCCATAGGAAAAATTGAGTAAAGTGAGAATAGGCTTCGTAAGAATAACGTAAGAGCTTGTTTTCTATGAACACGGTAACAATTGAAAATTTATTTTCGCTCGCAATCACCCAACGAATTACATCAACACAAATTACCATGCAATCCCTAAGCGAGCATGTGAACACCGCGCACTTACCAAGAGTTGTGGCATTACTCCACATACACTTACCGACTGTGTTGCAGACAACCTGTTATAACGATGAGAACTTGCCTTTTGTCCGAGAGGTAGAGCAAACGGAAATTGGGCATTTGTTTGAACATATTCTCCTTGAGTATCTCTGTCAGTTAAAAATTGCCAAGGGGCACAGCAGCGCGGTTTTCTCGGCACGAACCAGATGGAATTGGGTACGAGATCCTTGGGGGAAGTTTCATATTCGGCTTAGCTGTGGACAAAAGGATGCTGATATATTACCTATTGCCGTTGAAAAAACAATTGCGCTTATGAGGATTATAATGGCCTCAAAAATGGCAAATAGTCTAGATAGAATAAATAGAATTACATCTTAGCATACTTGACAATATGAATTTTTCATGCTACCATTAGGCGATTTGTATGGTTGAGTATCGTCCAGAAAGACCATCACCACACCCTGAACTTTTCCCCCTCCGACGAGGTGCTATCCAGGAGGTAAGAACCACTGTTGGCATACCATGCACTGAAACATTTACAAGGATTTTGGAGACAGAACGAGAAATGCTAGACATCACCCATCCACTTACGGCTTCATTTATGACTGGGTACTTTGCTGAATTTAGTGATAGATTGCCTAGGCTAGCCCGGGACCGAGCATTTGATCAAGGAGCAGTATTTATGCATCTGGTCTTCCAAGACCAAGTACCCAATGATAAGTTTCCCCCACTTCCAAAAGATACGCAACAAACATTGCACGATGAATTTAAAAGATTCGATGAATTTGAAGCAAGGACGAATGAATCACCATTGAATGTCGTTGCGTATACCCATGACTCCTTCAGAAGAATTGAACAGGAGCATAATAATGGAGAGTTGGTCAAAGTCCTTCGTGATATCAGTGAACAATACTTTGAATCTGATAAAAGCACCAGTGAGATACGCTACGATCGGAAGCAAGGAGAATCATTTCTTGTTGGAGCCGTTGCTATCTATAATGTGTATCGTCACCTTTGGGAGAAAGAGACAAAATCACAAACAGAACAAGAACTAGCAGCAATTGAAACACTTCTCCGCCCAAATCCTATTGAGATAGACGCAATTGTTGCTACCGAAATGAGTGTTTTTGATGCTGAACTTCATAGAGAATTCCCTGAGGCTGCATAGAACAAAATCTTGCTGTCACAGCTTTTTTCTTACAATAATCCCCTTCTTGCCGTCTTCAATCTCATACCCTTCTTTTTCAATCTGTGCTCGGATTTGATCCGCGGCATTAAATTGTCGCTGCTTTCGAAGGGATTGTCGTTCTTCCACCATCTGATTAATATATCCCGGGATAATCCCCTGATCTCGCTTCAAGGCAACTAGCGTCTCTTGCAAATTAAATCCTAAAATCTGATCCATCCTAAATAACGTCGCGGCCTTAGCGCTGGTTGCTCTGTTTGCTTTTACCAATTCCCACATGACGGCAAGAGCTTGGGCTGTGTTAAGATCATCATGTATCGCTTCCATAAACCGACCTTCGTAGTCTGGACAACCACCCTCAGGATCTTCCCATCGAAGAATCTCCTGATATAAATTCTTCACGGCATTCCCTGCGGCTTCAAGCGAATCAAAGGTGAAATTCATTTCTTGTCGGTAATGTGTCTGGAGATACAAATAGCGCAGTGCCATGGGGTGATGCCCTTCTTTTTCGAGATCATACAGACGATAGACATTGCCCAAGCTCTTACTCATCTTTTGCCCAGCAACAAGCATAAAGGCGGTATGTACCCAATAGTTAACAAAGGGCTTGCCAGTTGCTGCTTCTGATTGAGCAATTTCGTTGGTGTGATGTGTACCAAGATGATCAATACCACCGGTATGAATATCAAACGTTTCTCCAAGATACTTCATACTCATAGCACTACACTCAATATGCCATCCGGGAAAACCCTTACCCTGCCTCGCGTCGACTTGTCCTCGCGAGTCGAGGCGGGCCCAAGGACTCTTCCATTCCATTTGGCGTTTCTCTCCACTCGGGGAGAACTTCCATAACGCAAAATCCCGCGGGTTTCGTTTTTCTTCATTGACTGCAACCCTAGCACCTTCTTTAATCTGCTCAAGCGTTGAAAGCTTGCCATAATCGGGCAACTGCGCTGTATCAAAATATACACCGTCGGAAGTGACGTAGGTAAAGCCTTTTTCTTCCAAACGCTGAATCAGTGCGATCTGTTCTGGTATATGATCAGTTGCTCTGGTAAGTCTTGTAGGCCGAGTGAGATGCAGTGCCTCGTAGTCTTCAAGGAAAGCATCAGTATAAAACTTTGCGACTTCCCAAGCAGTTTTTCCTTCCTTCTTAGCCGATTTCTCAAGCTTATCTTCGCCTGTATCTGCATCACTAACAAGATGTCCGACATCAGTGATATTCATCACAAACTTTACTTTGTAGTTGGTCATCTGCAATGTCCGTACCAAAAGATCTGCCGTGGCATAGGCTCTGAAATTCCCAATGTGAGCAAATTGGTAAACTGTCGGGCCACACGAATACATACCTACGTGAGGAGGATTAATAGGTTTAAATTCTTCAACTTGCTTGGTCAGTGAGTTATAAAGCTTAAGCATATGTTTGCATTATAGCATGGATGAGGGTTTAACCCGAGGACGTGCCACTTTTGATCTCTGTCTTTGTCTGAGATTGGGTTACGGAAAGATTGGGAAGAGCGCCTCCTTTTGCACCGGGAGCAATAAATTGCTGACTTTGCTGTTGCGCTGCTTCCTTGGCTCGTTGTGCTTCTGCCTCTAACTCTTCAAGCCGCTGACGATCTCGTTCTTCCCGTTCGCGCCTAGCTTTTGCCATTCCCTCTTCTATATTTTTCAAATTTGTATCCGCCATTTGCTTTGCAACTTGATCCCCTTGCGGTTGACCACCTCCATGAGCATCCGCGCCCTGAGCTTGAGCAGACGCCTGATTTGCTCCAAGTGGTTTTTGTGGTTGTGGTTGGGCAATTGGAGCAGTATTATCTGGGCTAGACTCTTCGCCTGAGGTACTAGGGGTTGATGAGCCATACAATGCATCAAGAATTGAGTTCGTTGAATCAGTTGCTGTTGCTTTTACCTGCTGTGCTGTTTGTTTGACAACAGCCGTACTAGCGTTTTTTGCAACCCCTGCCGCAGCAGAGACAACTTTGCCGACAGGATTATCTTCAAATCCTATTTCGTCTGAAAAACCTCCAAAAACTCGATTTGCCATACGTCTATAATACTACAAGTTCTCGACCATGTCATCCCGAATTCATTATGACAAAATTAATAGTGACTTCGTCCATCCATTGCGCGATCAAGCGTAGTTGGATCGGCATATTCTAAATCAGCACCAGTCGGGAGTCCCCGCCCAATTCTGCTTATCTTAAGTTCTCCGCTCTCAGCTCTCGGTTCTCCGTTCTTGAGTTGTTTGGCAAGATACATCGCCGTTGCCTCCCCTTCCATCGTGGGATTGGTCGCAAGTATAATCTCCATTGGCTCGCCGGAGCCATCGGCAGAAGCGGCTCTGACTCTTCTCACTAACTCTCCGATCCGAATCTCATCCGGACCAATGTTGTTCAACGGATCAATCTTTCCATGAAGCACATGATACACACCATGATAATGACCGCTTTTTTCAAGAGCCAAGACATCCAACGGTTGTTCAACAACACAAATCACTGTTTGATCACGTTTGGAATCACTACAAATGGAGCAAGGATTTGTTTCATCAATGGAGAAGCATCGAGAACACAATACTGTGTTTTTTTTAAGATTTGAAACAGATGCGGCAAAGCGATCCAATTCGACTTGTGGCACATGCAACAAATAAAACGCCAACCGTTGTGCAGTCTTTGGACCAACACCCGGAAGTCGCTCAAATGACTCAATAGTCTGTTGAATAGCTCGTGGAATTTTCATCTTATATCTCCCTCTGCACACTTATTGAGATTACTTCGTCACTGCGTTTCTTGCAATGATGTCGCAACCATTTCAGCGATTGAAAGCACATGCAACTTTGGGAAATGCTTTTCTTCAGGGACGAATACCCCATCTGTCACATAGACTGCATCAAGTATTGATTCCTGAAGGAGGGTTGGAGCTTCCTGAGAAAAGATAGGATGGGTCACAAATGCACTGACTTTGGTCACTCCTTTTTCTTTAAGAAGCTGTGCTGCCTTTACTATCGTGCCACCCGAAGAAATCATGTCATCAACCATAAACACTTCTTTCCCGTCTAAGTCCATATCTTTATCTTGTCCATCAATAGACTTAATCTCAATTTTTCCAGTTGCAAGATCTCGATCTTTGACAGTAGCAATCCATGGCATACCGTTCAGAAGTTCTGACATTTTACTGATTCTTCGGAGCCCTCCCATATCTGGTGAGACGAGAACACAATCGTCATTGCGAGCCGAAGGCGTGGCAATGACGTCAGCAAATAGCGGCATTGCCGATAACTGCACGACTGGAATATGAAACAGCTCAGGGATCTTAATCGAATGAAAATCCAACGCAATGATCTTGCTAACACCAAGTGCTTCCATTGTCTGAATCACCACATCAAGCGAAACTGCTTCGCCAGAACGAAAGACATGATCTTGCCGTTGATATCCAACATATGGCATCACAACTGTTACTTCACTTGCCCCGCTGCGTTTGAGTCCATCAATGATAAAAAACAGCTCCATATAATTCTCAGCAACTGGTGTGCTCGTTGGCTGCACAACGACGCAATGCTCATCAACAACAGATTCTTGAATCTGGATTCGCTTCTCTCCATCGGGGAAGACAAATAGTTCAATTGGAGAAAGCTCAAGAGATAACTGCTTGGCAACCTTTTCTGCAAGGGGTTTATTTGCCGAACCACTAAAGATCTTCATGAGGTTTATTGTACTAGAAATAACTCGTACAAACAACTAACGAGTCTGGTCAATTCTATTAACCATTGATGAGCATTGAGATAAACCTATGGGAATATTTCTTTATTTAGGATCGGAGAATTTTCCTATCCGTTTCGAGTATCTTGATCCGCTTAGCATGATCCCCTGTAGCTGCTTTTAATTGTTCAATATCATAATCTCTAAACAGAGTATCTTCTCGCATTTGCGCCAACTCCTTCATAATCTGATCAAAGCGAGTAAACATATCACTACGAAATTGTGTTAACACATCTTGCATTTCGCTCCTTACTTCTGTCTTCAATAAGAGTAATGCAGTATTCAAGTCTGCTTTCGTTGGATACTTTTGCAATTCAGCTCTTAGATCTGCTTTGGTTGGATAATTCTGTAATTCAGTTCTCAGATCTGCTTTAGTTACTGGTTGTTCAGTAGCAATTTTTCTTTTCATAACGTTACTCCTTTGCCTAGTCTTCTAACTTCCCTATCCGTTTCTCATGATCTGCATCAGTTGCTCGCAAATCTCTGATGTCACGATTGAGGAAAAGGATCTCCTGACGCATTTGTGCAAGTTCGCCAATGATATAGTCAAGCTTTGTTAGAATTTCGTCTTTCACCGCTTGGAGTTTTTCATCCATTCGACGTTCAAGTGAGTCAAGAGCCATCTGCATTTCAATTCGCGTGGGATAATGCTTGAATTCTTTCTTCAAATATCCCTTTGTCACGAGATCATTCTCGTCATGTAATTGCTTAGTCATAGATTTATCATACAGACACTAAAAACGAAATACAAGAGAGCAATCTATACCTAAACTATACAGTCTGTAATTCGTTACTTATTGACGATTAGGTATCAAGTCATTATACTCTCCACTATGCCAAAAGAAGCTGCAGATGGTTCCTATCAATATCCTAGCCGCCAATTACTTGAGATAAACCAAACAATTACCAATCGTCTTGACCAAGAAAGTCCAATAGAAGTAGTACGTGACGTTTTTAATACTCTGCCTCCCATTGAACTCTCACCTGCTGTAATATATGTACAACAGCACTTTAGAGGACAACCACAGAATATACTCCAACGATTAGGAATAACTCCTTCACCAACAAGAGAAATTGCTACCTACACAAACCGCTTACAAACCGCTGCTGCCACGGATATTGATCCTGAAGACAGATCACTTCAAGAACGGTATCAAACAAGCACGAGAGAACTTCCGTTTATGACGGGGTTTAATCATCTGACCAAATATACAGACGCTACAAAGACAACTGCTGCTAGATTTCGAAATCGTTTGGACGAACTACAGACAGAACCGTTTGATCCAAAACTATCCAAAGAGCAAACAGCGGATTACTGGAAAACACTTCGAGAGCTACTTTCTGAGGAATTCCGACGAGGAACAGCTTTGAAGAGGCTCTACAGACAGATGAGTGATGTTAATCAAAAGGCTTTCCCCACTGTAGGAATGGATATTACTCAGCTTGAATTCACCAATGCTCAATACATCGTTGAGGATACGGACCAGCAGCGAGCAACCCGAGAATCATTGGCTATCATTACTAAATTGCTAAGAACTGTCCCACCCAAGCTTCATGCTGACGTACTCTGGAATACTGTTTTCCAAGATTACGCAAAAGAAGATGTGCTGGCACATAAAAAGACGCTGCAAGAGGCTCATGCTATTACCGACGCGTTTTTAACCTTTCCCTCTTATGAGAATCCTGATTTTCAGACTTGGATTACTGCACTTAGACAACGTTATGATCCAAAACTAAATAAACTCCCCTCCTATAACAAACTTCTTTCGAGTCTCAACTTTGCAGTCATTAGTGGTGAATATGCCTATATTCCTAGCATTACCCGTGCCCGGTTAGGAGATAATAACATTGCTGGGGATAAGGAACCAACTGCTCTTTCAGCACAAGGAAAACATCCTTTTCTTGACTTTATTGCAGACATATCACTCACGATGCTTTATGATGACAAGATCACAAAATGAGATCGCGACTTACAGACTCGCCTGTGGTAATTCTGCGAATGGCTTCTGCAAGCAGAGGTGCAACAGAGACAATGGTAATCTTTGGGTTATTCTTGACCTCATCCCGGTGGGCAATGGTGTCGGTTATGATCATTTCTTCAATCGCTGAGTCTTCAACCTTTTTCATCGCTTCTCCTGAAAATACACCATGCGTTGCTGTGACTCTGATACTTCGTGCACCTTTTTTCTTAAGATAGTTTGCAGCATTTACAATCGTCCCGGCTGTATCAATCATGTCATCAACAATTAAGACATCTTTCTCTTTGACATCTCCTATCATGGCAAGCGTATTGGAAACATTATTAAGAAGCACATCTCGCTTCTTATACACAACTGCAATTTTAGAAACACCAAGAAGCTTTGCATAGGCTGCTGCTTTGAGCATGCCACCCTTGTCAGGAGCTGCAACAACAAGATCAGTGAGATTACGCTTCTTGATGAGGGGCAGCACAGAATAACTGCCATAAAGATTGTCCCATGGCTTTTGTGTAAACCCTTCTTGCTGCTCCGAGTGAATATCAAGCGTCACAATTCGATCTGCACCTGCATTGGAGAGTAAGGCCGCAACAACCGAAGCACTAATCGGCACACGAGACATTTCTTTGCGGTCTTGCCTGGCGTACCCATAATACGGCACAACCACGGTAACTTCAGCAGCAGAAGCACGTTTGGCTGCATCAATCATAAAGAGAAGCTCCATCAAATGATCATTCACCGGCATTGACGTTGACTGAATGATATACACCATGCGACGACGAAGATTTGGAGCAATTCTTACTCTAATTTCTCCATCAGAAAAAAGACTGATCGGCTCAGATACCTCTGTTTTGAGAATTTTCCCAATTGCATGAGCAAGTGTGGGATTTGAGCGACCAGTTAATAACACAAAGTCAGATTGAGACATGGTTATTTGCCTCCTCCAAGCATACCGGCAAGACCACCCATGCCTCCCATCATGCTTTGCATTTTCTTTGCAGCTACTTCTTGAGATTTCTTCACAGCTTCGTTTACTGCTTCTTTGATATCATCATCAGACTTACCGTTTGATTTAATCTCCCAAATCTTTTGATCTGCACTGATCTTTACATACACACCTTTTTTGCTTACTTCAACAATTTCTTGTTGCAGTTCACGTTGGATCTGCATAGCTTGATCACGCATCTTTTTCAATTCACCAAGTTGTCCAAGTGGATTCATCATAAATACTCACCTCCTTCGGTTCGCCATAATTCTGCAAAGCAGAACGAAGGCGACCTTCGCCTCGCCAAAGGCGGGCTTACTTTTTCAATTCTACCTCAATTAGGACGTCTTTTCCAGTAAGTAGTTTGCACACCTGAATGAGGGTATCTTTAATCTTACCTTCATCAAGTTTTTCTTTGTGGAACTTATAATTTGCTTGGATCACAAGCTTTTTGGTGTCATACTGTTTAATGATACAGCCACGAAGTACTCCGGCAATCGTGTGATTGTGCTTCTTCATCTCAACAATAATGCTTTGCCACAAAGTATCAAGCCACTCTTTGGTAATCTCACCGTCTGGCACATGTTGTAATTCAATATTCGTCGTTTTAACCGTTTCCTTTTCGTCCTTAGCAGCAGGCTTTGCCACGCCATATAAGGCTTCACGCTTTTTGATCGCACCAACTTGCTTGCGAAGGGTTGAGACACTCACGCCACTATCCGTATCTGTCATCGCGAGCGGAGCGTGGCGATCTGGATTATCAGCTTCTTGAGATTGCTTCGCTTCGCTTGCAATGACGTCCGGCAATTGACAATATGAAATAACTGCCAGCTCCAGTGGTAACTGGGGAATCACCGATGTCTTCATATCGATGCTTACTTGAGAGAACAACACAAACAACTGCTGAATCATTGGGAGAGATAATTGAACGGATTGTTTCTGCGCCGAAGAAACGCCCATTTGAACTAACAAAGCCTCATGCAGAGACTTTAAGATTTCCTGCACCACATTTCGGAGATCAATCCCCTGAGAGACAAGTGTACCAATAACTGCAATGCCGGCTTTAGCATCTTTCTTTACAAGTGATTGCAACAGAGCACTAACAGATGACGAAATTTGCGACACATTGTATTTTGATTCAATGACCACTGTGGTAATTTTTTCTCCATGAGAAAGCGCAACAATTTCTTCAAGAATTTTCGCCCCATCCCGGAAACCACCTTCAGAAAGATCAGCAATCATCTCAAGCGCTGCATTGTCGATATCTACATGTTCTCCTTTGGTAATGCGAGTAAAGGAACGGACGAGTTCTTCTTTGGTTGCCAGATGGAAATGAATATGCGTACAACGAGAAAGAATCGTTGCAGGGATCTTGTGTGACTCGGTTGTACACAAGACAAACAAAGCATGCTCCGGTGGTTCCTCAAGCGTTTTGAGAAGCGCATTAAACGCTTCTGTTGTCAACATATGCACCTCATCGATGATGTAGACTTTTTTGGTTGCCGACAACGGAGCCAGACGGATCTTTTCTTTGAGCTCTCGAATTTCATCAATACCACGATTGGATGCCGCATCAATTTCAAGGACATCCATGTTGGTGCCATTGGTGATAGAGACACATGGCTCACAGGAGTTGCATGGCTCAACTCTCCGTTCTCCGTTCTCCGTTCTCCGTTCACAGTTTACGGACTTTGCCACAATCCTAGCAGTTGAAGTTTTGCCAAGTCCCTTTGGACCGGTAAAAAGAAATGCATGAGGGGGCTGATGCGTCAGGACAGAAAGTAACTTCTCTCGAACCTCAGCATTGTCTAAGTCGTCTATTTGTTGCGGGCGGTACTTACGATAGTAAACCATACGGAATTATTCGTGATGCAATCCGAGTAAGTGAAGCATCCCATGCTTTACTAATTCATCAACGCGATCATCAACGAGCATCTCAAACTCAGCTGATTCTTTAATCACCATTGGATATGAAATAATAATATCTCCCAATCGAACAATGTCATCAGGTAAACGAGATGATTCGCCTTCAGCAAGTGGGAACGATAAAATATTGGTAGTCCCCTCTTTGTTACGATACTCTTTGTTAAGCTTTGCCATCTTGCGGTCACCTACAATGGCAATTGATACTTCAAGCGGTGTCGTGACGCTGTTTTCTGAAAGCACCAAGGAAACTGCAGATTTCATTCTCTTTCGATTTACTTTATATCTGCTCTCAACATAAATTAGCACCTTTAACGTATTCATTCTGTTATGAGAATTTCATTCTCGCGGTCTCTTCTTGCTTAAGCTTCTTTTTAAGCTTTCTTGCAAGAGATGGTTTAAGATAAAATTTTCGACGTTTTGCTTCTTCAACGATACGACTTTCACGTACTTTGTTGGTAAAAGCACGAATCACTTGATCTTCTGATTGGCCTGCTTGTTTTTTGACATATACCATAATACAACACCTCCTTATATAGGCACGTAGATCCTACGTTACCCTTTGAACCTTTATTTTACTCTAAAGTGCTCTATATGTAAAGTTCCACGAAGCATTTAGCCCAGCAGTTATGCAGCCTTAATCTTATCGGCAATTGCTTCCCGACTTTCTTTGGGTGGATTTTTGACAATTGATTGCAGTGCCGAACCATTATCGTTATTCCAACGCGGAATAATATGTACATGAAGATGAGGAACACCCGTCTCTTCATGATGGTTGATGCCAATGGTTAATGAATCCGTATGAAGCGCTGTCTCAATCTTCTTTGAGACATGAGAAACGCTTGCCATAAGCTTGCCAAGATCTTCCTGCGTGTACTCAAAGATGCTGTAGCCATGCTTTTTGAGGATAACCATCGCGTGACCTGGAGCAGAAGGGTTAAGTTCCAAGAAGGAGATTGTGTCGTCATCTTCATAGACACGAAGCGAGGGAATGTCGTTAGTAACCAGTTTACAAAAAATACAGTTATCCATTAGATTTTCTCAAGCACTTTAATAATTTCTTTCAAGCTTAATTTTGTTGGCTTCATCTTTGGATTCTTGGGGGTTCCGTTAAGAAGCATCTTTTTTGACACATGCAAAAACCATGTCGCGTCAGGATCAATCTTTCTAAGCTGCTCGTATGCCAGCGTCAAATCAATGCCTTTATTTTCGGGGGTTGAAGGAATGGTCTTGATTCTCACGTAATGCTTTCGAGGATCTTTACGGACAACAAGCACATATCCCATTTTCTGAGAAAGCTTAAGGACTGTGTCATTGAGAGTTTCAAAGCCAATCCCCTTGCCGTAACGAGTTTCAAACTTTACACCTTTTTCGGCAATCTCTTTCTCTGCCCAAATTCGATTCTCAAACGTGGCAGTCATCGCATCAAGACATTGAAATCCAAATTGCATATAAAAAGCATCTTGATTCGGCTTATCTTGTTTAAGACCTTCCATAAGGCCAAGTAAGCTAAATTCATGATAATCAGCAGCGGGCTCATTCCAGAAAACTTCTTTGAAATGATCAGTATCAACAACGAACTTAACGACACGAGACACAGCTTGCTTGTGTTCATCTGTCAGATGATTCTCTCCATGCTCGACCTGATGCAGCACATACTCCCATGTCCGTGAAGCAGCAGAGACAGTCGTATCTTGAGTCTGATGATGATCAAGAGGCCCAAGCCCCGTATCAACATGAATAATCTCATCCTCCCCAACTCGTTCAATAGGGTCTTTTTGTTCTGCGTTCTCAGCTCTCGGTTCTCGGCTCTGTCGTCGTTGTCCCGCCGGAACAAATTCTACGTTTGCCTCTTGCCAGCCAGCAAGATATTTTTTGAGAAGCCAAACGGAGGTAATCGCATCCCAATCAGGAGAAGTGTGTGTAACAATAATTTTCATCTGCTGTTAGTATACATCATTTTGAGGCCAGATCCTAGCACAAAACGCCATTACTTCGTTTTCCTAGGGGTAATAGTCCCGACTACGCCTTCTTCAGCAGTCAACGGAATGATAGTAGTAAAACCATCTGATGTGGGGAAATCAACAAGTTCAATAGTAGGATTTGCTTTACTACTATTCCACTGTGTTACTCGATCGCGCAATCCTTGCATTCGCTGCTCAATCTTTTTACCAGTTCTGTCAAGCTGTGGTCTTTGCAAGGAAAGCTTTATTACCGCCATAAGAGCAGTCTCCAGCATCGCATCCGTAGCAACGGTTAACTCTCCTGAGTCTGATAAGCCCATAGAGACACGCAACCTATCGCCATGAGTAGCTGTCTCAACACCAGCAACAATTGGATCAACAATAATCGAAACGTCCCGACCTTGCCGTTCTACACAAATAATCCCCGCCTCTTGCAAAACACGCAATGGATGATCTTTCCCCAAAAGTGGAAAAATAACTGAGGTATGTCGCAACGCATTGGGAGAAGGCTCTTGTACAGCTAATTCAAGTAAACGTTTCTGTTGCATAGGATCAACTACAAGCTGTTCACCGATATGCGCGAGTAACTGCTCTTGGGCATCTGCCCCGAGCGTTAGTAACTCTCCCCAATGAGCGGAGCTCGTCACACCATCTGTCATAATATGAGGTTTCTCTTCCCGAACAAAAATAGGGGTTACTACTTCTCTGTCAACAACGGGAGGCCGAGGAGCAGTTGATTCATACAACACATTTTGGGGATGTATCTTCTCTGTAGGTGACTCTTCTGCATTATGCCAGAGTGCGCCAGCAACAACCCCTCTGTTGGTTCTAAATAACACCCCAGGCTTTTTATCGGTAGCAATTGCAAATACTGGTTCTACCAAACTTCTCGATGTTGCCCCAGCAGCGACAGTGGTAAGTACAGATGTAGCTACATCAATGTCTCGCCCCTTTGTCTTTGCAATAGTCATCAAGTACATAAGCTCTGTTACTGTTTTGCCAAACAAATTTTTATCGGCACGTATCTCTTCAGGAATTGTTGAGAGAAAGCTTTCAAACTGCTTTTGCTGGCGACCAAACAAAACTACAGTAGGATATGCTTCTAAACCAG
>JAHFKF010000099.1 GCA_023245475.1 Candidatus Levyibacteriota bacterium
AAGTCCTTGCCGATTGTTTGGAGTGTCGCCTCTGTGGCTTCTGTTATCTTGGTGAGAGCCAGACATGCAAAGAGATTTCCAGCATTATATACCTGTGACCAACTGGTCGCTGTCGGTGTTGCTGACAGTTTGGCGTATGCCAAACTAGCTTTGGGTGTAAAGAACGTATCGGGCATTAGTTATACTATAACAATGGCAAGCAAAAAAAGCGAGAGGGCGAGGAAAAATTGTATGAGAGCAAGTGCTTGCAATGAACTTGATGCGTGCGATGCGGCAATGGTTACGATACGATTAAAGGCTTTGATACGATTAATGACGATAAAGGTAAACAGTACATAAATCCCTAGCAAAAGTAACAAAGGAATTTTAAAGATAAGAATGCCAGCTCCTTGGAAGACGAATTGGGTGATATCAGGTATTTGCACGATATCCTTTCTGCGCGACGCGCAAATCACTAATAATATCAGTTACTTGGGTAGGGTGGGGGGATGCATCAAATTCAAAATTTGCATGGATCGCTTCTGTCTGGATAAGGATATCTCCGTAATCAAAGAAACTTTCAAAGAATCCTTTTTGGGTAAACTTCACATCAACGAGTTCGTTAAATCCGGCAGCTGCGGTATTGTGAGCAAGAATATTACTAGTATCCAGATCAACAAGACGCTTTTGTGTAACAATGCCGATGTTATAGAACCATGAGACGAATTTCCCAAAAGCATAACCCATAAGTAGTAAATAATAAAAGGCTGTGACAACAATCGTTAATCCCATGGGAATACTGAATGGAAACACTTGTAATAGTTGGGCTATGACAAAGAGTGCTGGAGGAACTAATGTCCCGACAATGGTGGTCAATATCCAGGGGATATTGGTAATAAAGTGGCGTCTGAGAAAGAGCAGCACGACTTCATCAGATTCTTGGTTGGCAAAGTTAATGCCTTTTGGATGTGTGCCATACGCTGCAAATAATCCTATAGAGTGAGGGCGTTCATGCATAAGAGCAGAAACGGATTTAGTTGCCTCCGTATGTAGGGGTGCTACTGCTTGTGGTTCGTCTTTTGGTTGCTCGGTTGATTTGTGCTCGACAAAGATCTCTGGCATAGGTGTATTATACAACATTGTCACAACGGTTAGCGTGAAATTTATTTATGTTCGACGTTGAAGAATGCCCAGCCGTCACCGTAGGCTCCTTGAGGGATTCTGATATAGCCTGGTGCACGAAGTGCGACTGCGTTTCTAAATTCTTTGCCGCTTAATGTGACGCCGTTTACGGTAACGGAATTGGTTTGTCCATTGCCTTGAGATACTGAGACACTGGTTGCTTCACTAATGCCGCCTGGTGCTTTACTGCGAAGTTCATCCATGCTGTATGGATTGCCACCCCAGCAGGCTGTTGTTACTGGCGTAATTCGTGAGGTGTCAACGCCTGATGCTTTGATGGCGAGGGCTGCGTTTACTATGTCTGCCATTTCTTGGGAAGAGAGCCATGGGTTTGCTCGTCCACAGGTTGCTCCTGTGTTGCTATATCCTTGTCTCCACCAGGATTTGTAGAGCCAAGGAGAACCTCCCATTTTTTCGTATGATTTGTCAATAAAGTTACTACCGCCTGCTCCATCGGTCGTATCCCAGCCTCCTGTGTTGCTAAATCCTCCATGAGTGGATGCATATTGTGTTGAGACAGGATTTCCTCCGCCATCAACCAGTACCCATCCTTTGGTTTCATTTACTGCTTGTTGCCATGCGCCACCTTTGGGTTGGTTCTTAAATACTTGGCAGGCTTCAGTGGTACAGATTGAATTTTGGCCATTGCTTGTGTACCGTACAGCAAAGGTTCGTGCTGCAATTGCTTGTGCTTTAAGTGCATTAAGATGCCATGTGCCAGGCATCTCATAGATACCTTGGAGGTATTGATCTTCAAACGGAATTGAGCCAACTCCATCGACATTGATTGATCCCATAACGCTGTAATCTTTTTTCAATGTGGCATTGGGGTAGTAGGCTTTGAGGATGTCGTCAACGGATTGTCCACTATCTGCACGAGCCTTGGCTCCGTATTGGCTCATACCATTTCTATGGGTATAGGCACCAAACGAGAAGATCGCAAATGAGCCAGCGGGAGCTGCTTCTCGAAAGCCTTTGATTGATGCCATATATTCGTCAGCAAGTTCTCCGTCTCCAACATTGAAGGTGAAGTTACCACTTTTGGCATTAACGATTTCTTGCTGTTTAGCTGAAAGAGCTGCTATTTTACCTGAAAGATCTTGTTGGAAACCTTTTGCATCTTTGACAACTTTATCAAGTTTGACGGACTGTTCATCGAGGCTTGCTTTTGTTGCAATGAGCCATTTTTGTTCTTGCTCAAGTGTTGCTTTCTTGTGTTCCAGATCGGTGATAGTGAGAGCAAGATTGGTAATGATTGTTTTGTCTTGCCTGGTTTTTGCTCGTTGGTAGGCCATTGCTTGGGTCATTTGTGTTGCGTCGTCCAGCGACAAAAAGATAAGCAGCGGTGAATCATGGGTACTGGTAATATAAAAGCTTCGGATTGTTTGAGAAATCATTTGTTCTTTTTGTGCAAGCTCTGTATATCCCTTATCAATCTCTTTTCGTTTGGTATACATGTCTGCTTCAACGCCAGCGACTTTGGCTTTAATGCCGGTAATTTGTTGCTGCATGCTCGTTAGTTGCGACTCCAACGGTTTGGTTGCTGCAACTGATTTGTTGAGGGAATCATTGAGCTCAGCGAGTTGTTTGTTGATGTCATCAAGCTCATCTGCTTTCGTCGGGGTAACAGCTCCTAAGAAAGAGAACATAACAAGAATAATACCAAGGATAAAAAGTATCTTTTTTGTGGGCATAGAACTATTATAGCAAATATGATAGGATAAAATCGTGCAAAAACGATATTATATAAAAACAGGGGCGGCGAATCCTCAACCAGTGCACTCTTCAAGAAGGTCTTCCTCAACACCACTCTTTTTTGTTTGGTTTTTTGTCGTTTTACTATTGGTGATTGCGGCATTAACAGGTCTGTACTTTTTGGGAAAACAATCAAGTGATCAGGATGCAAATGCAGTACTGCCGACATCAATTCCTTCAGTCGCTCCCACGGCAACTCCTACACCAACACTATCGCGGAAAGATATGCGGATAACAGTTCTCAATGGAAGTGGCGTAGCCGGTTCTGCACAAAAGGTATCTTCCTATCTTCAAGGTATCGGGTATACAATAGATGCAACAGGTAATGCTGGCATTTTTACTCATCGTGGGATTACGATAGAAGTTTCCAAAGAAAACGAACCCTATGTGGCGCTGTTGACAAAAGATCTTACTGGGCAATTTGGTCAGGTGAGTGCAACGGTTAGCGCCACAGCAAGAAATAGTGTCCGCGTCATTGTCGGCAGATAAGTATGAAAATCTTTTTAGGAACAGATCATACCGGTATTGAATTGAAAAATGCTGTTAAAGATTTTTTAGAAAAAGCAGGACATGATGTCCATGACTGCGGTGCTTATGAATACGACAAGGATGATGATTATCCCGATGTAATTAGTAAAGCAGCAGAAGGTGTTTCTGAGACAGAAGGTTCATATGGATTTATCTTTGGCGGCTCAGGGCAAGGTGAGCAAATGACAGCCAATAAGTATCCTGGCGTACGCTGTGCATTGTTTTACGCGCCTGCAGTTCCTACAACCACAGTTGATATTAGTGGCAAAGAAAGTCACGACCCTTTTGAAATCATTAGACTTACTCGTCAACATAACTATGCAAATATGTTGTCTCTTGCGGTACGTTTTTTAACAAAAGAGGATGTATTAATGGCAGTGAAGTTATTTTTAGAAACACCGATTTCGCACGAAGAAAGACACGTGCGCAGAGTTGAAAAAATAACAAAGATAGAAGAGAAACTGAAATAAGTTATGTACGAGATTATTCCCTCGCCTGGAACAGAAAATAAAAATTGGTCAGAAATCGAGCAGAAGCTTCACTCGGTGAGTCCGTTT
>JAHFKF010000034.1 GCA_023245475.1 Candidatus Levyibacteriota bacterium
TATTACACGTATGCTGGAACCAATGATACGCTCAATCGTGTGGCTCGATATACGTATCAAAATAATGCATTGATTGATGCCGAGATACTTGTTGACGCGATCCCTGGCAACAGTAATCACAATGGTGGTCGCATCAAGTTTGGTTCAGATAATCTCTTGTATATTACCACGGGCGATGCAGAGGAGCCGTCTCGTGCTCAAGACAAAAATTCACTTGGTGGGAAGATTCTTCGAATAACGACTGATGGCAAAGCTGCTCCTGGCAATGCGTTTAACAACCTCGTTTATTCCTATGGACATCGTAATCCCCAAGGGCTTGCATGGGATAACGATGGGCGTCTTTGGGCAACTGAGCATGGCAGATCGGGTGTTCAGTCAGGGCTTGATGAGATCAATTTGATCGTGAATGGCAACAACTATGGCTGGCCGACAATTCAAGGAACAGAGACCAGAGCTGGTATGCAGACTCCTTTCAGAAATTCAGGGAACACGACGTGGGCGCCGGCTGGAGTTGCTTATTATAATGGTAGATTGTTCTTCGGCGGACTTCGTGGACAGACGCTCTATGAAGCGGTGCTTGAAAACGATAAGATTGTTGATCTCAAAACACATCTTGCTGGCGAGTTTGGCAGAATTCGGGAAGTTATCCTCGGCCCTGACAATATGCTCTATATTACGACCAGCAACCGCGATGGCCGCGGTGTTCCACAAAGTGGGGATGACAAGGTGCTCAAAGTAAATCCAGCCAAGCTATAATATGGTATAATGCTTCCTTATGGCACGTCAAGAACGATTACAACCCATTGCAATAGGAAACTTTGACAGGGCAATTTATACTATATCCGAGGCTGGAGTTCCTGGCATTAGCGATATGGCAAAGAGATCTTTGATTAGGCTAGATGCTGGCGAATTAGGTCTGCGCACCAACATACCTGATTTTGTCAGCCCCTCGATTACAGGGTTTGTTTTGGATGTAGCTCCTCGTAGTGCAGAGCTACGTGGTGCTATCATTCTTGACATTGGTAAGATGTGTGAATCTTCAGACGAAAAGATTCAGGCAGATTTAGTGAGAACCTTGGCGGTAGCGGATACCTTTCCTGATAATGGGTATCAAGATCGCTTGCATACTGTTTACTCCAATGCTTTAGATACACAAAAAACATGGCTTGAACAGCAAGATTCAAATCCTATTCCATTTGATCCTCGAAGCAATAAAAGAGAAGATCTGATTAAACAATTTATGGGAAAGCAGCACTATTCTAGTGATTTTGGGATAGAGGATTGGAACAAGGCCTGTGATTTCTGGGCTGATGATCCCGATATGCAGCATCCTAACCTTCCGGGGCTTTCAGATAATATTGGGCAGATGATTTCTATGCGTTATGAATACACCCACTTACTCTATGATGCATTCCTAAAAAGTGGGGTAGACTTCTCAAAAAATCCAGCAGACGAACGAGCTAAGTTTATGGCAAATGGCATGGTAGGTATGGTACTTACACGCCCTGACCAAGGCTAGTCATACAATCTAGTGTGTCAAAGACAGTTTCTCTGCTATAATGCTTCCTTATGGCAAATCATGAACAGCTACAAGAGCTGATAACCAATAAATTTAATACGGCGATTTACGGATTGCGTGATGCAAACATACCCGGGGTAAGCGAGATCGCAGATCGGTTCGTAGCGAGAATACGTGATCAAGAATTACTGGTAGTAGGTAAAACTCCTGCTGCTGTTTGCCCTTCAGTAACCGGTTTTGATCTTGGAGTTGTTCGTCCAATTCCTCATTTGTTGCTTCGTCCAACAATTGTGATTGATATGGGCAAAGTACTGGAATCTTCAAATGAAACAATGCAAGCAGATTTGATACGAAGCCTTGCCATTGCTGATACCTTCCCGGACAAGGGATATGAACATCGATTGCATAGGGTGTATGCGAATGCATTGGAAGTTCAGAAAACTTGGCTTGAAACGCATGACGTAAAGCGCCTTACCTTTGATCCTCGCGAAAGGGAGCAAGAGGAAATGCTTCCCCATCTTATGGGGCAAAGACGTTATTATACTGACTTTGGTATAGATGACTGGCGTGCTGCGTGTGATAAGGTTGTAGATGACCCTAAAATGCAAAAGCATGCGGCTGCGTTGAGGAATAGTGTAGGGCAGGTCATTACTATGAGGCAGGAGTACACAAAATTTATGTATCAAGAATCACTACGCCGGGGGGGAGACTTCTCAAAAAAAACAGCAGATGAACGAGCTGAACTGATGGCTACAGCGATGGTGGGAATGACACTGACTTCATTGGGGTTCAAGTCTAATACGTAAGAGGAAGGGTTACTTGTGATGCTCCTGGTTGTCCGCTTGGGTTTTCTTCTTCAATCAATAATTTTAGTTTATTGCCTGTTGGTTGAGAGAAGGTAATTGTTCCGGTATATTCTACTGGTTGATCAGTCATCCAGTCATAACTTGTTGTCAATGTTCCTGTTCCCAGTGTCTGTCCAGAAGAGTCCTTTAATGTCATCGTTCCTGCCTGTGCTTCAAAGACAGTCCACTTACATTGATTGTTTGTATTGTCTACAATTACGGTAACTGTTACTGGAGAAGTAATTTGTTGATCTTTTGTTGGACTGACAATTTTTAGGCCATCGCAGCCTTTATATTTATTCGACCCATATCTTTGTGGCATGTGGTTTTTGAATTGCTTCATGTCTCTTTCTGCTCCATGATCATACCCTACATAGTAACCAATAATGCTTCCAGCAATTCCGAGTGCTACCAAGAGACCAATAATAAACGGCATACGAACATGCAAGTGGTTTATCTTTTTCTGTTTTGCCATACATTCAGTATAGTAACATTTCAGTAAACATTACAAGAGGTATTTCTGAGTAACTAAATAATTACTTACTTAGTTGATTTTTTACCCGTGAAGATTTCATGATCTTTCAAAAGCCAGTAAGTGATCGCAAGTACAAGAAGTACACCTATGCCAACATAGCTATTTCCTTGTTCTGCAAAGCGTTTGTAGGTTTCTCCTCCTAGATAATACACAAGCATTGGTGGGAGTTCTGCGATCAGTGTTGCCAAAAGAAATTTCCAAAAACTAATTCGCGTGAGTCCAGCAATATAACTGACAAAATCAATAACGGGTCCAGTTGTAAGTCTCAGCAGAAGGAACGCAAAGAAATGCGTTTTGTGTGAAAGTTTCTTTTCCCAGGTATGTAATTGTTGCAATGGTACAAATCGTGCAACAATTGGTTCACGAAAGTGACGCGCAAGGAAGAACGCAATAACTGCACCAATTGTTACACCAATCACGCTATAGATGTATGACCAAAACCAGCCAATGATAGGGATGAGCGCAAAACCTACGAGGCCTCCAGGAATTGGTGGAATCAGCATCCCAACAATCCGAATGATGATAATCATAAGTGGTGCGAGCAGGGGATTGGCAATACTCCATTTCGTTAATTCTTCTTCGTGTGCTGGAAGCCAGAAGAGCATCAAGAGCACGATAATTGCCGTAAAGATTAACGTGATATGAGCAACAAGACGATTTTTATTCATTAGCGATTCAATTATACCATTATGTCTTGTTTAAGATATCCGAGTTCTTTATAATAATGCTATGGTTCTCTTTGATAAAGGTCGATAAATGCACATTCATAACTGTCCTGAAGTGAAATATCTTCTTATTTTTACTGCCTAGTTAGATGTCAATTCTATGGTAGATAAAATTCCAAGCTTATCTAAAAAGCAGTCTGCAATCAAATCTTCTAGTGTATTAGGTTGGATTGATGAATTCTGGAGGAAAAAGATGGCACCTCAATTAGTTATTGTTTTTTTTGCAGTTCTGCTATCAAACGGTTCTTATATCATTATTACCATATCGAAAAATCCCAATGAGCGCCCGTGGATATTAGTGATTGCCATTGCAATAGAGTGCTTTATGCTTGGTTTAAGTGTTGTTATACCTATTGTGGTTTATATTAAAAAGAAGTTAATAGAACAATTGAATAGAAGGATTGAAGAAATCAACAAAAATCCGATACACTCAGCTAGCATTGTTTATGAAGGAGATGCTCAGAAGAAGAAATTACTCTATAGTTTATTAGAGGTAGAAGAAGAATATGATAAAAGAAATTGCATTAAACGAAGAACAACAAAAATCAATATAAGAAATATTGGCGGCGTACCTATTGATTGTCTCCCCTTATTTTTAGCAAAAAAAGATATCAACGGTGTTGAACGCGCATTGTTTATAGACAAAGCGCCTAGAAATTTTTCTGGCCCTCACATGGTGTTGCGTCTTCTCAGAGGGGATGGCACTTTTGAAATTAAAAAAAGTAATTACATGTTTCACCAAGCAACTCATTTTGTAGATTTCAATTTTAAATATAAACTTAATCCACATTCTACAAGAACCAAGTGTATAGTATACGAATACGAGTATCACAATATAGAACCGGATAATCGAACATCCGATGAATTGGCATATTATATCTATAAAGGAGAAGTTGTTGAAGAAGGCTGTATGAAGTTTATTGTTACCTTCTCAAAAGATGCTTATCCAAGTGAAGCAGCCCCAACTGCATGGTCTCCAAATAATAAAGAAAAAATTCCTGGGTATAGCGCGCGATTTCCTGAAGATATACCGAGATCACGGTCTCGAAAAGTGATAAAATTCTTATGGCCGGAGCGCATAGAAACATCACAAGAAAGCTATGGTTATGGTCTTAAATGGTATTGGGATAAGAAAAGAAGATTGGTTAAGTGAATATTTGCAAGAAATGATAATATAGAAATATGAAGATATACACGTGCCCCATGCATTGTTTTGATGCTACAATAATACTATGGATTTAGTCACAATTTTTGTCACAGGATTATTAACAGGAGGACTTACGTGTATTGCCGTACAGGGTGGTCTTCTTGCCGCAAGTATTGCGCAGCATTCAATTGAGACACATAAAAGGGTAGAGAAACAAGGCCATGCCTTACCACTTTTGGTCTTTGTCCTCGCCAAATTAATTGCCTATACATTGCTTGGGTTTTTATTAGGATGGTTGGGTTCTGTGATGAAGTTATCTCTTACAGCAAGTGTTATTCTTCAGTTTCTTGTCGTTTTCTTTATGCTTGGAACCGCACTGCATCTTCTTAATGTGCATCCCATTTTTCGGTATTTTGTAATTCAACCTCCACGATTTCTTACCAAATTCCTTCGTCGTGAATCAAGGAGTGCAAGTGTTTTTGCTCCAGCAGTTCTTGGTGCATCAACTGTCTTTATCCCATGTGGAACAACACAAGCGATGATGGCTCTTGCCGTAGCAACAGGCAATCCATTTCTCGGAGCAACTGTTTTATTTGTGTTTACCTTAGGAACATCACCCGTCTTTTTTATTCTTGGGTATTTGGCAACACGTCTTGGCTTATTTTTTCAAAAGGCTTTTCGGAGAATTGCAGCAGCAGCGCTTATTCTCTTAGCACTCTATAATCTTAATGGTGCCATTGCGTTAACAGGAAGTCCATGGACACTTTCTTCCGTTGCTCAGCAATTTATCTGTATTTTTGCTTACTGCGGCAGTGAGGGCTTTTCTCAGCCAGTTAATGAAGCAACAATTACGATAACAAATGATGGCTATACGCCAAATAAATTGGCGGTGAAAGCTGGCTCTGTCGTAACTTTACATTTGCAAAACAAAGGGGGCAATGGTTGTACGCAAGCCTTAACGATTCCACAATTAAATATTCAAAAGATTGTCCCACTTGGGGCATCTGATACGCTTACATTTACAGCTCCTGATAAACCAGGAAGCAAGCTTGCCTTTATGTGCAGTATGGGTATGTATCCGGGAGTGATAGATATTATATAACCGAGATCGGAGATCTCAGAACGGAGAACGAACTATGAGAACGGTTACTTTTACCATAGGGAAAATGGATTGTGCGAGTTGTGCATTTGCAATTGATGGTGATTTGGAGGACACAGCAGGTATTTCAGAATCAAAGACAAATTATGTCAAACAGCAAACGACAGTAACGTTTGATCCAAAAAAAATAACCCCTGAAAAGATTATTGCGATTATTAAAACATTGGAGTATGATGCGGTAATCGCTGAATAAATGTTTTGTCATTGCGAGCTAAGATATTATGCTTAAGAAACTACTGTACATTATCATCCCATTATTTCTCGTATTACTTGGTTGGTTTGGTTGGATGCTCAAAGAGAAATATTTCCCACCACCCGCAGTTCATTATCATGCTGGGTTTATTGTAGTCAAAGACAGCAAGATCGTTGATTTCTCTGGCAATCAATATATGAATGCAAGAGCTTGTGGCAGCATGGAGCACAAACATTTGACACCTGAAGAGGAACAGCTTGAAAAAGCTCATTTGCATGATCATGTAGGAGACGTCGTCCATGTGCACATCAATGGTGCTCTTTGGAAAGATTTATTTAAGAATATTGATTATCCATTTGATGAGAATAATGTGACGGTTTATAACAATAAAGAAAAGATTACTGACTTTAAAAATTTCCCCATTATGCCATATCAAAGTCTGGTAATCTTCATCGGAAAACCAACAGATGAAAAGAAGTTTCTTGATCAGACTGTTACCAAGAAACATATTGAAGATATTGAAAAAAAGAGTGAGTCGTGTGCCGCCACAGACAAGTGATCAATGGTATACTTAAAAAACCATGATTGATTTTAGCCCTCAGTTTACCCGTGCCATTGATATGATGGAGAAGATGCATAAGCATATTTTTCTTACCGGTAGAGCTGGAACCGGTAAGTCTACATTGCTCTCATATTTTCGTGAACATACCAAGAAAAACGTTGTCGTTCTTGCTCCAACTGGTGTTGCAGCTCTCAATGTCCATGGACAAACCATTCACTCATTTTGTCGATTTAAGCCAGATATCACCCTTGAAAAAGTACGCAAACTCGGAGATCCTACTGACCCCAATAATTTGTATGCCAGGATTGATACAATCATCATTGATGAGATCTCGATGGTGCGGGCGGATTTGTTGGATTGTGTGGATACGTTTCTTCGGATGAATACCGGTAATCCCACAGAGCCTTTTGGCGGTATCCAAATGGTGTTTATTGGCGATCTCTATCAACTGCCTCCTGTCGTCAGTAGTTCTGAAAAAGAGATTTTTGCTGAGCATTATGAAAGTCCATACTTTTTTTCGTCACGGGTTTTTGAAAAGGTACGAATTGAATATATAGAACTTGAAAAAATTTATCGCCAAAAAGATCAACGGTTTATTGAACTCCTTAATGCGATTCGTAATAATTCAATCACTGATGAGCAAATTACAGCAATCAATGATCAATTTGATCCAGCATTTGAACCCAATCGAGATGACTTCTTTATTTATCTGACAACGACCAATGCTCTTGCAGCTCAAATTAATGCGCGGGAATTAGATCGACTTGAGGAGAAATTATTTCTCTACCAATCTGTAACTCAGGGGAATTTTGATGAACGATCTTCTCCGACCGATCATGAATTAGCATTAAAAATTGGATCCCAGGTGATGATGTTAAATAATGACAGCGAAGGCAGATGGGTAAATGGCACTATTGGCAAAATTACTGATATTATTCAAGACGAAGAATCTGGCGGAGATGTGCTCCTTGTTGAACTTCCTGATGGAACCGAAGAGGCAGTATTTCCTCATACTTGGGAGATGTTTGAGTTTTCTTTTGATAAAAAGGAAAAACGTTTAGTATCTGATATTGTCGGGACGTTTAAGCAATATCCTTTGAAACTTGCATGGGCTGTGACAATTCATAAAAGTCAGGGGAAGACGTTTGATCGAGTAATTCTTGATATTGGTCGGGGGACATTTGCTCATGGACAATTGTATGTGGCGTTAAGTCGGGCAAGGTCTCTTGAAGGAATTGTTCTCAAGAAACCGATTCATAAAAAGCATATCTTTATGGATTGGAAAGTCGTCAAATTCGTAACACAATTTCAATACGATAAGGCGGTTGACGAATTTCCGTTACTTGCAAAAGTGAAGGTGTTGGAAGAAGCAGCTCTTTCCGGAAATGTTGTGCAGATTGTATATCTCAAAGCCAATGGTGACAAATCAACTCGCGTCATACGTCCTACCCAAATTGGTGAGATGGAATATCATGGTAAGACATTTCTTGGCGTTGAAGCACAAGACACACGGAGCGGACAACCACGCGTATTTCGGATTGATAGGATTTTAGAAATGCAGAAAGAAGAATTTGCCAATGAGTAAGCACAACTGTTGCTTTAGATTAGAAACATTTGTATCATAGATAAAGATGAAATTGCTTTTTGTTATTCCACTTATTGGTATCTTATTGTTGACGCTTTTATTAGGTTCACGGATGATCATTGCTCAAGATTTCTTCTTTCTTGCTGATCAAGCGCGTGATTTTCTTCTTGTTCAAGATATTGTCGTCAATAAAAATATCA
The DNA here is from genome assembly GCA_023245475.1 of Candidatus Levyibacteriota bacterium. GTDB lineage: Bacteria > Patescibacteriota > Microgenomatia > Levybacterales > UBA12049 > JAHFKF01. The sequence goes on from JAHFKF010000034.1 coordinate 8,471, forward strand.
CTTTAATCGGTACTCACAGTGGTTTAGGAGGATTTTTCCATGGGCCACTTTGGCTGTATTTGCTCATGCCTTTTTATATTCTTGGTGGGGGAGATCCGTTTGCTTTTACGTATGCATATGTTTTGATAGCAATAATAACGGTTCTTGCAGGATTTCTTATTGGGAACTCATTATATGGAAGAAAAGCTGGTTTCTTATTAGCATTGCTTTTGGGGGTCAGTCCAAGCATTTGGATGTATATTCCCAATACCATTGGTGTTAATGTAATTCCGCTTGTTCTCTTGGTGCTGTTCTATTTCTTACTAAGGTATCTTCATGGCAAACAGTATGCATTTATCGGTGCTGCGTTTTTTGTTGGTTTATCGCTTCAGTTTGAGACAGCATTACCTCTGATTCTTATCCCTATCGTTTTTGTCAGTTTCTTTCTCAATAAAAAAGCAATTACAAATGTCAAAGTCATCCTCGGCAGTCTCGTTGCATTTGTACTCTCTCTTGCAACCTTTATTTTGTTTGAGGTGAGACACAATTTCTTGATGACAAACTCACTGATTACTATTTTCACCTCAGGAAAACGAGAGCAAGGATATCTTGAAATTCCAGAGAGACTGCTTAGTCATCTGCAAAGTATGCGAGGAGTATATGAATCAATTCTTGTTACGCGAAGTGTCTTCTTAGAACTCTTGCTAGTGGCAATCTTTATTGCATTTATTGTTTACACCATAAAACTGCGCTTGTATAAAAAGCGAGAGTGGAAAGATTGTTTATACTTATTATTATTTCCCGTATGTGTCTTTGTCTTATATACAGGTTATGCTTATCCAGTCTTTCCAGAATACTTACTTGGTTTAACTGTTCCTGTTGCACTCGCGGCAGTATTAATTTTTAGATATCTCTGGAGAACACGTGTTGGAAAAGTCCTTGTGATCCTCTTTCTTGGACTAACTATTTTGGAAACGGGTAAGTTATTGTACTCAAATTATCTACTGCCATATCAGCAAAACATGACGTCAGGATCTTATCAAAATCAACAAGTAGTTGCGCGGTGGATTATGAATGATAGTAAGGGAAAACCATTTGGTTATTTTGTCTACACACCGTCAACGTTTACCTATGGCATGGATTATCTCTTGTGGTGGGAGGCAAAGCAAGCAGCGATGGCAACACCAACAAGCACGAAGAAAGAAACAACATATCTTATTTTGTATCCACCGCTTGAGAATGATAAGGGCGCACATGCTTTTTGGAAGAAGTACAAGATCAAGACAGCCGGCAAAGTCATTACCCGTAAAGAATTTACCGGAGGCATTATTGTTGAAAAGCTTGCAATTGATCCAAAAGAAGAACCTGCTGATCCTACCTACAACCAAGAGCTACTCTTTAGATAAAGAAAAAGTTGCTTTTCTTCAGACCTCACCCAGCCCTCTCCTAAAAGGAGAGGGAGTTAGAAAGTTTAATTTGTCTCGATGCGAATAATCGCCTGACTAACATTGGCAGGGTATTCAAGCTGTGTTTGCATTTGTACTTGATACAAATTATTCCCAGGATCAAGCGTAATCGGCTGCGAAATCATCAGCTGTGGTGTTGCTCCTCCAGCAAAAAACATTTGAGAGTTCCATACCGGATGACCTGCTGTTTGATTAAAGAGCTGTATAGTAGCCGTCTCGTTGGCAGTTGGTACAAAAATACTTGCTTCAAAAGTAACTTTGGTTATATTCGAGTAATTACTTGGGTTTAGATATACTTGCAAACCAGGAATTGTTGCCCACGTCGTACTGGTAAAACTAGCACTTCCTAAAGGAACAATAAATTCTTGTGGAACAGCCGCTGTTGTTTGTGATTGATTTTGAACGAGAATGGGAGTTATCGCACTTTTGGTTGCTTGCTCAATTGCTGCCATACATCCCTGTGAGCAAACCTGCGGAGATTGCGGATTCGCAACAGGGGACGGAATTGGTTTTGTCTCAGTAATTGGCGAGATCGCTGTTTTTTGATTTCCTAAAATAACCCAGTTTAAATAAAGAACATTACCAAAAAGAAAACTAATAACAATCACAAGCAATATTTTCATGCGGTATTTAAACTGTAGTATATGTACGAGAAGGTGTCAAATAGATTATCTTCTTAGAAGATAAAGAAGAGTACCGTTCCAAGTGTCAAGAGTACTGCGCTGGCAGCTGAAAAGATAACGATTGGATTTGCATCACCCGTTGGTGCGATCGTAGGTTGTGGTTGCTGCTGCTGTTGTTGTACCGCAGGTTGTTGTCGATTGACTACAACAGGTGGTGGGTTGTTTACAATTATTTGCTGTGGTGGATTATTCACGACAATAGTTGGTCGTGGCGTTGCCGTTGGTATACGTGTTGGGGTTGGGACACGAGTGGGAGTAGGTGTTGGGATTTTCGTTGGCGTTGGAGTTGGCACACGGGTTGGTGTCGGCGTTGCTGTTGGGGTGGGTGTTGGCGTACTCGTTGGGGTTGGAGTAACCGTCGGTGTAACGGTTGCACACGTCGTGTTCCCTTTGGCGTCAGGACCAATACCACAAGCATTAACGGGGTTTACGGTACAACTGTATTCGTGACCGGCTTCTGCTGGGAACACATATTTACTGATTGGCGCCTTGATCACGTCTGATCCAATTGTTTTTGCTGTCGTAACATCCTTAACGATGACATTGTATTCTATAGCCCCTTCAAGTTGATCCCATGTGCAAGCTGCTTCTTTGATTGGTTGTCCAGGTACACAAACTGGCGGAGTGGGCGTTGGGGTTGGAGTTTGTGGTGGGCATGCTTTGGGAGAGCTGATATTTCCAGAACCTGTACCACATGCGTTGTTTGGTGTCACAGAGCAGGTATATGAAACTCCTGGTTTCATCAGAAATGCGCTCTCTGAAGCAGGAGCAGACACTGTTTCTGTCTTAACAACAGCCTCATTGGTTGCTTCTTTGACAACAACATCGTACGAAACAGCTCCATCCAATGTATCCCAACGACAATATCCTTCATTTGCTTGTTGTGAACACACGCCAGGGGTTGGTGTCACCGGAGGAGGAGTAGGCGTCGGGGTGACAATATCTCTATTGTGTGCAAATTGTTCCAATTGCTGTTGAATTTGTACTTGGTAGATAAAAGCAGGCAAACTAATCCCTATCAAAAGGAGTGTGATAATGACAAGCTTTTTAGATGGTTTGGGTATTTGTAAAGTATTCACGCATTATAAACAGTTCGGACAATCAATATGAATATTTTTAACCGGACCTAGTGTCGGACAAGGTGTTGCTGATGGGGAAGATGTTGGGGTCATATCTGGTAGCGTAGGAGATGGTGACAATGTAGGCGTCGGGGTGTTACAGTTTACAACTTTTTTGTATGTTGCTGTTCGACTGTCTTCTCCTGCATGACCATCTGTCCAGGTAAGCTTAAATTCGACCTGTCCTGCATTCAATATCTGCTTCCCGGTATTAATAATTCCGCTCTTTGTTTCTCCACCCTTGATATTTCCTAAGTCAACAGTTTCTCCTGTCTGCTGATCAGTTACAAATACATCCATTTCTTTCGATGTACGGTCGGATTCAGTATTGGTAAACGTTACTGCTATTTCTGCTCCTGAGCTTCCTCCACTTGTGGGACAACTACTTGATGCGGATTGTGTGGTTGCCCATGTTGCTGAGACTTCGGAAGCTTCTTGTCTGACCGTTTGTTGTTGCTGTAATTGATAGACAGTTACGGGGATTGCCACTAATGCGAGGGCAACAGCAGCAATTACAAGAACTTTAGGAGTAGGCTTTCCTATGTGTATATCCATACTACTATTAATCATAGTCACTTTCCAATGAGTTTGTCAATTATGAATAATGGTGGTTATCCCTTCAGAACACGTGATATGTCATCCCGAACTGCGCCGCTTCGGCGAAGCTAGTACCCTCTGGGGTATTTCGGGATCTATTGAACCCAAAGAAGATGCTGAAACAAGTTCAGCATGACAAAAAAAGTCTGCCGTGTCTTGAGGGGAGAACCACCTGAATAATGCCTCTTGCAGTTGCCTTACTCTTCTTTGCTATACTGATATTGTCCAGTGTCTGGATAGGAGGGGGTGAATAATCTATGAACGTTGAAGTTAATTATCTAGCAGTACTTCTCGCTGGTGTTGCCAGCATGGTTGTTGGTTTCGTCTGGTATGGCCCAATGTTATTTGCAAAGCCTTGGATGAAGTTAATGGGACATACAGCAGAAACAATGAAAAAAGAGCAAGCCAAGATGGGGCAGACTTATGGATTGTCATTCGTACTAGCATTAGTCATGGCCTATGTATTATCCCATGTGATGGCTTTGTCTGAAAACTTTTTCCATTATCCAGTGTTACAGACGGGACTAACAAGTGCATTTTGCATGTGGTTTGGATTTGTTATGCCAGTGCAAATGACCGATATGCTCTTTGGCAGTAAGAAGGGGAAGTTATTTTTGATTAATACAGGGTACCAACTGGTTTCGCTTCTTGCGATGGGAATCGTGTTAGGTCTTTTGTAAGATGCGTCTAGCACAACAGTTGCAATCAGAAAAACGACCTGCTACGCTAATAGTATGTACAAGCGCATTGTCCTTATTATCGTTGCAATTCTTCTTCTTGGTGGTGTCGCAGCGTGGTATTACCAAGTCACGCGAAATGGATCAACACCACAGGAAGCAATTAGCAATTCTGTTAAAGAGGCTGTTGTAAAATCAATTAGTATGGTTTGTGAATCAACCAAAGACGGCAAAACTTCCAAGACATCAATTAAGAATGGTTCGGTTCGTTCAGATATTACCTCTGCAAATCCAGCAGAAGCTGGAAGTATTATTCTTAAAGACAAAACCGTCTATATCTGGAATGCACAAAAGCAAGGCTATACCATGAAACTTCCTAAAGACGGAGAGCAGATGTCAGGAGGCGTTCCGCTAGATTCAATGACACAGCTTGCTGATATGGAACAATTACTTGAAAACAGTGACCAGTCATGTAAACCTGCAATCATCAGCGATGATCTCTTTGTTCCACCAACGGATGTCACCTTTATCGATGCTTCTCAGATGCAACCAAGTGGTATGCAATATCCAAGCGTAACGATTGATCCCACGCAGATGCAACAATATATGGATCA
>JAHFKF010000035.1 GCA_023245475.1 Candidatus Levyibacteriota bacterium
GACAGCATCTGCATGTGCTCCTGAATTTACAAAAGCAGTCATATCTATTTCACTATCCCACACGGTTACGGTATGCACCTTCACTGCTCCGTCTTTCTCTTCATCTACATGAACAGAATAATGTCGCCAAGCTCCAGGAGCCTCTTCTATTTGACCCAGAACCTTCATAGATTGTCTACTAAAGGGTATTTTCTTCTCTTGAGAAATGACAGCTTTGGTCATAACGACAATACTATCACGTGGAATTGAATGATCCTGTTCACTACTTATCATAATGAGAAAAGTCTATCATGAAAAAAGAGCTGACACAATATGTTTTTTGACAAAAATGTCACATGCGGAGCATTATTCTCCCCAAGGAGTCATGAGTTGAAAATAATTACCATCTGGATCGGCAAGAGTAGCAATCCATGCTCCACCCATTTCGTATGGCTCCTTAATCACTGTTGCACCAACCTCCTTGAGCCGCTCAAACTCCTCTTTCACCTCTTTTGTTTCTAAATTAAACATAACTCGCTGCGGTTCTTTTGATTTGCCATGCACTTCGGAATGTTCGCCAATACCCAAGAAACCTGTGCCAACTTTCCAACCATGCCATCCCCCCTCATTCATATCAGCAGGTCTGTCAAAAACTTTCTTATAGAACTCAGCCATTTCATTTGGTTGGTGCGTCCCGATCATAAAAGAACTAAGGTTAAGCATAATATTAGTATAACTTCTCTTTATTATAATTGTGTAAGAACATTACACACGAGAAGACGCTACAAGCTTTGTAACGTGTGCCCAAAACTGATCGACTCCATTCGGTTGTACTTCGACCCCGCTCATCAATCGCTTATACTTCATCATTCTCTCAAAAAGGCGTTCTTGCAGACACCATTGAGTAAACACAGCGGCGTATGATGGATCTTCAGGAAGCAGCAATGCTCGCCAATGGTATGCTTTTTCAAATAATTCTGGGTCAATGGATTGTTGGGTTTGTGCCTGTTTCCATAAATGTTCGTTTTCTCTTTCATGAGGCATAAAGCCATGGTTTTTAAGAAAATGTAGATTATCATATTCTTGTCTTCCAACTGGTTTTGCAAGAAGCATAATGACTCCCCCTCGATCTTTGGGTGGAATGAGGGCTTTAAAGGCTTGCTCACTTGGCTTGGTAATTTCTAAGGCAATTGGTGTCTGAGTAAACACTTCTTCATAATTAGCAACGGTCGTCCGATCATGGATTGAGGTATGAAGCATGACGTAGGGAGTATTGGTCATTTTTTCAATAAAAGAACGTGTATAAGGTGCTTCTTTTGATACAACATGAAAAAGGAATCGGCTAGACTTACGATGAAGGGCATCAATATAACGTAATGTATAGCCCATTCCTACTGCGGCGCCTGAAACAGGAACGGTCATGTTAATAGCAGTTTGTGCAACGGGAGACACTTGTTCAAGCTTTTTACTAAAGGCATGTTCTGACAATTCTTCAGTCAACAACGGACTCACAGGATACGCGGTAACGACAATCGGAACATGAGGTAGTCTTGCTTTACGAGCATATGTTTCTAAATGCTCTTTGGTATAAACACTTGGGACGAAGATACAATCAGCTTCAGAGACGTACCACATATATTGTGGGCTATCATCTGTCACTTGTACAACAAGAATAATCTTTGCACCGAGTTCTTGAGAGAGCTTTTCTTTAATTGCTCCTAGCTGATGCCCATGAACTGGCTGGGTAGCAACCATCACGATTGTTTGAGAAACCACAAATCGTTCACTCAATACCGTTTTTACTGATTGTGCTAGCCCCTTTATCTGCGAACGAAGTATTTTGCGCCATACGTATGCAACAGGTCTTTCAAAGGGTGGCAATTGAGAAATCTCCATAAGATTCCGTGTGATGACATGATTACTAATAAAACGATATAAACCACTTGTGCTATCAGATCGTGCGCCAAGAAGAATAGGTGATGCATTTCTGGGCAAACCATGATACAAAGCATCAGTCACACGAAGATGTCCTAATCCCAACGGAGTTGTTGCAATTATTATTGTTAGGGAAGGATCAGTAAGAGACACTTGTGCCATATACTAAGTGTACACTACTTTTGAGTTTTTGGGGTCTGAATCACAAAGATTGCGATAAGCAAAGCAAGGACCATAAGAATTGTTGCGGTAAAAAATGCGTGTTGGTATCCTTCAACAGCTGCCTGTACTGCCTGCTTACCAGCTCCGAGTGCAGTAGTTGTAGCATTATTCGCAACAACTGCAAGAATTGCCAAGCCAAGTGCACCACCTATTTGCTGTGAGGTATTGATAAGGCCAGATGCAAGGCCTGCTTTATCAGGAGTAACACCTGATGTTGCAGAAACTGTTATCGCCACAAATGAAATTCCAAATCCACCTGCAAGAATAATAAATGCAGGCAAGATATTCACAAAGTAATTTGCGTTGGTGCCCAATAAACTAATGAAAAAGACACCGATGGTTGTCATACCAATCCCTGCAATCATGAGTGGTTTAAAACCAAATTTGCCAAGAAGAACAGGCGCTTGGTAGGAAATAATACCGATAATAATCGGAATCGGCAAAAAACATAATCCACTCAGGAAAGGAGAGTAGTGCAATACGTTTTGGACGTAGAGTGACAGGAAAAAGAACATCCCAAGTGCTCCCGCAACAACTGGCAACATCATCAGATTGGCTCCAGCTACATTTCGAATACGAAAAATCGAAAGAGGCACCAACGGATGGGAAGCACGAGACTCATTAAAGAGAAAGCCACCAATCAAAGCGAGACTTATTCCAAATGTAACAAGTGTCGATAGATCTGTCCAACCTTCTTTTGATGCAAGCGTCAGAGCATATACCAAAGACATAAGCCCTCCCGTTACAAGCACCGCACCCGGAAGATCAAGATGTTTATCTTTGGCTTCTTGGGTATGGGCTGGGATATATTTAAGAATACCAATGATTGTTGCAATCCCAATTGGGACATTCACAAAGAAACACCATTGCCACCCAAGGTATTGGGTAAGAAGTCCACCGAGGAAAACTCCTGCTGCGGCACCCCCAGAAGCCACAATGCTCCAAATAGAAAGTGCTTTATTACGCTGGTTTCCTTCAGCAAACGTGGTGAGTAAAATAGAAAGAGCAGTCGGAGCCATGAATGCCGCCGCCAATCCTTGCAAAGCTCTGAGCACCACCATCATAGTGCTTGAAACTGATAAACCAATGAGTAACGAAAATAAGGTAAACCCGGCAATACCGCAAACAAGCACCTTTCGTCTTCCATACAGATCCGAAGTCCTCCCTCCAAGCATAAGAAATCCACCAAAGGTCAAGATGTAAGCTGTGAGCACCCATTGTAAAGCTGCGTCTTCAAAGAGTAATCCCTTCTTGATCGCTGGCAAAGCAACGTTGATGATCGCACTATCAAGCACCACAATAAACATGGTAAGAGATAGTAAAAATAAAATGAGCTTATGACTTTTGTTCATTGTAGTAGTATAGCAGAAATAAAAATAAAGTTGCCCGCTGTTAGACGAGCAACTTATATTTCGTTATCGTTGTCGCATACCACCAAACATCATCACTTGCCCCAAAGAAATATTTTGGGCTGTGATACTACCATCAGAATTTGTTGTTCCAAAGGCTGTGACTTTTTCCCCTTTGGTCAGATCAGATTTTGATCCTTCAGAGGTTTTGTTAATCTTGGTATTGTCTGATAGGATAATAATCTTTGAACTACCGTCCTGCATTTTGACAGTAATACTTTTATCATCAGCACTCAGTATCTCTCCTGCAACAGGTTGCATCGCTTGTCCCCCGGCATTTCCAGTTCTCATTTGGAAAGTACCAGTACGACCAGTTTGTCCTTGGAATCTCCCTTGCATAGTTGTAGGAGTACCTGCCTTACCCTTTTGGTACTGTACTCCAGCAAAAAATGCTCCTGCACCAACAACAAGTGCAACAATGAGTGTAATAATAAAACCGTTATGTTTTTTCATGTCTAATTCACCCCCCCTCGCCCGCCATAGCTTTAAGCGAAGGCGGGTTCGCTCCTAATTTTTAATCAATCACTTATTCTTTATTCGTATCTTAATGCTTCAATAGGTTGCAAATTTGCTGCGCGTTTTGCTGGATACCATCCAAACAAAACACCAATTCCTGCCGAGACAATAAATGCAAGAACAACGGACTGCAACGAAACAACAAAAGCAGAAGCAGTAACAATTGAATAAATATAGGAAGCAAGGACTCCTAGTCCAATACCAATAATCCCTCCGATAAATGTCAAAATCAACGACTCGATAAGAAACTGGGTAACGATAACTTTTTTCTTCGCACCAAGCGCTTTGCGAAGCCCAATCTCTCGTGTTCGTTCTGTTACCGTCACAAGCATGATATTCATAATACCAATTCCACCGACGAGCAATGAAATTGCTGCAACACCGGCAAGTAATGTCGTGAAAGTCCCTGTTGTTTGGTTTACTGTGTTAAGCAAATCCTGTTGATTAAAGATCGAAAAATCTTTGTCAGCAGGATCTGTGAGTTTGTGTCGAGCAAGTAGCAAATAACCTACTTCGTTTTGTGCATCGACCATCACTTCAGCTGATTTTGCTTCAACGGCAATCGAAGTAAGATACGATTCACCAAACAATTGTTTCTGAGCAGTCGTCAATGGAACCCAGATAATATCATCTTGATTCTGAAATCCAGTCCCTCCACGAGAAGCAGTAACACCGATCACCGTCAATGTCTGTCCATTAATTCGGATTGTCTGTCCAATTGGATTTGCACCTGTTCCAAAAAGATCTTCTACAACTGTTGAGCCAAGCACTGCAACTTTAGACATACTACTCACCTGTTGATCCGTAATAAATGATCCTTGCGACATCGTGACATTGCGCACTGATGCATAGATTGGCTGCACACCAATAACTTGCGTATTAGTATTGTTGCGCCCGGCAACGACTTGTTCACGTCCGGCATATTCTGGTGAAACATTTTTTACTGTTGTAATTGTTGAAGAATTTTTAATTGCATCAGCATCCTCAAGGGTCAGCGTTGTTCCTCCACCTGCTGCTCCGGCAACTCCACCAGACCGTTGTCCTGAAGGTTGTACTGTGAGAAGATTTGATCCGAGAGACTGAATTTGTGATTGGATTGCTTGCTGACTTGATTGCCCCAACGAAACAAGAGCAATAACACTGCCAATGCCAATCACAATACCAAGAATCGCAAGTCCGGTTCTGAGCTTGTTAACAACCAGTGTCCCTATACTTTCCTGTACTAATTCTGCGTATTCCATATTATTGTTCCTGTATTCTTTTTTGTTTACGATTTATTTCATCTTTTGAAATCTTGCCATCACGGATATGAATAATACGCCTCGCATGGATCGCGATATCTTGCTCATGAGTGATCATAATAATAGTATGTCCTTCATCGTTCAGCTTCTGAAAAATCGCCATAATTTCTGCTGCCTGACTTGACGCGATGTTTCCCGTTGGTTCATCAGCAAGCAAAATCGCAGGATTCATCGCAAGCCCTCTCGCAATCGCAACCCGTTGTTGTTGTCCACCAGACAGTTGATTAGATAAATGGTAAAGACGATGTCCCAACCCAACCATTTCTAAATACTTTTGAGCGCGCTTCATCCGTTCAGATTTGGGGATACCTGCATAGACCATTGGTAGCATGACATTTTTCATTGTTGTTGTTCGAGGAAGCAAATTAAATGCTTGGAAAATAAAACCAATCTTACGATTTCGAATATCTGCGAGGTCATCGTCCGCTACGTTACTGACATTCTCCCCGTCTAGCATGTAGCTACCTTTTGTGGGAAGATCAAGCGCTCCCAGAATATGCATAAGGGTTGATTTGCCTGATCCAGAAGGTCCCATGATAGCAACGAACTCTCCCTTTTGTACAGAAAAGGTTACATCATCAAGAGCTACAGTTTCAACGTCGCCCGTGTTATAAATTTTGGAAAGATGTGAGACCTGAATCATATGTCATACTTATCGTGTTTGTATACGAATTTGAGATTGTCCACTGCCACCACCCGAAGCATTCCCTCCAGATCGTCCACCAAAACCTGTTGAACCAAATGGTGAAGTAGTCTGTCCACTGACACGGGTTGTTGTCCCACCTGTTTGCCCCGTCACAACCGATTCTCCTTCGGTAAGTCCTGAAAGAATTTCAATTTGCGTATCATTTGAATCACCAGTCGTGACACTCACTACACTAACTTGTCCAGCTCTCATAACTCTGACCGTTGATTCTCCGTTACTTGTCTGCACTGCACCAACAGGGACGAGTAGGACATCACTCTTTACATCAGTAATAATAGTTGCGCTCACAGCCATGTTGGGATACATATTATCAACCGCCGTGTCAAAGCTAAGAGTCACTGGATACACGGTTACACCAGAAGTGGTTGTTCCATTGGTATTAATTGCTGCTACTTTGCCGGTAAACGTCTTGCCGGTAAACGCATCAAGTGTCATCGTTACCTTTTGTCCCACTTTGACCTTGGTAACATCAATTTCTGACAGATTAACTGATGCTTGTGGCGTGCTCTCTGCTAAGGTAATTGTCCCAAACGTATTAGATGCACTGGTATTGCTGCTTGAACTATCAGAATTTGAGCTGGAGCTAGAATTAGTATTGGAGATAGAGAGCCCTGGGGTAATACTTAAATTGCTGACAACACCAGACATCGGTGCTGTAATGGTTGCGGATAACTGAGCATATGCCAATGATGCGCTCGAAAGAGCTGCTTCTGCTTGGGCAATCACTCCTGACTGATTGTTATAATCTGCTTCTGCTTGCTGCCAAGTAGCTTTTTCCATAATGTATTTAGGATCAGCCGTGTCGGGACTATCTGTTCCGGCATCTGTCACAAATTCTTGATTTGCTTTAAACAGTGCTGCTTGCAGCGAATTCATCTTGGATTTTGCAGCATTAAGATTATTCTGAGCAGACAAATAACTTGCCCATGCCTGTGTTTGCTCAGCTTGAGCACTTTGATCAAGTGAGACAAGCGCAATCGCATCTCCTGCGGATACGGTATCACCATTTTTGACATACAACTCTTTGACAATTCCCGTTGCATTAGAAGTAATAGAGGCACTATTCCCCGATGAGACAGTACCTGACGCAGTAACAGAGGTAACCAATGTCCCCTTTTCTACCTTAGCCGTTTGGTACTGAATCTCTTGCTTTTGTGTTGCCGCCAAGATCTGGCTTCCGCCAAACCACAGGACACCTACAAAAAGCATAAAGATAATTATTTTCTTCAACAGTGATAATTTCCAAAACCATTGTGTCGCAAAGACAACTTTTGCCTTTGCCGCATGTAGTAGCTTCATAGCGATAATTATAATAAGATAACCTGAAAAAAAGCTTAAGAAGAGCGGGGGGCAGCGGCATTCATCAAATATCCACCAAATCCTGTAAGCCACAAGAGGACAGGATACATCACCCATCGTTCAGTTCCTCCTGCCCCAAAAATTGGGACAATAACATGAGGAGCAAGAACTCCTAAACCAAGGAACGAAAGGCTAGTGATACCCAAAAGAATTGCCATAAACGAGAAGGGAGATTTGGTAACACGTGCAGAAGAAACAGACGCAAGTCCACCACCAAGAAAAGCTATAAGAGCAACAAGTGGATGAATCACTGCATGAAAAGCCGGAAAGATGCCAACGCCGAATGTCCCAAGACCTAAGATCGCTAACGACACAGTAAAAAACATATTCTTAGAAACTTTCTGAATGAAATAAATTCCGACCATTATGAGTATCCCAGCAATAAGAAGTGATTTATCAAAAATAAACGCCGATGGTTCCCTGACGATACTATGCGGAGGAGGAGTTGAGCCGAGATTACTGATCATGTTGAGAGACACACTATATGTTGTCCCGTAGAAGATCTCAGCCGTAAGAATACCCATGAGGATGACAATGCCAGCAAGAAAAAACAAAAGGCCAGCAATCTTCTCCATATAAATAGTATAACTACTCCTGTGGAGCTTGACAACTTCTCTTACGATTTGTTACATTGATAATACATTTATGCAAAAGATTACACCATTTTTATGGTTTGACAAAAATGCTGAAGAAGCCATAAACTTCTATACCTCAGTCTTTAAAGATAGCAAGATTATTAGTATCCAATATTACCCTGATAATGTCGAAGAGGAACACATGAAAGGTATGGAGGGCAAAGTCCTTACTGGAGTCTTTGAACTTGCAGGCCAACGATTTATGGCACTTGATGGAGGGCCTGTTTTCAAATTTAATGAATCTATTTCAATGTATGTTACCTGTGAAGATCAAGAGGAAGTTGATTACTATTGGGAAAAGCTTTCAGCACATACTGAGAATGAACAATGCGGTTGGCTCAAAGATAAATTTGGTGTTTCTTGGCAGATTATTCCAAAGCAGCTTGGAGAGCTCATGAGTGATCCTGATAAAGAGAAGTCAGGTCGTGTTATTATGGCCATGCTTCAGATGAAAAAGATTGTTGTAGCAGACCTCGAAAAAGCCCGCAATGAAGAATAATAGATAACGAAGTCCTTGTCGGCGTGTCTAGAATCTCTCACTGAGAACTCTTTATTCCTCTTTCTTCAAAAAACGATTGTGGGCGATTAAACTTCCAAGGATTCTTGACATTACATTTAGAGATTTCAATTGTCTTCCAGACATTGCCGATAACATATGGTTCACGAGCAAGCCATTCGTGGAGTTCTTTTTCTGACTGGAAATCCATAACTGCCATTGACCCAATCATATTTCCATCATCATCAAGCATAACGCAGCCATACCAACGATTGCCAGATTGTTCCATTTCATCACCTAATTTTAAATGAGCTTCTCGGACAGCTAACCTACGAGCGGGGGCTTCTGGATCTGTACCATCTTTGCCAATTATGAGGAATTGCATAACAATTGATTAACTGTTACGCTTTTTAGCAAGTGCACCCAATCGTTCTCGCTTTGCAGCGAGACGCTTTTGGGTTTTGTGTGGATGAGATAGCTTTTTACTGGTAAGTCCTGTGTCTCTCTTTGCCATATAGTTATTATACACTATTTTTCGCAAATCGTAAGAAGCAAATTAGGCACTTATCCCATGCAAGCAAGTAACTGTCATCCCGAACTGCGCCGCTTCGGCGAAGCTAGTACCCTCTGGGGTATTTCGGGATCTATGCAACCTAAGAAGATGCTGAAACAAGTTCAGCATGACAATTGGCCGAATACTTGTCTCTAAGGGATAAGTGCCGCAAATTACGCTTAATGCTTATTCTTCTGGGAGCTGAGGGGTTATATGATAAACAGAGAAACCGCGCCTTGCCATGATAAGACTTCTTACACATCCTCCAGGAACAAGATCAGGATGTAACGCAGCAGCAAGACCAGGAAGAACTTGTGAAACTACCCCTGCAAATGCATCACTGGCAGCTGCTCGGACAAGAGGTTTTTCTCCACGATCTCTCACGGCTTGCCAGTCTTCACCTGGCATAATACTCTCAACAGCTAGGGCAAAAGCAGGATCATCAACATCAATAAGCACAGTAATAAACTCTCGAGTACGTAAACCTTGACGGATAGTGCTTCCCGCAACTGTTTCTAGGTAGCCTCTATTTTGTTCAAAAAGTACTTGACGAGCAGCTGCATCGGGATTTAATTCTCTAGGAGCGCGTTCCATCATGATGGATTATATCAAATTATATTTTGGATGTATCTTATTTTTTCTCTCCAAATTCTCTTTGACCCGAAACTTGACTATTTTGCGAACAAGAGGCAACGGCATTGGCTCAGTGAGAGGAAATTGCAAGGTTCCTTTCCCCGTCTGATACTGAGCAACTTCCTTAAAAACTTCCATTGGAGATGACGCGGGAAAAAAGCTGACGTGGGTTTTAAATCCGCCAAAGTGAACGAGGTTGCCATGAAATTTAAATGTAGGGATACCATAGGCAATTGCCTCAGAGGCTTCCGGTGCTTCCTCTTTGATCACTTTTCTTAGAGTCTGCAATTTTTCTTGTACATCTGCTGGAAACGACTGTATATATTCGTCAATTGTTTTATATGAAGGGTTATTCATCATACTAACATTAGCAACTCCTCACTTAAAACGCAAACAGGATAGATGCTAAACTACATTGTTCGTCTTTTTCATGTACTCAAACGAGGTTTTGAGAAGTTGAGGAAGCACAGATTGATCGACATCAGAAAGTTTATTGATATACAAACAGCCACCAATTCCACCACTTAACTTATGTTTTCCCAATTTTTCAAGCGCCGGGTTGTCTTTGTTCCCATGCATAATATACAAGGTTAAGTTCTGCTTCCGTGGAGAAAATCCTACAAGCATCCAGTCGCCTTCTTGAGTACTTCTTTCGGATTTGTAATGATACTTGCCAAACCCAACAATGCTTGTCCCCCACATAACAGCTTTTTCTCCAGTAACTTTCTCAAACATTTTCAGAAGAACAAAGGCATCTTTTCTTTTCTGCTCAGGCTCAATGGTATTTAAAAATTCAGAAGCCTTTTGTTTTGTAGCTTGTGTCTTTAACTCCGCCATAAGATAATTATAACAGAAGTACCTTCACACCCGTAGGGTGAGATTAGCTTCACACCTCACTTTAAAAAGATAACCATGAACGAAACGATTACTCTTCAAACCACAGTGGCACACTTTGATGATTTGAGGGAACATAATTAACGGTAATTTCCTCATCTTTTTTGATATCCTTTATCGCAATAAACTCAATAATCTTTTCTTTTGATTTTATTTTGTACACCGCGTTAGGAAGATACTGATGGTTATAGATTGAGCCAAACCCTAACGCAAGAAGTAATCTTTCTTTCTTTTCACCAAAAAAATAAACATAGTGTAAAAGGATACTTTCTCCTAAGCCCGAAAGTTCATGCTCTTGCAGTTCAATAATCGGACACGTTTCGATAGTCTCCCCTTTCTTTATATCGACATTGGCAAACACACCTCTCTCTGCCTTAGGTATTTTTGATTGGGAGATGTATATGTTGTTTACCGACACAATCTTCTTCATGAAAGGATTATAACAGAGGTAACACTTATTGTGTGGCAACAATTGCTTGATAGAGAAGCGTTCCCATTGCTTGGTGTCCGGCAACATTTGGATGTAGCTCAGCCTCTTCGTTCAGCCTAACAAACCAGTTCGTGCCAGTTGGTTGACACATGTCATGACCTACAAATGCTGGTGCGGTATCTACATACGTTGCTCCGGTTGCTGTTGCTGCATCTTTGATCGCATTGTTGATAACAACATACATATTGTGTGCAGCCGAGAGATTAATACTTGATGCTTGACTCCCAAAACACGTACTTTGGCTCAATGTTGCTTGATCAGTAGGCAAGAGGTCTGGATAGCCTAAGATATAAACCTTTACGCCGGGCACATTCGTTTTCACTTTATTGATGACCGTTATGACGTTATTTTTGATATTGGTTGCGTTGGTTACAATACGATTTGGTCCAGTTGTTCCTTGAGTCAGTGCACCAAGAATGTCATAGTCATTGCCTCCCATAGTCATTGCAACCCAAGTTGCACCCGAGAGCCTTCCAACTTGTGCTGGCTCACCTTTAAATGTCTGCTGTACATCTTGTGATTTTGCTCCACTGCAACCAACACCTTGGGCTGTCACGCCACTGCCGAGTAAGTTTTTGGCAACATATACATAAGAAGTGCTGATTGAATGATCGCAGTCTTCACGAGGTGAGACATATGGTGGAGCACCCCATGCAGATGAATAAGAATCACCCATACTCATAAGTGCACCATTAATACCTACTGATGTTGGAATTGGAGTACCTGTCACAACAGGTGTTGGTGTACTCGTAGCAGCAGACGTTGGCGTGGGAGTCGTACTGCTTGCAGTAGCTCCTGTTGCATAGATAGAATATGTCCCTGTCCAACTTCCTCCAACTGTACCAAAGGTTGCAGGCCACGTGCCATAGGATTGGTATTTGTAGATCGCTGGCGTTGTACCATTGGAACCCTTCATATTACTGTAGGCACTGTTTGTGGTGCTGGTGTTATAGCAGAGCCAGTAGTTACTTCCTGTTGATACCAACGTGGAGAGTGAAAGCGTGTTCCAGGTATTCGCGGTCAGAACACCTGTTGCAGAAGCAAGCCTTGTTGTTGGTGTACCATTGGAATCTGCATACATTGCAAGTGAATAATTCTTACTTGCTGTATCAATTGCTCCAATCGCTACACTCATTGAGCTGATTGTACCAGTGTTTGGCGATGAATATTTATTGCAAGTAATACCATTCCCATTACCTGTATCTGTTGTATTGCCAATGGAGGTTGTACCTATCGCAAAGGGGATAGTTGTTGTTGGCTGAGTAGGGGAAACTGTTGGCGTGGAAGCAGATGTTGGCGTAGGAATAGGAGTAGATGTTGGGGTGTTATCAACTGTTACCGTTGCATAGAGAGAATACGTTCCTGTCCAACTTGCTCCAACCGTACCAAAGGTGGCAGGCCATGTACCATAGGATTGTACCTTGTAAATCGCTGGCGTTGTACCATTCGTAGATTTCATATTATTGTAGGCACTCTTTGTAGTGCTACTGTTGTAACAGAGCCAATAAGGAGTATTTGAGGTAATGGGTGCGCTGATAGTTATAGTATTCCATGCGTTTGCTGTAAGCGTCCCTACCCCTGAACCAAGTTTTGTGGTAGGAGACCCATTCGCATCAGCATAAATTGCAAGTGAATAATTTTTGCTTGCTTTATCAATATTGCCGACGCGAACACTCAAAGACTGGAGTGTTCCACCGGTAGAGGAGCTGTATTTGTTGCAGGTAATGCTGTTACTATTGCCTGTATCTGTATTGACACCGACAGTGGTTGTTCCAAAGGTTACGGTTGCAGCAGCGTTTGTTAACGATAATGTAATGAAGAGACTAATCGCGAGAAGGGGAACAAGCAGAAAAAGAATGAGCCGAAATTCTTTATTTATTTTCTTTA
>JAHFKF010000100.1 GCA_023245475.1 Candidatus Levyibacteriota bacterium
CAGCGGCAACAATATGTGGTTCCATCCGCTTACCATTATTTGCAATTGCTGAAAACGCAGTTAAGAGTTCAATTGGAGTCACAGTAATTCCTTGACCAAATGTTGCTGTCGCTGCATCAATTGGATACCACTGATCTGCGGGACGAATAATTGGAGAAACTTCCCCTTGCAAATCAATCCCAGTCATATCTCCAATACCAAACTTTTCAAAGTAAGAAAGCATTCGATCCAAACCAAGAAGCCGCCCAACAAAGACCATACCGGTATTGTCTGAATGTTGAATAACCTCCGTCATGGTAGAATTTTCTGTATATTTATTGTTCCACGTACGGATTTGATATTCACCGATTTGCACAGGAGCAGAACAGATGTTACAACGAGTATCAGCGGTAATGAGATTGGAATCAAGTGCGCTTGCCATAACAAGAGGCTTAAATGTTGACCCTGGCTCATACGTGTCGGTGATAAATGGATTCTTATATAAATCATTGGAATAGTCTTGAAACGACCGAGGATCATACGTCGGAAACGCAGACATAGCCAAAATTCCGCCTGTCTTTGGATCCATAACAGCAGCCATGCCACCGACAGCACCATACGCTTCGATACCTTTTTTCAGCTCAGTATCAAGTAAAAATTGAATGGTTCGATCCACGTGCAGAATCAAATCCCGTCCATCAACCTTGCCTGAACTTTGATTCATTTGAGCAAGAATTGGATGTCCCAACGCATCATGAATCTGCATGGCGATACCGGTTTTGCCACGAAGCTGCCGATCATAAAATCCTTCCAAACCAAAGTATCCTCTATCTTGCCCATTCTCGTCCTTGGCAACAAAACCTAAAATCTTGGCACCAGTTGATGCTTCAGGATAAAATCGCTCGGCTTGCTCTTCAAATCCAACTCCTGGAATTTTTATTGGTTCAATTTTGTCTCGAGCGTCTTGATTGACGTGAGACTTGAGCGGTACCCAAAACTTATCTCGTGATAACGCAGCACTAACTGTTGCGGTATCCATTGAAAGCAGTGATCCTAAAACCTCTGATTGATGCTTAACGTCTTTTATCTCTTTGGGATTGGCAAAGACGAGATATGAAAGTTTGTTGGCGGCAATTGCAAATCCATCGGAGGTAAAGATCTCTCCTCTCTTTGGCGTTAAGGTAATTTCCTTGCCATATTGGGCACGTCCCATTTCTGCCAGCTCTTGTGCTCGAACAATCTGCCAATAGCCAAGTCGCATTGTGACAGCAAAAAAGAAGAAAACAAATAATAGTAGTACAAAACGATAGCGCCAATTCATAATTCATCATCGCGAGCCCAAGGGGCGTGGCGATCTCTCTCTAATACAGTATATCCAGAGGATTGCTTCGTCGCAAGCTCCTCGCAATGACATCTATTGCTTGAGTGCCAGAGGAAGTGGGGTATTCAAATAAACCTGTTTCTTTGCGTCAACAAACCCGAGTTTCTTTGCTTTTTCTGAAAGATTTGTCAGAGATGATGCTTGCAATAATTTCTCTTGCAATACCATGTTTTCCCGTTTGTAGTTATCAAGTTTATCTTGTAGAGCAACGAGATCAGCTCCGGTTGTAGAAATTTGATTTGCAACACTAGCTTGCACTACTGAAAGTGTCACGATGACAAGTCCTACGAAAATAATAATAGCTAATGGTCGTTTCATATTTTTTCAAATCCGCGCAATTTTGCACTTCTACTCCGTGAATTATTTTGTATCTCCTCCAGACTTGGAACAATCGGTTTTTTGGTCAAAATAATTCCTTTTCCTGTTCGTTCCCATTCTCGAAATGTCTGTTTTACAATTCGATCTTCCAGTGAATGAAATGAGATAACAACGATTCTCCCCCCACTATCAAGTAATTGCAATGCTTTCGGCAAAGCTTCTTTTAAAACACCTAGTTCATCATTGACGATAATTCGTAATGCCTGAAAGACTCGTGTCGCTGGATGAATCTTTGACCCAGACCAGTGAGACGCGCTCTTCACAATGTCCGCAAGCTCCGTTGTCGTCTCAATCCGTTTTACTTTGCGAACGTTGACAATACGACGAGCAATTGCATAAGCATTTGGCTCTTCACCATACGTGCTAAAGAGCTCAAGTAATTCACCTTTGGTTAAAACGTTTACAAGATCAGCTGCTGTAACACCCAGTGTTTTATCCATCCGCATATCAAGTGGTGCTTCTTTCTGCAAACTAAACCCTCGTGATCCTTCATCAACATGATGGCTTGAAATCCCTAAATCAAATACCACACCTGCAACTTTCTTAAACCCATTCTCCGCTGCTAATTTGTCAATGTTCTTAAAATTCCCCCGAGCTAATGTTAAGTTATCTTTTGTTCTCCGCTCTCCGTTCTCCGCTCTCCGTTTCTTATCAACATGATCCAAAGCATCTTGATCAACATCCAAACTTAAAACTTTTCCTCCCCGCTGCAAAATTTCATTGGTATGGCCACCACCACCTAATGTCGCATCTATATAGCGCTTCCCTTGTGTAACATCTACTAGATCTATTGTTTCGTGTAATAAAACACTTGTATGGTAATTAGTCATCCTGCCCTGATAACCTTTCCGCGATATCTTCAATCGTGCTTGCCAATGTATTCTGGTGTTCCTCCCATTTCTTTTTGTCCCACACTTCAACAAATCTTTGAATTCCTGCGAACACCACCTCTGTCTCAATTGACGCAAACTTTCTCAGGTAATCTGGAAGAACAAATCTTCCCTTACTATCCAATTCAACGTATGTTGCATTTCCAAGCAAAAACCTCTGTAATTCTCGTGTACTTTTGTTTGTAAATGGTTTGCCTTCAGTACCTTCCAAAAGCGTTTTCCAATTCTCTTCAGAAACTATAATGAGACATTCTTCAAATCCCTTCGTAACGATTAGTTTCTCACCCAAAACTTCCCGAAATTTCTTGGGCAAACTTGTCTGGTGTTTCTCCCCTATCTTACTTTCATACTGCCCAAGCAACATAATTACTACACTTTCCTACTTTGTACTACTGAATCTATTAAACATCTTCCGTGAAAACTTGTCAACTGGGATAAGGCCAAACGTAGTGTCTTGGGCAGACAAACAACACAAAATAACGTGTGAAAATTGTAAGAGAAACGTAAGAGGAAATTACAGATCGAGGGACTTCTCTGTTTCGTAGATTTTACCGTCTTTTTTGACGATCTTAAGGGTAAGCTTTACCGAATCAACCCCAGTATCGTAACGACAGATATTACGAGAACAACTTCCTAAATCAAGCCAAGGAGACTCATACGTACTTTTACCATTCAATGTCTCTTCACCCGTAATGCCACGCTGTACGCGAGCCTCTCCGCCCTCTGCTTGCTCCGCAGCTGTAGAATCTGCCTCATAGATCAATTGATATTCAATCGTCTTGATATCCGCGGCATTAGCAAGCATAAATTTAACTGCCTTATTGTCAGGCTTTGCTTCAAGAGTAAGACCGAGGGATTCGGGAGATATCGTGTGCACAACATCTGCGTCTTCCGCTTCCTGAGGAACTGCTTTTTGTTGTTTACTCGCAATAAGGAAGTATCCACCTAGCAACAAGGCAACAACTAAAACTACTCCCAAAACGATTTGTACGGTTCTATTTTTAAACATAGTACTTAATTCAGGATAAACTACTCCAATCCCATCTGTCAAGCCAGCTAATCACCAGACTCCGCTGTTAACTCACGTATAAATAAGTTATAGTCAAGTTGATCTACCAACCCATCATCGGTAAGGTCGGAA
>JAHFKF010000036.1 GCA_023245475.1 Candidatus Levyibacteriota bacterium
ATTGATTACTCGACCGAGCAATTGTTCAGAAACAGTGATTGTGAGACTCTTGCCAGTTGTTTTAACAGTGTCGCCTTCTTTGACGTCTTTGCCACCACTGAGAAGAATAATTGATGCACTATCTTCGTCGAGGTTAAGAATGAATCCTGTACTACCATCATTAAATTCGATGATCTCTCCCATGAAGGCGTGAGTTAGTCCTGATGCGCTAATAACACCGTCAGTATTTTTTTCGACACGACCCACATTTTGTGTTTTTGGGTCAGCAGTAAAGTTGCTAAGTCTTTTTTCTAAATTTTCAATAATTGATTTATTATCGATCATAGTTGCTAAGATAAGATATTATATCATGAAATGTTTTGTTTAGGTTGATCTGGAATTCACGATCATTGTCTATAATCTGAATACCATTGATCATTTCTGGATCAAGAACATAGATCATTTGTTTATCAGGAAATTGTGCCTGAAGCATTGCTTGGTCACTACTGCTTATTGCTTTTGGTGATGTTACAATTACCTGCTTTTTCTTTTCTTCTTGTTTCAAAAGTGAAATGTATTGCTTAAGACTTTGACGGTTCATATGATCTGCGATCATGCTGACAAGTTCTGGATCTAAATGACCATCTTTATAACTTTGTGAGACGAGATTTCTTAATTTGTTTTTCATATTATTTCTTTAACTTTTCAACTGCCTTTTTGACAATCTTACTTTGTTCTTCTTCTGTAAAGACAGAGTCCAGAGATTTTTTAAGTAGTGCAACTGAAAGTTCGGCAACATGTTTATTTAATTGTTCTTCTGCACGCTTTGTCTCTTGCGAGATTTGCTCTTTTGCTTCACTAATCATTTTATCAGTTTGTTTCTTTGTGGCTTCTTCAGCGGCTGAGATAATATCAACAGATTGCTCTTTGGCGTCTTTAAGAATTTGTGTTGCTGTACTTTGAGCTTTCTTAATTAATTCTTTTTCTGTTGCTTGGGCTTTCTCAAGAGCCTGTCGTGCTTCGTCAGTTTTGGTAATACTTTCTTTAATTAAGTCTTGACGTTCTTTAAATACCTTAAATAAAGGTTTATATAAAAACCTCTTTAAGATATACAAAATCACCAGAAAGTTGACGATCTGTGCTGCAATTAATATTGGATCTACTCCAAATTGTTCAATAAGTTCCATAATTATGTAATACGATTTACCTAAATCCTAATATCTAAACAAAATCAAATAATATATATCAAGCGAGTTGATATTGTTTAGAATTTAGATATTAGAATTTAGTATCTTGCTTAAGGCAAAATACTAGCCGATGAATGCAAAGAGCAACGCAAAAATAGCGATAGCTTCAGCAAACGCCATAGCAACAATCATGTTTGGAATGATTTTACCGATTGCGTCTGGATTGCGACCGATTGCTTCCATAGCTTTACCCCCGATAAGTCCAATACCAATACCAGGTCCGAGACCTCCGAGTGCAATAAGAATACCTCCTGTTAAATGAATTTCCATAATATATTCACCCCCTTAGTGTGCTTCTGCCTTATGTGATGTTGTCAGGATTGCCATAAAGGCCATAGTCAACATCGCAAAAATAGCTGCTTGTACCGTCCCGATAAACAATTCGTAAATCATAATTGGAACCGGTATAAGAAAAAGAGAAAGCGCGGATGCTGAATGCAAGAGCACTTTTCCAACAAACACGTTTCCAAAGAGACGGAACGAGAATGAGATAATTTTAGCAAATTCAAGGACAAGTTCCAAGAGGCCAATAAAAAGAAACAGTGGGTTCAGTGACACAAACCTTCCAATATATTCTTTGATGCCTAATGTTCTGATACTCATAGAGTGTGTTGCAACAATTGATACCACCGCAAGTGCAAAGGTTACATTAAGATCCGTTGATGCACTTCTGATGAGTGGCAATATCTCATGGCCTTCTTTAATTCCCATGCCGGTTAAAATTGGTGTCAATCCTGTCCAGTTGGCAAGAACGATAAATAAGAAGAAGCTCATGACAAAGGGAAAGATCTTTTTTGTTCTCTCACCAGCAACTTGTTCTGTCATGCCATGGAAGGTTTCGATAACTAATTCAATAATTGTCTGGAAGAAGCCTGGAATGAGTGCATGGTGTTTATAGATAAAGTAAGTAAGACTAAAGAGAAGAATATCTACAAGAACAGTATCCAATACTGCATTGGTGATTCCAACTGAGCCGATATGAAAAAGTACGTCAGGTGCGAGTGATACCATAACTAAAAAATACCTGCATCGCAGGCAAGTACATTTTAATTTGAATGGTTATGGAAGTCAATAGGAACCGGAGGTGTGAAGCTATTCTCACCCGTAGGGTGTGAAGTTCACCTCGTAGGAGAAATGCGGTCAACGATGATTGCCTGTTTATCATCGCGCTTATCAAGCCGGCCGTTGATGAGGACAACTCGATCTTGGATAAGGTACTCTTTGTACTGCGCGTAGACTTTGGGGAAAACGACTGCTTCAACCACAATTCCCTTCTCATTACTTAGATTGATAAATGCCATCTCACTGTTTGTTTTCTTGGTCATGATCTTTTTGACCATATCAACGATGCCACCAATGACAATTTGCGTTCCCTCATTTTCTTCTTCAAGTGTTTCTAGTTCATGAGTGATGTGCTTTTTTATCGTCGAAAGTTTATCTAGGTGAGGATGTGATGTCAGATAGAGACCTAAGAATTCTTTTTCAAAGTTTAATTTTTCTTCATCGGTGAATTCTTCAATATCTCCAACAGTAAACGCAATATCGTTATCAGTAACCACGTCATTTTCTTCATCGCCAAAGAGCGAAGCCTGTCCTTCCGTGCTTTGTTTCTTAATTTGATTGATTTTGGCAACGACTTCAGGAAGGGCAATGAGCAGTGCGGCTCGTTTGCCAAACTTATCCATGGCACCAGACTTTACCAAACTTTCAAAGGTCTTCTTATTAACCGTTGAGAGATTAACTCGCATACAAAAGTCGGTAAAGCTTAAGAAGGGTTTATTACCACGGGCTTCAATGATATTTTCTACAACTGCTCCGCCGACGTTTTTAACAGCTGAGAATCCAAATCGTACTTTAGTCTTGTCTTCAATGGAGAAGTCTTTTTGTGATTTATTGATATCTGGTGGCAAGACTTGGATGCCGAGGCGTTTACATTCTGCAACGGCAAGAGCTACTTTTTCATTTTTAGCAGGGCCGGTTGTTCCTCGAGATTCAGCCGTAAGCAGCGCTGTCATGAATTCGACAGGGAAGTTTGCCTTAAGATACGCGGTACGAAAGGCAATCATTGCGTAGCAAGCAGCATGAGCTTTGTTGAAGCCATAGCCTGCAAACGGAGCGATCAGGTCATAGATCTCGCGAGCCTTTGCTGGAGACAAGCCATTTTTGATACATCCTGCCAAGAACAATTCCTCTTGTTTCTTCATTTCACTTGGAATCTTTTTACCCATGGCTTTTCGGAACTTGTCAGCATCAAGCCATGTGTAGCCAGCAAGTTTGATTGCGGTAAGAAGCACATCATCCTGAAAGGTTAACACACCGTATGATTCCTTCAAGATTTCTTTGAGATCTGGATGGGGAAATGAGATAAGAGACGGGTTTTGTTTACGGCGGACAAATTCCGGGATGTTTTGCATGGGCCCCGGGCGATACAAGGCAACCATCGCTTGCAGATCAAAGATGGAAGTTGGCTTGAGTTCCTTAATATAACGACGCATGCCAGACGACTCAAGCTGGAAAATACCTGTTGTCTCACCAAGCGAAAGAAGGGCATAGGTTTTTTTATCATTCAGATCAACTGTGGTGAAGTCGATATCTTTATTTTGATTTGCTTTGATGAACTTGATGGTCTCTTCAATAATCGTTAAGTTACGAAGTCCCAAGAAATCCATCTTAAGAAGCCCAACGCCATCTTCGCCAACCGTATACATATCATATTGGGTCACGACCTTGTCTCCATTTGTTTCTCTTTGCAGTGGTACGTAATCAGTCAGGGTCTTATCAGAGATCACAACACCTGCGGCATGAACCGATGCATGACGAGCAACACCTTCAAGTTTCTTTGCAAGATCAATGAGGCGTTTTGTTTCAGGCTCTCCTAGATACGCCTGCTTTAGCTCGGGGCTTTGTTCCATTGCCATATCAAGCGTCATGGAATGTCCTTGCCAGCCTGGTGGGATCATTTTTGAAATTCGATCTGGGGCTGAGTAGGGCATTCCAAGTACGCGGCCGACGTCTCTGACTGAACCTTTCGCTTCCATCGTTCCAAAGGTAATGATTTGAGCAACTTTATCCTTACCATACTTTTGGGTGACATAGGCAATAACTTCTTCTCGTCTCGTGTCAGCAAAATCCAAATCAATATCTGGTGCTGATGGACGAAGTGGATTGAGAAATCGTTCAAACGGCAAGCTGAAAAAAAATGGATCAACGTCAGTGATAAGAAGCACATAGGAAATAACAGATCCGGCAGCCGAACCTCGACCTGGTCCGACAGCAATGCCATGCTCTTTTGCCCAGACCACAAAGTCTGAAACCACGAGGAAGTAGGTCTCGTACTTTTTAGTGATAATAACGGTTAGTTCATAATCAATACGGTCTTTAATATAGTGAGCAGTCTCTTCATCAGTTGCATCTTTCTTCTTAGTTGGTGAATCCTTGAATTCCCGATAGCCCTCGGTAAATAATTCAGGGAACTTTGTGAGAACGGGATAACGTTTCTTTGCACCTTCATACACTTGCTTTATCAAGTAATCGACTGGTGTTAAAGAATCCGGTACTTCAAAGATTGGCATGTGCCATTTGCCCAGTGTTATTTCTACATTACAACGTTCTGCAATTTTGACGGTATTCTCAAGCGCTTCAGGGACATCGGCAAAAAGTTTTGCCATTTCTTCAGGAGTTTTGATGTAGAAGTCAGGAGAGTCAATCATCGAAAGCTTTTTGCCATTATCAAGGAGTGTGGTCTGGGTCTGGATACAAAGTAGTGCTTCTTGCCCCTCTGCATCATCGGGTCTTGTGTAGTGATTGTCATTGGTTGCGACCACGGGAATGCCCAGCTTTTTAGAGAGTGACAGAAGCTTTGTATTTACTCCTTCTTGTGGTGGGACGTTGAGATGGTGCTGGATTTCAAAGAAGAAATTATTTTGGCCAAAGATATCATTAAGCTTAATTGCTCGTTTTTCGGCCTCTTCATCTTCTCCTCGAGTCATCGGCTCTGCGACGTAACCGTTAACACAAGCACTAAGGCAAATCAGCCCTTCTCTGTGTTTCTTGAGAAGTTCCAAGTCAGTTCGAGGTTTATAATAGTATCCCTCAAGCCAAGAGACTGAGACAATTCTCATCAAGTTGCGATAGCCTTCATCATTCTCAGCAAGCAAGATCAAATGATTGTAGTTTTTATCAACGCCAGCTTCTTTGTCATGCAGTGAACGTTTGGCGACATAGATCTCACAGCCAATAATTGGTTTGATGTCAGCAGCTTTGCAGGCACTATAAAACTTGATTGCTCCATACATGTTGCCATGATCCGTGATGGCAAGTGCTTTCATCCCCAGCTCTTTGGCATACGCAACCATGTTTTTTGTTTTCTGGAGACCATCGAGGAGCGAGTATTCAGAATGATTATGAAGGTGAACGAAATCAGCCATGATGTCTAACTATTATAAAGTGATAAATTCTTCTTGTCGAGAGGAGGAAGTTACTATTTAGGGATATAGAGCTGTGTTCTATTTCTCCCATTGTCTTTGGCTTGTAAGAGAGCATCTTTACTAACGCCTTGGAGAAATGCAGTTCTGTCCCCGCCTGTAAAGATTCCAGCCCCAATACTTGCTGTTACGATAGCTTGTGTTCCGCCTCGGCCGATTGAGAAAGGTGTGTCTGAAATTACTGTTCTGATTTGTTCAGCTCTTTGGTAGAGTTTGCCTGAGTCAGAAAGTCCCGGCATCAGAATGGCAAATTCTTCTCCTCCCCATCTTGTTGCCACATCCGAGGTATCTTCAGTTCTGCGGTGATATACTCCTCCAGGCTTTACGATATTAATTTGTCTGACTTGGCTTGTGATGCGAAGTGCTGTTTGTACCAATACTTCATCACCACCCGTGTGTCCAAACATTGTATTGAAAGCTTTGAAGTGATCTAAATCAATAAGAATAAGTCCTACAGGATCGTTTCCCGTGAGCTTTTCGTATTGTTCATCAAACAATCTCCGGTTGCCGAGCTGTGTTAGTTGGTCTGTACGCGCATTATGATATTCACGATCACCCACGATATCACGGGTAAGAAGCGCTCTTGCCACCATTGCATGTACGTCTTCCATGGTGAGGGCTCCTTGCTCTACTTGGGTATAGAGGGTACGGTGCCATCCTACATATCCGGCTTCTCTTGCAATTTCCATTGCTCGTCTTTTTTGACGTTCCTGTTCTTCAGGACTTGGGTAGCTATAATATTCTCTAGTCATACAGTTTGCTATTTATAAGCTTATAGTTTAACAAGAGGGATAATAGCAGAAAAGAAGAAAATAATCTAGAGAGAAGATGATGGTGGAAACTTACTGGGCTGTGGGAGGGGGAGTGCCTGAATCATTACCATTTGGTTCCGAACCACCATCGTTTGATTCTTCAGGGACTTTAGGTTCAGCAGTATCTGGGGGAGTCTTTTCTCCTTCAGCGGGTTTTGGTGCTGATCCACCAAGTGCACCCAAAAGTCGATCGAGAAAACTCTGCTTAGCAGCAGGGCTTGGCGTAGGAGCCTCATCTATGGCGTTTTCCGGTTGATCTGTTTTTTGATCATCGCCATTAGATTGCTCTTCATCACCTTGACCTGGTGTCTGTGCTGTAAGTTTAGCACGTAGATTGGTAGCGAAATCAGTACCTGAAGCTGTAACATTCGGTTTGTCAGTGCTTGGTGTTTCTAACCCATGTGTTTCATTATCATCATCTGCTGGTGTTTCTGTATCTTCGTTACTTGCTGTTACATTTTCCTCCACTTTTTTTCTCAAGCTACCAAAGTTTTCTTCAGCTTGATCGATACCCTTATCTTCTTCTTCTTGTGGTACACGAGGTTGTGGCAGAACTGCTGCTGGATCATCAAGCGCACCTGGCGTTACAGGTTCTTCAGGGCCTAGAGGTACATCTTTCACTTGCGGAGGTATTGGTTCAACAGGAGGAGTAATGCGATCACCGCCGCTTTCAGGAAGCCTGTCTCCAGGAATCCCTATTTCATCTTGCAGTTTCTCGTCAGGTGGGTTATTAGGATCTACTACTTGATAACCAGATACTGTGCCACCTTGTTGTGTCGGGAGAGCAGGTTCATTATTCTTTGCAGGTTCGTCAGCTTCCATTACGGAACCCGAACCCGGTTGGTCGTCGCTTGTCTCGTCATGTCCACTACCTCGAGGTTCCGGTGCACCCAACACTACTGGTTCTTCATCCGAAGCGGGTGACTCTGGCATCTCCTTTGCAACGTCAGCGATTGTATCATCTGGTTGATCGTCAAGATTATCACCTTTGCCAAGTTGTCCTGGTAGACTTGCTATTCCTTCCCCTTGGGGTGTGTCTGTAAGTTCATCTGTTGGCTGTTCTTTACTAGTAGGTTTATCCTCTGTTGGGGGAGTATTATCTACACCTTGAGGTAATACCTCAGCAGAATGCTGTTCTTTACTAGGTTGCTTTGGTATCTTAGGTCCTTCTGGTGTTGGTTGTCCTTGTTCTGGGCTGTTTCCATCCATATTATAATTTCTCTTGCAACTTTTTTCTGACGAGTTGCGCGTCTACTTTCTTGCCAATCTTTTTCATAAATTGACCAACTAGAAACATAATAACACTATCTTTTCCGCTTTTGCAAGCGGCAACTGCTTGTGGGTTTTCGGAGAAGACTTCCTCAGCAATTCGATCAAATTCTTGCTCATCAATTGCTACTGTTTGCTTGGCAGCAGCCATATGTTTGAGCAACACTTCAGGAGTGACGGTTGCATAGTCAACCTTTTTGTTGATAATCCATTTGGCGATTGCTTGGGGAGTTTGTTGAGATTGCTTCGCCACTTCGTGGTCTCGCAATGACGTTACTTTTTCAAAGTAATCAGCAAGTAACTTCTCTCGACTAAGTATCTCTGCATCAGTAAAGGAGATCCCATACTCTTTTTCAAACCGAGCAATCTTTTTTGCCGGCAATTCTGGCACTTCTTTTAGGATACTGCTAATTTGCTCTTTCGTGTGTGTGATAGGCGGGATGTCTGGCTCTGGGAAGTATCGATACTCCTGCGCGTCTTCTTTACTTCGCTGCGAGAACGTCCTTTGCTTGACGCTGTCCCATCCGCGTGTCTCCTGAGCAGGTCGTTCTCCTTTGTCGAGGAGTTCTGTCTGTCGTTTTACTTCATAATTAATTGCTTTCTCAACAAATTTGAATGAGTTAATATTTTTTACTTCAACTTTATAGTTAGGTAGCAGTTCAACCGGTATTATCTCTTGTGTACCGTCCTGTAGAGTAGTTGTTAATGCTAATGAGATGTTTGGTTCGAGACGCATGTCTCCTTTTTCCATATCTGCGTTTGAGACATCCAAGTAGCGGACAATTTGCTGTAAGTTCTGTAGGTATTCCTTAACATCTTCTGCGTCATGGAAATCCGGCTCTGTGACAATTTCTACGAGCGGAAGCCCAGAGCGGTTGAAATCAACCAAACTTGCTCCATTCTCATGAGTTAGCTTCCCTGTGTCTTCTTCCATATGAACTCTTCGAATGCGCATTTTTTTCCCGGATTTCAGTTCGGTAATTCCATCATAGCCAAATGGAAGATCATACTGACTGATCTGATAGCCTTTGGCAAGGTCAGGATAGAAATAATTCTTGCGGTCGAACTTTGAAAACTCATTAATCTTGCAGTTAAGGGCAAGGGCAATTTTGACACACCATTCAATAGCTGTTTTGTTGGGTACGGGGAGTGCTCCTGGGAGCCCAAGGCACACTGGACATGTGTGTGTGTTGGGTTCTTTGCCGAAGTAATCAGCCGAGCATCGACAAAACATCTTGCTTTCTGTTTTTAGTTCTACATGGACTTCAAGGCCTATGATAGGTGTATATTTGTTCATAGCTTTGGTTTCTTATCAAGCAAAGAGTGTGCTTGTTCATAATTATACGCTGTGTTCAGGACAATTTCTTCTCCCCACTGAGGGCCGATGATCTGCATGCCAATAGGTAGTCCCGTCTTTGAAAACCCGACCGGCATGTTAATCCCAGAAAGTCCAGCAATACTTGATGGTTCAACGAGTATATCAGCAATTTCTCCAAACATGGCTTTTCCCTTACTTGCGCCAACAGGTAACGCTGTTGTTGGACTGGTTGGACCCACGATGACGTCTACATCTTTAAATGCCTTGGCAAAGTCTTCAATGATAAGCGTTCGGACTTTGAGCGCTTTGTTGTAATACTGATCATAGTATCCTGCTGAGAGTGTATATGTGCCAAGCATTATTCTTCGCTTTGCTTCATCACCAAAGAACGATCTGTCGTTGCCATAACGGATGCCATCAAACCGTGCAAGGTTTGATGAAACTTCAGCTCGCTGAATGATGGTATAGACAGCAATTGCGTATTTAGGATGGAAGAGATTTATCTTTTTGATTTTGGCGCCTAGTTTTTCCAAGTCTTTTACTGCTTGCTCGACAGATGCTTGCACTTCTGGATCAACTCCTTCAAAGTAATCATCCGAAATGCCAATGGTGAGATTACTTATTTTGTCTTTAAGGTTTTTAAGGTAATCTGGTACTGCTTTGGGGGATGTTGTTGCATCCAGCGGATCTTGTCCTGCAATTACATGCAGAAGGAGTGCGCTGTCTTCGACGGTTTTGGTAATTGAACCGGGGCTATCAAGCGAGGAACCCATGGCAATGACGCCAGAGCGGCTAACTCGGCCGTAGGTAGGTTTCATTCCCACGACACCACACCAACTTGCTGGTTGACGAATTGATCCAGCTGTCTCTGAACCAATTGCTGCAATTGCTTCATCAGCTGCCACACTTGCTGCGGCGCCACCTGATGAACCACCTGGCAAGTGATTTGTGTTCCATGGATTTCTTGAAGAACCATAGTCTGATGTCTCTGTGGAAGAACCGTGAGCCCATGCATCCATGTTTGTCTTACCAAGAAGTACCATCCCAGCGTTTTTTAGTTTCGTGACAACGGTCGCATCATATGGAGGGATATATTCGTCCAAGACTTTACTTGATGCTGTAGTACGGATGCCGCGGGTTGAGAAGTTATCTTTAACCGAAAGGGGAATACCTAATAACGGTAAGCTGCTTCCTTTTACAAGCTGTTTATCGGCTTCTGTTGCGTTTTTCAGTGCCTCTTCTTCAGTAACCGTAACAAAGGCATTGATCTTGGCATCAACTTTTTTGATTCTATCCAGATATGCCTTGGTTAATTCCACTGAAGAATATTTTTTCTCAGCGAGATCTTTCTTTGCTTGTGTGATTGTTAATTTTGTAATATCCATACATTTATACCTCTGTTGGGTCATAGCCTCTTTCATCAAGACCAGATGTCTCTTTGATAAAGAATTCAATACCATCTGATTCTACAACAAGATAACTGCCATTGGTAATCTTGCGTGTTTCCATCTCTCTGTAGGTCATTGCGCCTAAATGAATTAAGATCATTCGTAGAACACCTCCATGTGTTCCTATAAGCACGGTTTTGCCTGGGTTGGCAACTGCTATTTCACGTAGGAATGTAAAAACTCTGTTGATGACTTCCTGATCACTTTCGATGTCTGGTTTTATCTTATGTGCTTTTCTTTCTTCATCACTCAGCTCTCGTAATGTTTTTATATATTCGATTAAGGTTGTCCCTGGCTGACCTTGTAGCTCTCCGAAGTGTCTTTCCCTAATTGCATTAACTGTTTCTACGGCTAGCTTGTGTTCAAGTGCGATAATTTCAGCTGTGCGTTTGGCACGAAGTAGGTCGGAAGAAAAAGCAAGATCAAACTGAACGTCTTTTAGCTTTTTTGCAACTTCGAGTGCTTGCCGTTCGCCAGTTTCGTTTAATGGTATGTCCATTTGTCCCTGAATCATTTTGTTCTTGTTCCAGTCCGTCTGCCCATGTCGGATGATATAAAATGTTGTTAGGTTATTTTTCATCAAAAATCCCCTTCACCTTAAAATAGCCATTTTCTGTTATCTTTGTATTGCTTAGTGCTTCTTTTTGCGAGAGAGAAGGACGAGCTTTATCTGCTGCCAGGACATTTTCAAGTCCCGTTACCTGACTTGTTGGGGTAATGTTGGTGGTATCAATTCCCTCTAGTTCTTTAATATAGGTAAGTGTTTCAACAAGTTGCGGTTCAAGCTTCTTTTTTTCATCGTCTGTTAAGGGTAAATTTGCAAGTGTGGCAATGCGCATAATATCAAGTTTCATTGAGCATATTATACGTGCTTCTTTGTCAAAGCGCAATTGTTTGACACAGTTTATGCTATTGAACGAAGAAGATTGTCATGTAATAATAGATTTATGCTTACCAAACAAGACCTGCATTCGATCGAACAACTACTTGATAGAAAACTCGACGAGAAGCTTGAAGAAAAACTAGACAAGAAATTTGCTGAAAATAATGCTGTTATGAAGATATACATTCAAGATACAGTTACAGAAAGTATTAAAGAAAGCGAGAAGGGGATGAAGGTTTTTATTAAGCAAAGTATTACAGAAAGTATTAAAGAAAGTGAGAAGGGGATGAAGGTTTTCATTAAGCGAAGTATTGCAGATAGTATTCACGAAAGCGAAACAGTGATGAAGTCGTTTATAAAACAAAGTATAACCAAAGGCCTACATGACTTTTGGGATGACGTTTCGGAACCATGTCTTTCTCGATATATGGAACAGAATGAATTAGAGCATAACCAATTTGATCAAAGACTTAAGAAGCTTGAAGCAGAAACAAATGCAAATTAAGTGTGCTATTTTGCAAGTTCAAGTTTGAACCAATCCACCCAAGGGTTTGTTGCAGGATTCTGTTTGTATTCAAGCCCCAGATACAGTGTTAGGAAACTGCCATAGATCAATGCCTCCAAAAGATCATCGTAGAGTGTTTGGCCGCTTGTGTTAAAGGTATGCACGTGGTATTTGTTTTGTTCAACAACTTCAGTCGTCAGAGCTACTCGCTTTTGAATTTTGTCTGAGTAGTTTTTTGAATTCAGTACGATAAAATGCAATGGTGCATCTGCTGGGAATTGTAATCCTTCCATCAAGTGATGATTTAAATCAGGAATTATGAAGTGCGTCGAGAAATTTTTGCTTGTTTCATTGAATTGGTTTCTGAGAATGAGTGCGTTTCCAGACAAATGTTCTGCGGCAAAAATGACTGGAATTTTGTTGATAAAGAGTTGATAGTCATTACGTGCTTGATCTTTAATATCATCAAATTTATCAACAAAGCGAATAAACGCATTACTTACTTCTTTTTCTTCAATATCAATGACGTTTAATTTGTTAAGCAGACCAATCAGTCCATAAATGGTGTAACCGCATCCCACTCTCGGTGCCCCTGCTAGATTTAACTTACCATCAAAGATATATGCTGGGATATTATTGTCTTTGGCAAATTCAGCAAGCGGTCCGCCTTTGGTCAGTACAACCATGTGTGCTTCATTGGCTTTGGCTTCCTCGGCACACGCTATGACTTCTTCCGTTGCCCCTGAATAGCTGGTTAGCACTACGAGAGTATCTTTACCTACATAATCAGGCAAGAAGTAGTCGCTGACAAGTTCAATCGGAAATGGCATGGTGCGGCCGAGCAGAGATTTCAGTACGATTGCGCCGTAAATTGATGCTCCCATACCACAGAAAACGACATTCTTAATCCCTTCTATACGAGCGAGGTCAAGTTTCTGAACATCATTCCAGGCAGTTTTGCATTGCTTTACCAAATCTTCTGTTGATTGCAATGTATCTTGTGGATCAATTATTT
>JAHFKF010000037.1 GCA_023245475.1 Candidatus Levyibacteriota bacterium
TAGCCTGAGATGTTGATGCTCTTTGCCCATTGTCTTCATTTCTCCAACTATTACGTCCTTGGTCATAAAGACTGGTTCAGGATTGCCCATGCCAAATGGCCCTAGCTGTTGTAGTTCTTTATAAAGTGGGAGAGTAACTGCATACAATGGAAGTTCGCAGTCAATTTTGAGTGTTCTGGTCAGCAAGTCTTTTGCTAAGAGTTCTTCTGCTTTTTCTTCAAGTGCTTGCTTAAGACTTTCAAGCTTTGCTGTCTCAACCGTAAACCCCGCTGCCATTGGATGTCCACCGACATTCACAAACTGATCTACATGCAGTCGTAAGAACTCAATAATATTAAACCCAGCAATAGATCTCACTGATGCTTTGCTGTGTGTTTCTCGTTTGGCGATAACAATTGCTGGGCGATAATATGCTTCCACCAGTTTGCCTGCGACCAGTCCAATGACTCCTTCCTTGTACGACTCATGGATAGCAATGAGAATCTTTTTATCTTGCTGATCTTGCATGCTTGTGATTGCGTGTTCTGCTGCTGTTTTCATCAGATGCTGGCGTTCTTTATTGGTTAACTCCAGTTGTACTGCTAGATCTTGGGCTTTATCGCGCCTGTTTGTGCAGAGGAGTCTTAGGCTATCCATCGCGTCTTCAATTCTTCCTGCGGCGTTAAGTCTCGGTGCAATCACAAAGCCAATATCATATGGCGTAAACGTTTCTTTATCGAGTCCGGCTTGTTCATAGAGTGCGCGTAGTCCTGGACGTTTTGAATCACAGACATATTGCAATCCATGTGCGACGATTGCTCTATTTGCACCTGTCAGTGGCACCATATCAGCAACAGTTCCGAGTGTTGCAAGTTCGAGGTGGGTGTCTAAATCCACCTTGCCCTCCTTTACTAAAGGAGGGTTTCCTTTCTCCCTCTTTATCAAAGGGGGTTGGGGGGATTTAGATAATTCTTTGGATAACAGATATGCAACTCCCGCACCGCAAAGATTTGTTGTGTGGACGATTGCATAGGCATCAGGTTGTTTTTCAGAGGCAGCATGGTGATCGGTGATGATGACATCCATGCCTTGCTTGTTGGCAAAGGTTACGGCGTCGTGAGCAACGATTCCATTATCCACGGTAATTACCAAAGTGAGATCGGAGAACTGAGATCGGAGATTTATAAGACCTTTAATTGATAGACCGTAGCCTTCGTCGACTCGGTGAGGAATATAGGGCATGGCTCGCGCTCCAATTTTATGCAGCGTTTCCCAAAGGATTGCAGCGCCGGTAATCCCATCAACGTCATAATCACCAAAGACAATTATTTGCTCTTTACGTTCAATTGCCTGATTGATTCGTTTAAGTGCTTTGGTTAATTGTTTCGTGTCAATACCAACACTCTTTGGTGTGACATCTTCAAGCTTTGGATGTAAAAACGCTTCTTTTGCTTTCGCAGTTGTAATACCTCGATTTGCCAAAAGTAAATCAATTAAATGATCCGTTCTCAGTTCTCCGCTCTCCGTTCTCAGTTCATTTAGGCTTTCCCATTTTTTCATAGAAACAACGTGATATAATTTTAACATACTATGACATTTAAAGCGGGACTTCCCAAACCTCTCCATCATGTCTATACCGTCTTTCATAAAGCCGGATTTGATTTATATCTTGTTGGGGGAATAATGAAGCACTTACTAAAGTATGAGAATTTATTAGAGTATAAGCATATGAAGGATTGGGATCTTACTACCAATGCGACTCCCGAGCAGATGTTGTCACTCTTTCCTGATGGCTTCTATAATAATCAATTTGGTACCGTTGGAATCCCCGTAACAGATGGTGATGATGAGTTCGTCATTGAGGTAACAACGTTCCGTAGTGAATCCGAATACAAAGATCGTCGTCATCCTGAAAAGGTAGAGTGGGGAAAATCAATTGAAGAGGATGTCGC
Organism: Candidatus Levyibacteriota bacterium; assembly: GCA_023245475.1. GTDB lineage: Bacteria > Patescibacteriota > Microgenomatia > Levybacterales > UBA12049 > JAHFKF01. The sequence continues at coordinate 1,932 of JAHFKF010000037.1, forward strand.
AAGACGAGATTTTACGATTAACGCGATTGTTGGTAAATTACTTCCTGTAGAAGACAGCCCAGTGCTTAATTCTATTGAAGTGATTGATCTGTATAATGGACAACAAGATTTCAAAGATAAGATAATCAGAGCGGTAGGTGACCCTGATGTCCGGTTTAAAGAAGATGCTCTGCGTATGATGCGGGCCGTACGCTTTGCTGTGCAGATGGGTTTTACAATTGATCCTAAAACACTCGAAGCAATTACTCGGGATTCAGCATTGCTTTCAGAAATTTCTTACGAGCGCATCTATGAAGAACTAATGAAGATTTTGGCAAGTGACTATCCGTATGAAGGGGTGATGCTTCTTAAGAATACTAATTTGTTGCAGTATATTCTTCCAGAACTACTTGAAGGCATAGGCCTCTCTCAAGAGCGTCCTGGTCGTCATCATAAAGACGATGTGTTTACTCATAATGTGTTGTCTCTCAAATATTGTCCATCCACCGATCCATTAGTGAGATTTGCTACGCTCATTCATGATGTAGGCAAGCCTCGAGTCCAGTCAGCAGATGAAGATGGTTTGGTAATTTTTTATAATCACGAAATTGCAGGAGCAAGACTTGCCTATCAGATTGCGGAGCGATTGAGATTTTCCAAGAAAGATCGCGAGAAAATTGTTAAGCTTGTCAGGTGGCATATGTTTACGGTTGACGAAAAGATTACCGATGCAGCCGTTCGTCGATTTATCCGCAGAATTGGTGTAGAAAATGTGCAAGATATGATGGATCTTCGTGTGGGAGATCGGCTGGGAGGAGGAACGCAAACAGCAGAAAGTTGGAGACTCAAGCTTTTCAAAAGACGCCTTGAAGAACAACTTGCACCTGAACCTTTTTCTATTAAAGATTTGGCGATTAATGGTCATGACATCATGCAGGAATGCAATCTTCCGCCAGGGCGTGAAATTGGCGTCTTGCAGCAAAAATTATTTGAAGAAGTCGATGAAGATCTTGAAAAGAATACAAAAGAGTATTTGCTCAAGCGTGTTAAAGAACTCCTTCTTGACAAGTAAAGCTGATCTTTCTAAGCTAAATACATGGTATTAAAAACGAGCTTAGTAATTGTGGTTGCTCTTGTTAGCTTTTTTATATTGCCACAACAAACCTTTGCTGAACCCACACCTACCACCTGGGGATGTATCGGTTGTACGCCACCACAAACAGCAACTCCGACTCTCGGACAAACGTCTGTTGCTCCTTCTCAATCTGAGTTAAATCCTTCCGTACAGGCTGAAGCAACAATAACGCTTCCTTGTGAATCAGATATTGCCCCAGCACATTTTGGCGGTAAAAAAGATAATCATCAGGGACACAAGCCTCACAATGGTTTATTTTTGATGTTGCTTATCTTTCTTTTGGAATTACTCAATAGATTGCTTGAGCAACTTGGTGCGAATCCACTTCCTGTCCCTCCAACAACACCACCGGATGTAACTCCTACAGTTGTACTTGATCTTACGCCAACGTTGGCTCTTGATCCTACGATTACTGTTGATCCGTCTGTCACAGCTGAACCAACCCTTCCAACCGATCCTAGCCCAACACAAGGTCCTTGTGCTCCCACAACTGGGGCGACTGTTGCTCCAACATTGGGTGGAGCTACCTTGCCTCCTGTGACAACAGGGCCATCCACGCCTCCTCTTTTGACAACTCCTCTTACATGTCAATCAATGCCAGTATTATTGTTTGTTGCTCCAAATACTTCATGGGATACGGTACGGACATCGTTGCCTACGGTGCCGATCATGGTCGTCAATCCTGCCAATGGTCCAGGAACGAGTGCTGATGCCACCTATGTCGCTGCCATTGCCAAAGCAAAAAGCGCAGGGATGAAAGTTTTGGGCTACATTACGAGTGCTCAAAATACAAAGCCAAATGCTACCCTCAATGCAGAGGTTGATAGCTGGATTTCTTTATACAATGTTAAAGATTTCTATATTGATCAGATGAATGCAACGCCTGAGAATTTTCCTTACTATTCAGAGTTTTGGAGTGCAACACGCAATAAGAATGCAATAGCCCAAATGATTTGGAACACAGGAACGACTCCAATACAAGATTATATGGCGCTGCCAGGCTTTTTTGTAAACTATCAAGGAGACTCCGCAGGTTACTTTAGCGCGACTTTCCCCTCGTGGGTTTCCACGTATGCCGCAAATCGTTTCTATCACATCATTTACGGGGTCAATGATGCAGCCACAATGCAACAAGTACTTGCTCGCTCTAAGCAAAGCAATGCAGGTAACGTCTATATCTCAAGCGATAGTTCTTGGAATACCCTACCTTCATATTTTGCGACCGAGGTTGCTCAGATCAAGCAAGGTTGTCCTCAGAGATAATCAATATTAGTGTTTGTTGATCAGTAAAATCTTTTGTATAATAATCTTGTGAACAAGATTCTTCTGTCGGTGATTATTCCCTGCTTTGACGAAATGGCTAACCTGCAAAAAGGTGTCCTTGATAAAGTCGAACATTTTCTGGAAAAGAAAGGTTTGCCATATGAGGTAATTGTGGTTGATGATGGCTCAATGGATGGTAGTATTGATTTCATTGAAGACTTCATTAAAGAAAATCATCATTTTCATCTCATTAAAGGAGCACACTATGGCAAAGCTGGAGCCGTAACCCAAGGAGTCTTGGCGGCAATTGGAGAATACGTCCTCTTTACCGATATGGATCAAGCAGCTCCTATTGAAGAAGTGAATAAATTGTTGCCCTATTTTGAAAAAGGCTATGATGTGGTTATTGGATCCCGAGGAGCAGTGCGCAAAGGTGCCCCTTGGACACGAGCACTTATGGGTAGGGGAATGATTTTTCTTCGAGGGATGATTATTGGTCTTCGTGATATTCAAGATACGCAGTGTGGGTTTAAGATGTTTAGTAGAAATGCTGCCAAAGAAATCTTTACCAAACTAAATACGCTTCACAAAGGCTTTCATGCAATCTCTGGATCCAATGTTGCCGCAGGGTTTGATGTTGAAATGCTGTATCTTGCAGAGAGCCTTGATTATAAGATCAAAGAAGTGCCTGTCAGGTGGTTATATGTTGAGACCAGACGCGTGAATCCAATTTTTGATTCAATTGAAGGCCTAAAGGGATTATTTGTTATTAAGCGTAATGCTATAACCGGCGTTTATAGAACCTTATAGCACATCTATGAGAACCTTAAAGATTTTTTCTTTTCTTTATCTCTTTGCCGTTCTTGGTTTATTTCTTTATTCGTTTACTCAGGTAGATCTCAGCTTAACCTTTTCTCGTATCGAGTTTCTTCGCAATATAACTTCTTGGTTTCAGCACATTGGTTATTTTGATCGTCCGCTTTCTACCTATCTCTATGTTAGTTTATTGATTGCATTGTATAGTTTGTATGGCTATTTACTGTTCGCAGCAATCAAAAACAAACTGACTACAACATTTGTTTGGAGACTCATTATGATTACGACAGGGATATTGTTGTTCTCCTATAATGCCTTTTCGTATGACATATTCAATTATATTTTTGATGCCAAGATCCTGACTCATTATCATCAGAATCCATACTTGCATAAGGCGTTAGATTTTCCTACAGATCCAATGCTTTCTTTTATGCGCTGGACACACCGAGTGTATCCCTATGGACCTCTATGGCTTGCGATAACAGTTCCATTATCATTTGTTGGATTTGGTATTTTTCTGCCAACATTTTTCTTATTTAAATCACTGATGGCAGCAAGCTTCATTGGTACCCTTTACTTCATGCAAAAGATATTGCGAAAAATTGCTCCAGAAAAGGAAGTATTTGGTTTAATCTTTTTGGGTTTAAGTCCATTTATGTTGATTGAATATTTAGTTTCAGCGCACCTAGATATTGTCATGATGTTTTTTGCTACGTGGGCTTTTTATCTGCTAATACAGAAGCGATTGATCTGGGCTTGGGTACTGCTTCTGATCTCAATTGGAATTAAATTCGCAACAGTATTTATTGTGCCTGTGTTTCTTATGGTGACGATACTACAGATAAAGCATAAGAAATTTTCTTGGAATGCTGTTGTCCTTTGGTCAATTGTCCTGCTCCTTGGAGCAACACTGACAGCATCACTTCGTACAAATTTTCAACCATGGTATTTGCTTGAACCACTTATCTTTGCGGCTTTTCTGTCTTGGCGTTACTTTATCTTTATCCCAAGTATTGTTCTCACGTTTTTCGCATTGTTAACATACGTTCCCTACTTATATGTCGGAAACTGGGATAAACCTATTCCACAAAATCTTACCATCATGTATCTGATTAGTTATGCAAGTTCTTTACTTATTGTTTGTGGTGTCTTTGTATCACGGCGACTGAAGAAGTAGAACAGATTGCTTCTTATTCTTGTCATCGTGTATACTTGTGCTGTATGCAGTTTCTAAAAAAGTATTGGCCTTTTCTCATTGCCACAGGTATTCTTTTGCTTTACTTTTTGACTAGACTTGCTAACCTCACCGGGCTTCCTATTTTTACTGATGAAGCAATCTATATCCGCTGGTCGCAGATTGCTGGGAATGATGCCAATTGGCGCTTTATTTCATTGACCGATGGTAAGCAGCCTCTCTATGTTTGGATTGCTATGATTCTTCTTAAGTTCATTGAAGATCCACTGTTTGCTGGAAGACTTGTCTCAGTCATAGCCGGAGTTGGTTCTGTGATTGGTATGTTCTTCTTAACCAATGAGGTTTTCAAAAATCGTAAGACTGCATTCTTCGCGAGCTTTCTCTATGTTATTTATCCATTTGCTTTGGTTTATGATCGACTAGCTCTGTATGATTCACTCGTTGCCATGATTACTATCTGGGCATTATATTTTGAGTTTCTTCTTGTGCGGAAGCTTCGACTTGATATTGCATTACTGCTTGGTATGATTATGGGCGTTGGGCTTTTGACCAAAAGTAATACAAACTTTGCATTAATCTTATTGCCGTTTTCATTAGTATTATTTGATTTCAAACAAAAGCATTGGAGGAGGTTACTTGGCAAATGGTTCCTGCTTGCACTTGTTGCGGCTGGAGTTGCTTTAGCGATGTCTTTGGTTTTGCGCCTTTCACCGTTTTATCATATTATTGGAGAGAAAAATTTAGTGTTTATTTATTCCTTTAGTGATTGGATTGCTCGTCCATTTGCTTTCTTTGTCGGTAACTTTACTGGTTTAGGAGGTTGGCTTCTTAACTATATGACAATTCCTGTAGTACTGTTAGTGTTGTCATCGTTTCTCGTGAGCAAAAAATATTTCAAAGAGAAATTATTGTTACTGGCTTGGTTTATTGTTCCCTTTATGGCTCTGGCTTTCTTTGGCAAGGTGATCTATCCTCGGTTCATCTTATTTATGACGATGCCACTACTGGTACTGGCTGCCTATGCTTTTGTGTATATGATGACTGTAAGTCGTAAAGCTTGGTTTCGGTTGTTTATTGTTATTGTCTTTTTGACGTTGCCTCTTTTCAAAGACTACTTTATTATTACTGACTTTGCTCATGCTCCTATACCCAAATCAGACCTTACGCAACTTGTCAGAGGATGGCCTGCTGGAGGAGGGGTTAATGAAACAGTAGCGTTCCTCAAAGAAAAAGCAAAAACAGAAAAGATCTATGTTGGGACTGGAGGTACGTTTGGTTTGATGCCGTATGCATTAGAGATATACTTACATGATAACCCCAACATAACCATTAAGGGTTTTTGGCCCATCAACGACACTGCTCCAAAAGAAGTAATTGATGCGAGTAAAACAATGCCAACGTATTTTGTCTTTTATCAAGAATGTCCTTCCTGTTCGCAAATTGGATTTGCACCCGCTGAATGGCCAGCTACTCCAGTGTTACGAATGAAAAAAGCAGAGCAAAATAGTTTCTATACGCTCTATGAAATAAAGTAATAGACATGAAGAAAATTGCTATTCCATTGCTTATTATCCTCGTTTGTCTTCCCGCCTTTCTTGCTCTCTTACATCCTGGTTTTTTTGTGACCGATGATGGAGAATGGATGATTATTCGACTGACGTCATTCTATCAGGCTCTTGCTGATGGACAGTTTCCTGTACGATTCTTGCATCGTCTAAACTTCGATTATGGATATCCCGTAGCAACATTTTTATATCCTGGTTTTTTGTATGCAGGTGTTCTTTTACATATACTAAAATTTAGTTTTGTCGAATCAATCAAAATAATTCTTGGTATTTCTCTCTTCGGATCTGCACTGTTTACCTATCTATGGCTCGCAAACGTTTTCAAAAATAAATTCCCAAGCATTATTGGTGCAATTATTGCATTATATTTTCCTTACCATTTATATGATGTCTATGTTCGGGGTTCGGTAGGTGAAGTGTTTGCTCTCATGTGGGTGCCATTTATTTTTTGGATGATTGAGAAACGAAGTATGTTCTTTACCAGCATTGGTATCTTTCTGCTTGTGATTTCTCATAATACACTTGCTGCACTTTTTTTACCACTGATTCTTTTTTACTTATCGATAAAAATTATTTTCTCAAAAAAGAAGAAAGCTTATTTATTACATAGCCTAGTTACTGTTCTTGTTGGAATCAGTATGGCAGCATTTTTCTGGTTGCCAATTATTGTTGAATTACCGATTACGCAATTTAGTAGGGTATCTGTCTCAAACCCATTAGAATATTTTGCATCACTTTCTCTTATTAGTTTTCTTGGACTATTTATTATTGTTGTCTCCATAATCTTGTTTTTTAAGCAGAAACTATGGCATAGTAAAAAAGAAATAAATATTCTGTTTTTTCTTTTTTTTGCTGTAGGTCTTGTTAGTATCTTGTTTAGTTCTTCTCTATCGAGTCCTCTTTGGAGTATTATTCCTTCATCGTTGATTCAGTTTCCATTTCGATTGTTATCGATTGAGATTATAGCAATTCCTTTTCTTGCAGCTTTTATTTTTACTCATACGAATGGAATGTCCCGCAATGGATATCTTATCGTTACTATTCTTCTTCTTGCGATTGCAACATATCCATACATTACTCCCAAAGAATTTATCGATCGTGGCGAAGGTTTCTATATAACCAATGATGCAACAACAACGGTTAAAGATGAATATCAACCTCGAGGTGCAAGCAACAAGCCTACAGAACGGCCAGCAAAAAAAGTAGAAGTGATCAAAGGCGAAGGAGTCATTGAAGAAGTCATGTATGACAATAAAACAATTCAATTTACCGCAAATAATAAAAAAGACAGCACCGTTCAGATTAATACACTCTACTGGCCAGGTTGGAAAGCTTCTCTTAATGGACAATCAATTCATATCTCCTCGGACAATCCTAAGGGCGTTATGACAATAGAGATTCCTTCAGGTGAACAACAAGTAGTACTGCAATTTATAGAGACGCAAACTCGTTTAGTTGCTGATATCGTTTCAATTATTAGTTTTGTTATACTCATAGTATTCGTTCGATTTCAGAAGAGATTGTTTCCAATTTAATCTATGAAGTTACTACAAAAATTATTGCCGTTTGTTATTCTCATTGGCCTTTCTTATTGGGCGATTAAACCACTACTTCTTCCAGGTTTCTTCCCTATGCATGACGATGCGCAAGTTGCACGAGTCTATGAGATGCATAAGTCCCTTTCTGATGGCATGTTCCCTGTACGATGGGTTTCAGATTTAGGCTACGGTTATGGCTATCCCATTTTTAACTTTTATGCACCTCTTGCTTACTATCTAGGAGGGCTAATGGCATTTTTCTTTGATGCATTGACCGCAACAAAAATAATGATGATAATTGCTATTATCGGATCAGGAATTACCATGTACCTTTTTGCCAAATCATTTTGGGGAAGATGGGGCGGGCTTGTTTCTGCGTTACTCTATGTTTATGTTCCTTATCATGCCGTGAATATTTATGTAAGAGGAGATGTGACGGAGTTTTTTGCTTACTCTTTTATCCCCTTAGCCTTTTGGGGTGTTTCTCAAATTGCTCAAACATTACACAATAAAAAAACGACCAAGAAGACTCTTTGGAAATGGATTGCTGTTTCTGCCATTGGTTATGCTGGAATTATAATATCTCACAATCTTACTGCGATGATGGCGACACCCTTCTTATTTGCCTTTGCTTGCCTCTTAGTGTTTCAAGTAAAAACAGCTGAGCGGTATCTTATTTTTGCCTCTTTAGGATTGGGGATTCTCCTTGCATCATTTTATTGGTTACCTGTTTTTGCAGAGATGAAGTATACAGATGTCTTGTCACAAGTGGGTGGAGGAGCTGCCTATAAAGAGCATTTCGTTTGTCCGCAACAGCTATGGAATAGTGCTTGGGGGTTTGGTGGTTCTACACCAAATTCATGTATTGACGGTGTGTCATATAAAATAGGTAAATTACATATTGGTTTAGCGATCATTGCTCTTTTTGCACTATTCTTTTCTTGGAAGAAAGATAAACGATTATTTAGTATTCTTAGTTTCTGCGTTCTTTCGTTGAGTTTCTCGCTATTTCTGATGCTCAATAGCTCTCAATTTTTGTGGGATGCGCTTTCTCCAATGGCATTTTTTCAATATCCCTGGAGATTTCTTCTCATAGTATCTTTCTTTATTTCTTTTTTGGGAGGAGCAGTTCTATGGATGTTTAAAAACTTTCCTTTTGTAGAACCCTTGTTAGGAAGTGTTTTGCTTATTGCCATCATTTTTGTTAATGCAGAACTATTTGTTCCTCAAGTGCAACTTGCAAAAACAGCAAATGATTATACAAAACCAAGTATTATCAAATGGGATACTTCAAAAATTTCAGATGAATATTTGCCAAACGGTTTTGCTGAATCCAAAAGTATCCGTGAGATTGTGGTTGATAAAATAACGTTGCCTTCTTCAGACGGAAAGATTACTGTTATTCAGCAAACAGGTATGATTACTGCACAGATTTTTCTTAAAAAGGCAAAAAAGATTCTTATTAAACAAGCATACTTCCCAGCGTGGCATGTCTTCGTTGATGGTAAAGAGACTTCTTATACAAAAGCAAAAAATGGGATGATTGTTGCTGTTCCTGTCGGAACTCATTTTATTGAGCTACGTTTCATACAAACACCTATTGAAAGATTAGGGAATGCACTTTCTCTTACTGGAGTTCTGGTGCTTTTTCTTGGTATAATGAGTACACGAAAGGATAAGATACATGATAAAAAAAGTACCTGAACTCTCCATTTTTTTTCCCTTCTGGAATGAAGAAGCCAATATAGAAAACGTTGTTAACTCAGCCATCCCCGTTGCCAAAAAAGTTGCCAGAAAATGGGAAATTATTATGGTTGATGATGGATCTAGTGATAAAACTAGAGAAATTGCAGAGCGTCTTGCTGCAACGGATGATAGGTTAAAACTGATTTCCCATCAGCCCAACAGGGGATATGGTGCTGCATTAACCAGTGGTTTTACTCATGCAGAGTACGATTTAATTGTCTTCACTGATGGTGACGGACAATTCGACTTCTCTGAAGTGACTAATCTTCTCGAAAAAAGTAATAAAGCAGATATTGTCATTGGTTTTCGAAAAAAAAGGCGAGATAAGAAATTATTTAAACGATTATTGCTTATGAATTTACTAAAGGTTTGGGATCTAATGCTGTTTCGTTTTTATTTTAAAGATATTGATTGCGGGTTCAAATTATTTACGAGAGATGCAGTTGCCAAGTTAATGCCATTACGATCTGAAGGAGCTATGATTACAACAGAGATTTTAGCAAAGGCAAAGAGAAAAAAGTTAAAAATTAAGGAAGTGGGAGTGACACACTATCCTCGAGAGCTGGGACATCAAACAGGTGCAAATGTTCCTGTTATTATTCGAGCTATTTTAGAGAGCATTATTCTGTGGTACGATTTACATTATGGAAGAACTTGATATCGCAACAATAACCAAACGCTCCATTCATGGTGTTTTTGCTCTTGTTTCTCGGACATTTGTAATTCAACTGATCAATCTCGGTGTAATCACAATTCTTTATGCCGTTCTTGAAGAGTCAGCAATTGGTGTATTCTTTGTTGTCTCAGCATCGATTGCTTTTTTAAGTTATTTTTCCGACATTGGTCTTGCAGCTGCTCTCATCCAAAAGAAAGAAGCGCTTACAGAAGAAGATCTACGAACCACATTTACCATTCAGCAAGTGCTTGTTGTTACTGTTTGTATTATTGCGTTATTACTTTCCAGTTTTGTTGGGCATCTATATAAATTAAATGGTGAAGGAATTTTTCTTTTCCAGGCGTTAGTTATTTCATTTTTCTTTTCATCTCTGAAAACAATTCCATCTATTATATTAGAGAGAAATCTACGTTTTGATAAATTAGTCATTCCGCAAGTAATCGAAGCATTGGTCTTCAATGCCACGGTACTGTTCTTTGCTCTCAAAGGCTATGGCATTATGAGTTATGCATATGCAGTGCTTGCACGGGGCATTGCAGGGCTGGCGAGTATGTATCTGATTGCTCCATGGCGTATTGGTGTTAGTTTTTCAAAAGACGTAGCAAAGAAGCTTCTCTCATTTGGCATTCCATTCCAATCCAATAGCATCTTGGCATTGCTCAAAGATGATTTATTGATTCTTTATCTTGGGACTGTCATGCCCTTTTCTCAGTTGGGATATATTGGCTTTGCACAAAAATGGGCGTTTACGCCGCTTCGTTTAATTATGGACAATATGATCCGGATTACCTTCCCTTCTTTTTCTCGTCTTGCTCATAATCCTCATCACTTAGGAAAGGCAATTGAAAAAAGTCTTTTTG
>JAHFKF010000101.1 GCA_023245475.1 Candidatus Levyibacteriota bacterium
CCATGAAAAAGGTAGCAAAGAAATCTCTTCGAAAGAAAGTTCCTTATTATAAGCGGTTCTTCATCGCCCTTGGCGCTTTTCTCCTCGCATTCTTTATCTTTAGTCCTGCAGCAAATTTTAATCCCTCATGGCACGAACCACCACGCTTTGTTAGTAAAAACGGTCTGCTCGATGTGAGTCTGCAAGCAAAGACTACTGAAGTTGTCATTGGGGGCAAAAAAGTTACGTCAGATGTCTATAATGAAATCTATCCAGGTCCTGTTTTTGAATTGAAAGGAGGAGATACCTTGAAAGTACATTTAGATAATCAGTTGACTCAAAGTACCAACTTACATTTTCATGGTAGTCACGTCTCTCCCAAAGGTAACTCTGATAACGTTTTGCTAAATATAAAACCTGGAGAAAATTTTGATTACGAATATCATTTGCCAAGTAACCATCCTCCAGGCTTGTATTGGTATCATCCTCACTACCATCCCGATGTTGAAAATCAAGTTATGGGTGGTATGGCTGGAGCAATTATTGTGCGAGGCAATATTGATAATTTGCCGGGTATCAAAGGCGTTCCTGAACGATTATTGTTACTTTCAACACAAGATGGTGATGATGCTAACTCTCCAAAGCGATTGGTAAATGGCCAAGTTATGCCAGCACTGTATCTTCGTCCAGGGGAAATGCAGCGATGGCGAATCGCAAACATTAGCGCAGATGATTTTTATAATTTTGCACTTCCTGGTCAGAAATTACATATTATTTCACGAGACGGCAATACTCTTTCTCATGTGCAGGCTGTTGATAGCGAAGTGATGGCACCGGGAGATCGTATTGAAATCCTTGTTCAAGGTGGCTTATGGGGGACATATGATGTTCAGTCGTTACCATTTAATGAAGGCTTTGCTCATTATACGAAAGACACCTTTATGCATATGGTAGTTGCTGGTATGCCAATGCTTTCCAAAGAATTACCAAAGCAACTTATCCCTTATGATAATTTTAAAGAGTCACATATTGATAACACAAGAACATTAACCTTCTCGATGAGCGGCACTGATGATAATCCGACGTTTCTTCTTGATGGCAAGCAGTACAACCCTGATGTTATTGATCAGGTGATGACACTTGGCACAACAGAAGAATGGAAGCTTGTTAATAAAAGCCGCGAAGTGCATCCTTTCCATATTCATATTAATCCTTTTCAAGTAATATCGATCAATGGGGTTCCTGTTGACAGGCCAGGATTGGATGATACGTTTCCAATTCCGGCAAGAAGTACCGTAATAATTCGTACGAAGTACAAAGATTTTGATGGGAAATATGTGCTGCATTGTCATATTCTCTATCATGAAGATCATGGGATGATGCAAGTTGTTGAAGTCGTTAAACCTGGCTTTGGTCAAGCGCCAGACAATGGTATGCCCGACAGAGAAGGTATGATGGACATGAATGATATGGATACGATGCAGATGCCTGAAAGCACTCGGTATAACAATAAGAAGTAGTATCTTGAATTGACAAGCAAGTGACAGTATAGTAGTATTTTAATACATGAAAGCAGCACAACTTACGAGTTACGGAGATGTCGATGTGATTGTTGTTTCCTCAGACGTAGAAGCACCTACATTAAAAGATGGACAAGTGCTTGTTGATGTATACGCCGCAAGTCTTAATCCTTTTGACTACAAAGTACGACGGGGTTATATGAAAGACATGATGCCTGTTACATTTCCGCTTACGATTGGAGGAGACTTTTCTGGAAAAGTTACTGCTGTTGGTGGAGGAGTAAATCATGTTGCAATTGGTGATGATGTGTACGGATCTGCCAATACATTTGGTGGTGGATCAGGGGCCTTTGCTGAAGTAGCTGCAGCAAAATCCGGAACTGTTGCAAAAAAACCTCAGAGTGCAGATTTTATCAATGCAGCAGCATTACCGCTTGTGGGTGTCAGTGCAATCCAAGCGTTAGAAGATCACATGAAATTAAATTCAGGACAAAAGGTTCTCATTCATGGTGGTTCAGGAGGTATTGGTTCTGTTGCAATTCAGCTAGCAAAAGCATTAGGTGCTTATGTTGCAACAACGGTGAGTACTGGCCAAGAAGACTTTGTGAAAGCGCTTGGAGCAGATGAAATTATTGATTACAAAACACAAGATTTTGGGACTATGCTCACGGATTTCGATGGTGTGTATGACACCGTTGGTGGAGAGACTTACACAAAATCATTTGTGGTTTTGAAAAAAGGTGGAACCATTGTGACTATGATTGAGCAACCTGACAAAGAGCTTGATAAACAGCATGACGTTACAACAATTCAGCAATCTACACAAATCACAAACGAAAAGTTAGCTCATCTTGCAGCACTTGTTGATGCTGGTACGATAAAAGTACAACTCGATAAGGTTTTCTCTCTCGATCAAGCAAAAGAAGCATTTAGTTATTTAGAGACAGGGCATCCTAAAGGTAAAGTTGTTGTGGCAGTCCGCTAGAAGTATGGATTCAGAGCTTAAAGAAGAAAAGAAGATCAAGCAAGAAGTTGGCAACTTGATTGATAAAGCTCGAATAATTAACTTCTCAGATGCTGTCTTTGCTTTTGCTGCAACGCTTCTTGTCCTCAAAATTGATATCCCTGAAATTGATGCTGCTCAAGTTAGTACACAGTTAGGAACGGTTATTCTTACTCTTTGGCCGCAGTATCTTGCCAATATTATCAGTTTTTTGGTAATCGGATATTATTGGCTGAGCCATCATGCAATTTTTGGGATGCTTAAGCGTTATGATAGTCCATTGGTCTGGATGAATTTAGTCTTTTTGATTTTCGTCTCATTCATTCCATTTCCTGTTGATTTGTATGGAGACTATATGAATGTGCCAGTGGTGGTTGTGTTTTATACTACAAGTCTTGCATTGGTTGGGTACATGCTGGCAATCATTTGGGCATATGCATCTCACAATTATCGCTTGGTAAGCAACGAACTAGGGGAGAAGCAAGTACATTATTATTTAGCCAGAAGTCTTGTGGCTCCGGTTGTCTTTACGCTGTCTATCCCACTTGTGTACATTCATCCATTACTTGCACAGCTTTCTTGGTTGTTTGTTATTTTGGGGGTTGTCGTAGTCAACAAAATCTATAAAAGAAAAAAGATCAGCGAGATTGAAAAGACATCTCTTTAGATTTCTTTCGTTTTTCTTAGATGCGTATAGAGTGCTTTCTTTTGAAGCATTACACTTCCTAGACCAAACAGTAATGCTGCCATAGCTGCTAAGCCTCCGACAATAGGGATGAACGTAACAAGTTCATAAAGAACAAGTCCTATCAGAAACATCACGGATGGTTTCGTCTGAAACTTAAGCCATGCAGCTACTTTTTCTCCGACAAGCAAGATCACAAAGAATTTCGCAAGATACAATACAATCGCAAATAAAGCCGTTGCGATCAGCGCTAGCGGGATTCCAACAATTGTCACAAGGAGGATAAAAAGAACTATCGGCATTGCCAGCACGGTAGCAAGTCCAACAAGAATACTTTTACCGGGGCGCTGAACAATATGTGCATTGACGCGCTTTACATAGTTAGGTGCAAGAGTAATGAGTAATAATCCAATAACAAGCAGTGAGACAAAGTGTATTGCTTTGAAGAATAATGTAGCATCCGTAATGCCCAAGAACGTTTCTCTTTGTATATGTTCTCTTTTCTTTTCAGGAAT
>JAHFKF010000102.1 GCA_023245475.1 Candidatus Levyibacteriota bacterium
CTGCATGGGTGAATTTGATGCCGGTTATCTTTGAGAGCTCGTCATGGGATTGTTCAAGGCGGTCGAGGTAGTTGAGAGCGGTGCGGTAGAGCTTTTGGGTGGGGAGGAAGGAGGTGGAAGAGGATTACTTATATATTTTCCTTTCTAACTCAGCATCTACTGGAGTAGATAATTTCCAAATATAGTATTTTTTACCATCCCATTTGAAAATGGTTGCAGTAGGATTAGGATTTGGTTGTTCGTTCTCATCTTTATCAAGAATTACGCCACCTAAAAGTATCACTTCATCAATGTGGTCACCATCTAAATCTTTTACTTGAATATCACCTCTGTATATAGCAAAACTTGGCGCATACAAATTATCAGAGCCGCCAATCAATTCCACCTTATGCACAGGAGTTATATACATAAAATCTTTGCCATTCCAAGAATACAAATAAAGAATAGACCCTTTGCCATCAGACCATGTTGCTAGGATTTCTGCATTACCATCTCCAGTAACATCGCGTACTTCGATTACGGGTCTTGTTAAATTAATATTCTCTCGACTCTCCCAAATAAGTTCTGGTTTGCTTTCTTTGATATGAAAAACCAATATGCCGCCTCTTTGCTCTTGCCATGTTTTAAGGTTTTCATCTCTCGGATTGGGCTGATAAAACGTCACCACATAATCTTTAGGACCATCCTTTGTCAAAGCAACTTGCTCATAAGGTTTCCCATTTCTGTATGCCCATTCAACATGCTTAATAGCTTCATCCCGCGTAATTTGGCCAAAGGGCAACGGCGGCTCACTTTCTGCCACGCTGGGTGTCTGAGTATTTTGTGCAACAAGAGTATTAGCAGTATGAAGCCGACTATTCAACTTTACTAAAACAAAAATCAGGAGAACTAAAATAATTCCCGCTATTAAAATATTTTTTACATTTAATTTCATCATATTTTAATGATTAAGGTGTTACCTGCTTATAGATTCCATTTCCATTGTTCCAACGGGTGGTTATGGCATTTGCGTAATCTCGGGAATCGAATATGGCAGGATCTGGATTATCTCTTCCACCATTATACCAGAACAATGCATCTGCCCAATTTCCCCATCTATCATATTCCTTCTTCAAACTCTTCGCCCCCAACTCCACGCTCACCTTCGGCTCAAAAAGATTTTCCACCGGAACCGCCGGTTTTCCCGTATCAATGCGCGTATCAAATCCTCGGTTTACCGCGGTCTCATACAGTGTTTGTCCCAATCCGTAACTTGCGGCTAACACAAGTTGAGCAGTGAAATCCCAGTTTGGCCGGCTCGGCCATCCTTGATGAGGATTGCTTGCCACAAGTTTTGCCGCGGTAACTCCTAATGAGGCATCCTTCAATTTCCCCGCTGCGGTGTATTCGCTCCACGTCAGATAATCGCTTGGCACTTGATCTCCTTGCTTGATGGACTCTCCGGTGACAACATGCCCTGCTATAGCAAACTGTTTTTCCGGATAATTTCCAAGTCCTCGCCATCCTGATGTGGCAGGAACTGACGGGCTTTGGCGCGAATACCAGTCATAGTCCGTATGCGCTTCATAGCGATAGGAACGAGCTACAAATATCCTCTGTCCCAATTGCTGATCAAATTTCTTCAGTGCTTCTTGATGAATGAGAGATTTTAATAAGTCCGATGGAATCCCATACGCAGTAGCGTATATGATGATGTCATCATCGTAGTTATTAAATTCATAGCCCAAGAGAAGGGTATTCTACTGGGTCGCTTCTTGGATTTCTTTTTTCCAGAGTGCGTATTCTTTGCCGTTATATTTGTAAGTACGACGAATCATATCTTTGCCGTCCTCATTTGTAGTAACTACTTCAAAAACTTTGTCACTGTCTACATCTTTGAGTTCTGCAGAAATACCAGCAAGCCATCTGTCAGGTTCATAGGTACTACCTGGATTCGGATTTATTAGCGAGAACTTAGTTCCATTCCACTGATATATCCAAAGGGCCGGTGTTTGTCTGACACCTTGTCCGACTGTGAGGATTAGCTCATCAATCCCATCATTATTAATATCTTTAAATTCAACAAAACCAAGTGATAACACTGCTGATAACGATTCTTCACTTTCCCAGATGATATGAATCTTATCTCCTTCAAGTGTGAAAACGATAACACCAGGACGGGTCTTATTAAATGCGGCTTCAGGATGGTTAAAGTTTTCTATAATCTTTTGAGATATAGATTCAAAATTGTTAGGCAAGTAGTAAGCTGCATAAATAAAACCTTCAGAATGCTTGATGTTTCCGATGGGGAACTGTTTTGCAATTTCCTCTTTGTTCAACGAGTTTATGTATGAAAGTAAATATTGTCTCGGCTTCTTCTCATATGCACTCTGATCAAATTCTTGTTTCTTTTGCTCAACTTTTTGTACCACATTTTTTTCTGTGTTGAAGTAGCTTGAAACAATAAAAGTCAGAATGATAACAAATAATATTATTACAGAGAATAGGATTTTTTTACTCATACTAGTTTTTGTTATAAATACCGCTCAAGTAGAAATCATTGTAGACAGTTTTCGCATAATTCGGATCACCACCGCCATTATAATTCAATAAAGCATCTTTGATTTTTTGTTCGTAAGTCCAGTCAGGATGGTTCGTAACATTATTTTGATAAAAAAAGTTTAGAACACGTACTCCCATCTGGATATTTGTTTTTGGATCAAACAATTCTTCAATATGACGCGCGGGACTCACTGTGTCTCCTTCGAAATTGTTCCATCTGGCAGTCTCGTAGAGAACCTGCATTAAGCCATAACTTGAGGCAAGCAAAAGTTGTGCTGTATAATCAAGGGTAGGAGGTAGGAATGTCCAGCTTCGTGTAGGATTACCATCTTTTACTTCTTGAGCAGTAATTGTGTCATCTCTGTTTATATTGATGATGTTAAGTTTTGGTGTAGTGTATTCACGCATTCTGGTATAAATATCTGTTCTCATATCTTTTACTTGATCACCTACAGCGAAAATATCTCCTAGGGCATTATGACCTGCTAATCGCCAATGCTTTTCGGGATAGTTCCAAACACCACGCCAACTTGGTTGTAGAGGTGTAGACGGACCGAATCTTGAATACCAATTGTAGTCAGTATGAATTTCATATCTGATCGCATCAGGTTTAAAGTTACTTTCTTTTCTTATCAATGATTTGATAAGCGGAGCTGGTATGTCTGTGCTAGAAAAATCTAAAATCTTTTGATCAAAATCATTCGGCGCTTGCCCAAGCGTAACTCCCTGTTTTACAGCAACTACGACACTCACCACTGTCCCATACTGCGATTTCAGCATAACTGTCCCCACGGCTATGTCTTTGGTATCAAGCACGGCTGATTCTGTGTATGTGGCAAAGGGAGTGGTAGACGTAGCAGTGGAGTACAGCTTGTAGGTGATGATATACGTAATCTTATCCCCCTGCGTGTACACGGTCTTGGGAGTGGTGATGCTTGCCTCTATGCGTGCTGCGTTCCCTGTTTGGAACCACGTAGGGATCCCTACAGTGAATGAACCCACCGTATACCCCCCATTGAGCCCCTCCCCGATGAGATAACTCCCGAACCCATTGGGATCAAGGGTGATGGAGAGAAGGCCTGTCCAGTT
>JAHFKF010000038.1:0-507 GCA_023245475.1 Candidatus Levyibacteriota bacterium
ATTGGCGCTTTGCAAGACGCGTCAGTAAAGGCTACAGCAAAAAATGCTATTCATAGACATAAGACAATGGCCGAATTGGCAGATGACGTGAACACGATCTATTGGAGGAAAACTGCCCAACCAGAAACAGTGACGATTGATTTGGGTGCAACGCTAAAACAATCATCGCCAACCTTAGCTGAATTGCCGATATGGGTTAATCCAACGATGGTAACGTATGATGATTTCGGTACTATTCCCGTGTTAGACAGTAGACCTGGTAAACATGCAAAGAAAGGGATTTCTCGAAGGAAGTTGCTTGCAGGTGGGGTGGCTACTGTTTCTACAGTCGGAGCAGGGCTTCTTCTCAAGGAAACAGTCTTTTCAGGGGATGGTATCACCGAGACGGATTTGCCGATTCCTGTTGCTAAGAAAGATTTAGAACCCAAGTCCCGGGCTGTCATTCTTCGTGCAGTTCAGCCGTTGATGGAGCTGTTGCAAAATAATCCTTCTCCATTTGATTCTTAT
>JAHFKF010000038.1:517-12357 GCA_023245475.1 Candidatus Levyibacteriota bacterium
AAAGATTCCGATGCAAAAGCTGTAGGAGCATTGGGACTGGCTATAGCACCGTATAAGCCAAAAGAAGCATTGCTAGCAAAGCGAATCTGTGACGATTTGGAAGAGACTGAATATAGTATTGCCCTTACTAGTGCACTTGATCCTACCAATCTTCAGAAAGTGCGCGATGCTGTGCGGGATATTGATTGGCAAAAAGCTCGACGATTGCTTGTTGCTATTGCTGACAAGCAACCAAATTTTGCCGGTTATCAATTTATTGAGAGATTAGGGGATTCGTATGACAGTGAGGGGCGTATGTTTTTGGCTGATGCACTTCGTTCAACAAATCCTGAAGTGCTGCTTCAAGGCGTGCGCGAATCTGTGGGGGAGAAGGCTAATTATTGGCAAGCTATGGAAATTGGTTTCCGATTGGCACGATCTCATCCTGATGAAGTAAAAAGGTATGCCCAACAAGTGAGTTTACATTCTTCTAAGGAGATGGACTATGGAGACATGTTAGTCTTATCATTGGCTCCAGATAATCTGGCTTATGCGAAAGATGTCTTGTCGACAAAGGAAACCAATCCAATTATAACTAAATGGCTCAGGGTGATTGCAGAACCTGAAAATAAGAAAGCGAGAAAATCTGCAGTTGATGAAGTTACCAATATCGATGAGAAGAAGAGATCAAGTTGGGCATATGCACTTGCTATGGCAACACTCTATGGTTATAAACAATACACAGGATAGGATTATCCTATCAGAGACTTCCTTGCCAGTACATCTTCTAGATCTTTGAGTCCCAACGTCGCAACTCCGGTTACCTTGTCTGCGCCGCCATAGTACATAAAGATAGTGTCTTTGAGTATGACAGCTCCACAAGGGAAAACGACATTAGGTACTTGTCCTTGCAATTCGTAGGGTGTTTCTGGTCCAAACAACGGATAATCAGTTCGTGACAAGACTTTTGTCGGGTCGGTATAATCCAACAGCATTGCCCCTACTTTATAGATATTTGCCGGGTAGGACACACCATGATAGAGAAGCAACCAACCGTCATGAGTCTCAAAGGGCGGAGCTGAGATGCCAAGCTTTGCGTTGTCCCATTGCTTTTTTCGTGGACCTGCAATATTGACTCCTGCCAAATAGTCTTCTTTGTTAAATTCTAAGTCCTTTCGTATGTCAAGCCAGATAGAGTCACCAAGCCTATGAAAGGCAAGAAAGGTACCGGGTACTTTGCCTTTGACGATGCAGGAATCTTTATCATCAACATTTGGAAGAGAAATAAGCTTGGGTATCGACCAGTTCCATTCCCGTTTTAAAAAGTCACTTACAGCAATGGTTGTTAGCGCGATACGTGGAGGATTGACGCCGTTATAGGCGGTATAGGTCATATAGAATCTATCATCAATCTTTGTAATACGAGGATCTTCACAGCCAGAGTTCCCAGGCCGAGCTGCCTTTTCAGACGGTTCCCGAGGAATATAGATAGGTTCATCAAGATTCTCATCAATATGAAAGCCATCGGTACTTGTTGCATAGCCAAACGAAGAAATACCGTTGATTGATTGTGCTCGATAAATGATATGTACTTTACCATCTTCATAAATTGCTGCTGGATTAAATGTTCCTGCTGCTTGCCAATCTAGCTCAATGATGGGTTCGATAATTGGGTTTTCAGGAAAACGATGGAAACGAAGTTCATATTGCTGATTCATCTCTTCATGAGGTTGTGGCAGTAATTTCTTCAAGAGTGGCTCCACTTCCATTGTCGCAAGAGCACAGCTTGTGTCAGCAGCTCCGTAGTAAACATAGAGTTCATTATCTTTGATGAGCGCGCCCGTTGGAAAAGCGATGTTTGGGACGTCTCCATGTAATTCGTATTCTGCTTCAGGCACAAGGAGTGGTTTATGGGTTCTTCCGAGAATATGGCTGAGATTGTTGTTATCAAGAAGCACTGCTTCAATGCCAAATACCTTGCCCGTATCAGAGAAGTAATTTTCGATATAGGAATAAATCATTAGCCATCCGTCTTTGGTTTTGACAGGAGGTGCTCCAAATTCTGCTTGATGTCTGATATCTCGAAGCAGATGCAAGAAATGATCGTTGGCGTTTTCATACCATTCATTCCAAAAGTGAGGATTATAGAGGTCTTCCTCTCGATCCAGGAGCGCGTAAGCAATTTTGGCAGGAGGTAGATCTGAGTTTATCGTAAACATAACAGCCATCTTGCCATCTACAAGGTCAGGAAAGAGTGCCATAGCTTTTGAGTTAAACGTTGTAACAGGGTGCTTTTCAAATGTCTTAAAATCCTTTGTGATGGCAACTCCAATCTTGATGCCGTCAGCTGTAAAGGGAAACTTGGAGAGTGCGGTGTAGAAAATATAATATTTGCCATTAAGATACGTGATACGAGGATCTTCACAGCCAAACTTCTCCCATTCTTCTGTGGGGACAATCAGCTGTTTTGTCTCTCCGAAGTGTTTGCCGTCCGTACTTGTTGCATACCCAACAGTTGAGACGCGCATAGTTTGTCCTTCGTGCTGTTGCTCGCTAGATAATGCACGATAGACAATATGATACATCCCTTCAGCAAAGATAACACAGCCGTTAAAGGCTCCATCATGCTCCCACGGATGATCAAAATTGGGCTTAAGAATAGGATTCTCAGGAAAACGTTGTAGACTTGTCATAACTAATTAGTTGTTCAGGTGAATTCGTTTCAGCTTTGGTTCTTGGTTGTATTTTAACTGTTCAAGAAAGGTATCAAGCTTTTGCGATGCCACGCAAATTACGGTATCTGCTCCACCATAATATACCAATAGCTCATCACCTTTGACAACTGCTCCACAAGGATACACAACACCAGCTTTGTGTCCAGCATTTTCATAGTCCATGTCTGGTGCAATGATTGGCTGTTTGCATCGATAGAGTACCTTAGTTGGGTTGTTCGCGTCAAGCAGCATTGCACCGATTTTGTAACGACTTGAATCTTGATAACCAACAGCATGGTAAATCATCAGCCAGCCGTCCTTAGTTTTAATTGGTGGTGCTCCTGCACTAAGCTTTTTGCTATCCCAGTGTGTTCGTCGTGGTGGGATGAAGTACATACCTTGGAGATAGTCATTGAATTCCAGGTCATCGAGATAGTCAATAAGAATATTAGGATATACACGGTGAAACATCACATATTTGCCATTGATCTTTTCCGGAAAGAGCGTACCACTTTTGTTGACCATGTCAGGTGCCGAGATAAGTTTCGGTTTCTCCCAGTTTTTCCATTTGTGATCCAAGAAATCTTTGACGCTAATTGAGGTGATGGCAAGTCGAGGTGGATTACATCCATCAAAAGCAACATAGGTCATATAGAATCTATCATCAATCTTGGTCAGCTTTGGATCTTCAATGCCACCATATCCACCACCGGAGACATAATGGTCTGCAAAGGTGTCAAAAGAGTTCCCTCCGGGCGTCTCCCAGGGCTCACGAGGTATATATGCTGGCTCATTTGACCTCTCGTCAATGGTAATGCCGTCACGACTTGATGCATAACCCAACACTGACAAATCGGTGTCTCCTAGTGCTCTATACACAAAATGCACTTTGCCGTCTTCGTAGACAGCCGCGCTATTAAACGTGGCACGCGACTCCCAAGCCTTTTCTGGAAGAGGTGTGATGATTGGGTTTTTGTGAGACCGCTTGAGAACTGGATTAAATGACGTGTCTGCGAGGTGATGGTATTTACCGGGTACTTGGCACGAGATCGCAAATATTTGCTCTTTGCCAACTTTCCAGTATAAGATTATCTCTTCTGTGCGGTAAGCAATACCAAGTGGTTCAATCTCATCATCGGGCAGATGCATTTTTTGTTCCCAGATAGGATTATCAGATCGCCAGAGAAGCTTGGTGGGATTATGTTTATCAAAGAGTGCTGCCCCCACTGCATATTTATTTTTAATTTTTGTGTAATAGAGGACAAGGATATTGTCGTGAGCTTGAAAGACGTCTCCCATGGTCAATGATCCATGATCAAAGAAACCTTCGCGAGGAGCTATCAGTGTCTCTGCTGTTTGCCAGACCTTTCCATTGCCTGACATAGCGATGCCTATTGTCTTCTCACCATAGAACATGACATAGCGGTTTTTATATCTGAAATTAGGCACAATGGCACCAGGAGCTGCAATCGTAGGGCTTTTGCCAAGCTTCGTCCAATGCAAAAAATCAACTGTAGTTGCTGAAGAAAGCAGCTGTGCTTTGTCAGTTGATTGGTAGGTGATAAGAGACTGCTCTTTTTGGTTGGAGACACGGAGATTCTTCCACAAGAAGTGTTTTTCTTCACGATTTTTTTCATCTACGACAAACACATATTGCGGCTTGTCATTGAACGTGTGTCCGTCCTTGCTTCGGACGACTTTAAAAAACGTATGGGAGTCTTTCTTATGCGTAAAGTAAAGAAGTACTTCTTTTTCATTGTCAGCCGTACCAAAAAATGTAATCATAGAGGAAAAAACAAAAATACAACGATTCTTTTACCGTCTCACTTTACGCTACCAGATTCCGGCGAGCTTGTAAATGGGAGAATTTTATTTGAGGGGTGAGTTTTTTTAACGATGAGTTTGTTAAATTTGGATTGATAATGTATAATCTGGTACTTATGTCAAAAGAGATCCAATCTAGACTATTAAATACGCAGGCTACTCCCTTGGAGCAATTGCAAATATTAGTTACTGAGCTTCCTCAGCGTGAAGATGCTTCAGCGCCTCCGGCGTATTTGCCCACCAACGGTGTTGCTGTTGAATTGGTAACAGGTCATGTTCGTCCTCACGATGATTTAGATATCCTTGTGTGCGATGGCAAAACCAAGAAGTGGGGAGAATTTGATATCTTTACCCCAGGTGACTATTTGGCTGGTATGAAGTTTAATCCAGAATTTTTCCAGACAACTGCAGTTGAAGTTCCGTTACTTGAGGGAGAAGAGGTTTATGTTGTGCATCCTGGGATTATCATGGTACAAAAGGCAACAAAATACCCTTATGGAGGGGTTGATTTCCCTCGAAAAAAGGATGTTGAGGAAGTGGCGCGGATCATGACGTATTGGCAACACAGTGCACCTAATCCTGAGTCATGGGATGCTATCGTTGATCGATCAATCAAGGCGTTGCCAGTTCACCGTCGAAGGCCGACCACTCAATCACTCAACAAAATTGCGAAACAGTTGAGTAGAGGTTAATCAATCACCTAGTAACCGTGAAAGTCCTCAATCACGATTTGATCTGTTGGGATTTCCAATTGTGTGAGCAGTTGTTTTGTTGCCTCAACCATAGCTGACGGCCCAACGAGAAAATATCGTGCATCCCCGGGTATATGTTTAGTAATCAACTCTTTTGAAAGTTTCTTTGATCGGTAGCTTATGCTCAACTGCGGATTGTTTTTTGCTAGAGCAGTCAGTTCTTCATAAAAGACTTTTTCTTTCTCTGAGGAAAATGAAACAAGAAGCGTTACTGGAATGGACAGCTTTTTATCTGCGATGTAGGAGATCATACTATAGTACGGCGTCATACCAATCCCACCTGCTAGCAAAACGTGATGACGGTTAGCTGTTTCATCAAGCACAAAGGTTCCCATCGGTCCAAAGGTAGTTACGGTGTCTCCTGCTTGTAGTTGGTTAAGGTGTCTCTTAAACGTGCTGGGACGATTGAGGATTTTGGTTGTGATCATTAGGTTCTCATGCGTGGGAGATGCGCTGATCGTAAAGTAACGGGTTGTTCCACGGTCATCAGCGTCTTGGTGCGGGATGGTTATGTAAAGATACTGTCCGGGGATAAAGTCAAACCCTTCGGGCTTCTCAAAGAAGAAAGAAACGACATCATTCGTGCGCTGTAATTTTTTTAGGAAGGAAAGAGAGAAAGAGCTCGCCATAGCGATTATTGTACCTGTTTTTGTTGCTTTTTTGGAAGGTAATTTGCTTTAGTTACTACCCTTCTACCTGTTTCTTGCTCAAGTTTTGCACGAGCATCGCCAGCAATTTTGCCGCCGCGTTGAGAAACCTTTTTATTCTCATCAAACCCGTCAGGGTGTTCGACCTTGGTAATCTCTGTCGTAGATGCTTCCCCAAGCATAGAGAACAGCAATTCTAGGTCATCCATGTGGTCTCTCAGATTTTCTCGCTTAAGCTCTTTAATTTTTTTGTAATCAGACGGAGTAATGCCAAATGTTGCCTTTGAAATTTCTGCTGTTAAGATCTCGTACTCTCGAGGTTTATTAACTCCATGTTTTTGCCATTCTTCTGTTAGTTCTTCACGAATTGCTATTCCTCTCATTCGTCTCTCAATCCAGTCATCAGGATACCCCTTTGCTTTATACAATGCGCGTGTTCTTTTTTGTCCCAGCTCAGGATCTTCAATTTCTTGGATACGTTCATAACCCACTTTTGCCAACCACCGCTTAAATGGTTCTGCTTTAGGAGAAGGGATAGCTTGGATAAGTCTAAAGAGAGTTTCAGTATTGGCGCAGTCAGTTGTACGCAATTTCCCGTCTGGCGAGGGCATTTTCAAACCGTTACAATTTGTAACGGTTTCATTAGATCCTTCTTGACGGAGTCTCTTTTTGAGTACACGCCAGTATACTTGTGGATTTGTACTATCTGTCAATACTGCTATGACGTCGACGACTGAGAACCACCATTCATTTTTATAAATTACTTTTCTAACTTGTTTGTTTCTGAAAAGTGCGATTTTGTTTGTATCGTGAGAAGAAGTGATCATAATTATAACTTAGGATATTTTTAGTGTAGCATAAACTACATAAATAATCTGCTTGTAAAATATGTTAGAATATCCCCATGCCCGATACCTCAAAGCTCAACAAAGAACAACTGCAAGCTGTAACTCATGGTACAGGCCCCCTTCTTATCATCGCTGGTGCCGGGACGGGAAAGACAACCGTGATCACCAAACGCATTGAGCATCTGATTATTGAAAAAGAAATTTCTCCGTCAAACATCCTCGCACTTACTTTCACCGAAAAAGCAGCTCAAGAGATGGAAACGCGTATTGATCAGATCTTGCCGTATGGCTATTCTCAGATGTGGATTGAGACGTTTCATGCGTTTTGTGATAGGATTCTGCGCCAGGAAGCAATTCACATTGGTCTTAATCCAAAGTATGATTTGATGACTGAGGCAGAGAGTCTGCTGTTTCTCAGGAAGCATTTGTTTGATTTTGATCTGAAGTATTTCAGGCCGCTTGGAAACCCCATGAAGTTTCTGCAAGGGATGTTGCAGCATTTCAGCAGGCTCAAAGACGATGATATTACGCCTGAACAGTATGTTGAGTATGCAAACGTCATTGCGAGGAAGAATGACGAAGCAATCTCGGACGGGATTGCCGCGTCGCTTTCAGCTCCTCGCAATGACGGGGACGAAGAAGAGATACAGAAGACGCGTGAGCTTGCTGCGGCATTTAAGAAATATGAAGAGCTTAAGGCAATAGAAGGAGTGATGGATTTTTCAGATCTTATCAGTAATGTGCTCAAGCTCTTTCGCACTCGTAAGAGTGTCCTCAAGAAATATCAGGAATTATTTAAATACGTGCTTGTAGATGAATTTCAGGATACCAATTACGCCCAAAATGAGATGGCAATTCTGCTTGCAGGCGACGCACAAAATATTACCGTCGTAGGAGATGACGATCAGTCCATTTATAAATGGCGAGGTGCCGCAATTTCCAACATGTTGCAGTTTCGGTCACACTTCAACGATGTGACTATTGTGACCCTCAACAAAAACTATCGTTCAACACAACAGATTTTGGATAGTGCGTACAAGATGATTCAGTTCAATAACCCTGACAGACTTGAAGTGAAAGAAAAGATTGATAAAAGGCTGATAGCAATGAGAGATTCTTCGACTTCGCCTCAGAATGACAAGGGTGATGCTGTTGAATTTATCTATGCAGATCGGGGAGAGGACGAGGCAGAAGAAGTAGCTCGAAAGATTAAGGAAGAAGTGAAGAAAACCAACCGTCCGTATAATGAATTTGCGATTCTTGTCCGTGCCAATGATCATGCGACGCCTTTTCAAAGGAGTCTTGAGAGGGCAAAAATCCCCTATCAGTTCTTGGGGCCGGGGCACTTGTTTCAGCAAGAAGAGATTAAAGATTTGGTTGCATATCTGCATACACTCACCAATTTTGAAGATACATCCTCATTATATCGTGTGGTTACGATGCCAATCTTTGACGTTGCGGCTCGTGATGTGGCAGCGCTTCTGAATCTTGCCAAGAAGAACAACTCGTCGCTCTTTGAAGCGATGGAGCAGGCAGCTGAACTTTCATTGACCCAAGATGGCAAGGATAAAATTGTCAGAATTACAGACATGCTCAAGAAGCATCTTTCGTTGGTGCCACGTGAGACCGCGGGTCAGATTTTGTATTACTTCTTTGCAGACTCAGGGCTCTTAGGACATTATCTTGATCCACGTTCTGTGCGGACTGAGAAAGAAGCAGAAAACGTGGCGAAGTTTTTTAACAAACTCCAATCATATGCTGCTAACCACACTGATGCATCTGTCTTTGCAGTTGTTGATTGGCTTGACCTGTCGATGGAACTGGGCGAAAGTCCGATGAGTGCTGAGGTGGATTGGACACGCAACAATGCCGTCAACATTCTGACAATTCATTCAAGTAAGGGACTTGAGTTTCCGTTTGTCTTTGTGACAAACCTTGTCACCCAGCGCTTCCCAAGCCGTGACAGACGGGAGCAAATCCCTGTTCCACAGGATATCATAAGGGAAGAGCTGCCGACGGCTGAGGACAATCTCCAGGAAGAGAGGCGGCTTTTCTATGTAGCAATTACTCGTGCAAAGGACAAGCTGTACCTTACCGCGTCTCGTATGTATGGCGATGGCAAGAGGGAGAGAAAGATATCTCCGTTTGTGATTGAGACCGTGGGAGATAAAGTCATCGAGAAGCTTCTGAAAAAGCAAACAGTAAAGTCGTCATCGCAGCAGCTCTCGCTTCTTGAAGTCTTCAATGCAAATATTCAAGAAGACACGTCTAAATCATCTAGTTCTCAGTTCTCAGTTCCCAGTTCTCAGTTCATTCCTACCTATATCTCGTATTCTCAGTTGCAGACATTTATCGCATGCCCGCTGCATTACAAACTTCGATATATTCTCAATGTCCCGACTCCTCCAACGCCAGCACTTAGTTACGGCGTCAGTGTGCACAGTAGCTTGCGTGATTTCTTCCAGGCTATGAAAGAGACAGACACGGCAACGCCCGCACTCATGAAGGATATCCTCAAGCAGGATTGGATAACGGTAGGCTACGCAAGTCGCGGCCATGAAGAGCAATCGTACAAGCAGGCAGAGAGTATGCTTGTCGAATATGCAAAAGAGGTTCTTGAGACAAAGCCTCAGACGATTGCGATTGAGTATCCATTTAATTTTTGGCTAGGGAAAGTAAAGATCGGTGGGCGCATTGACCGTATTGATCAATTGCCTGATGGAAGGATTGAGATTATTGATTACAAAACAGGTCCCAATGTCCCAACTGAGAAGAAAGTTAAGGAGGATTTCCAGCTGTCGTTCTATGCTCTAGCTGCCACGTCTGTCAAAGATCCATTGCTCAACAAAAAGCCAGAAGAGATTGTGCTGACGCTTTCGTATCTGGAAGCAGGCAAGACTCTCTCAACGGTCAGAACAGCGCACGATCTGGACGCAGCGAGAGAAAAAATTACGGGGCTTATTGCAGATATCAGTACGAGTGAATTCCGTTGCAGTGGTGGGATGATGTGCAAGACTTGTGAATACAAGATGGTGTGTCAGAGTTTCTCCTAAAATTAATCAGAACTCTTTTTAGACTTCTTTCGTGAATCTGTAAAAAGCAACAAAGCAGCTGCAACCGCAATTAAAGCAAAGAAAAGAAAGGTACTATCCAATGATGTCATTGACCAATTTCACCCCCTTTCGTTGTTCTGCCTTGAGAGTAAGATAAGTAAAAAAAATTCCCAACACAAGCGATTTAACAGCATTGAGTAATTCATATTGATTAGCAAAGAGAGATAACGCAAGGACTGTCAGAAATGCGCCTTGAGCGAGATTAAGGAATAGTGTAGAAAGCTTATCTAGCTGATAGTATGATAATTGCATATGATTGTCTATATACAGTGTACTAGGCAAGTAGAGAGTCTGTCAAGTCTATCAGAACAATTTCTTACTTCTTTATTACTTTCTCCCGTTCAGCCTCTTGCATGGATGAGCTAAGGTGTATCTATGAAGAGAGATCAAGCTACAATACTTTTTACAGCTGGGCAGGCAACTGCTCGCAACGAACGATACAAGAAGAAACTTGATAATGGACAGTCCAGCCCTGACAATATCTTGCCATTGGATGGCAGGGGAAATTCCAAATCGCTGAGCCAAAAAGCTAAATCAAAGGTGCAGCAGCTTGTACGCAAAAGTGAAGAGGTATTGTTTAGCACCAAGACCGTGTGGCCGTTTGATCTGTTTCCTGATACCTTGACGATTACTGCCAACAAACTTGATATTGTGCAATCAGTATTTTTCTTTTCAGCGCAAACGACAAGTATCCCGATTCGTGATATTGCTCGTGTGGAGTTGGAAACATCGCTGTTTTTTGCCAAGCTCAATATTGTTAACTTGCGATATCCGATGGAGCCAATTGAGATAGAATACCTCTGGAAGTCAGAAGCCACAAGGGCAAAGAATATCATTGATGGGCTTCTCGTCTCGATGTCCCAGGGTGCTGATGTGTCAGCGATTGAACCAAAGGATATGGTGCCGGAGCTTGAACAGGTGGGGCAAAGCGCCGTGCCACAATAATTAGCGAATAAGTGTACTAATTTTATATTTATGGTAGTTTGAGAGTTTCTTTGAGCACCTTTGACATCGCTTGAAAAATAGCATCTGCTTCTTGTTGGGTAAGCGTTGCAAGCTTGAGATTCTCACGTTCTGCAATCTTAGCAGTATCTGTAGAAGCTAAATAATCTAAAAATCTTTTTAGATATTGCGGCTCTGTTAGATACATTGTTACTAACTCAATATTATCTTCTTCTGCTTGATGTGGAATACCTTTATCAGCATAGATCTTTCTGTTACCAATGGTAGAAAGACCTTTGTTATTTTGTGTCTCACGAATTTGCTCAATGTGCTGAATAACTTGCTCTAGTGCTTGCCCTAAAGTTGGATGGAGCTTATGAGACATTTCATGAATCAGCCTATGGATAACCTCATCTGTATAAGAACGGCTTCTATGTTCAAAAAGTAATACTTCTTTTTCAGGATGAGGAAGAGGCTCAGTTCCAAGTATTATTATGTCTGGATTTTTACTTTTACTCGCCCACTGGGTGGTTTTCACTTCTAAATTAGCAAGCGATACAAGACTATGGTGTTCCAAAAGATCCCACACAGGTTTTCCATACTCTGTTGTGTGTGCCATAAGGTTAAGAAGTTCTACTTTGAATCTCTCTTCATCTTGTTCTGCTAACTCATTCGTTAATGAGGTGTGCCCTTTGTTGTCTTCCGTGTGGGTTGGATCATCTGCTCCGACCTGTACTTGCTCGCCGTTGTGTCTGGCAATGCTGTTGAGGATCTCATGGCCTGGCATTGTTTCTGCTTGTTTAATTTGTTCCTTTGCTGTGCGGACGAACCGAGTTACATTTTCTTTGCCTTCGATCATACCCATTACCAGTTGCTCGACAACCTTTGCTGACTCTTTGCCGTACAGATTGCCGCTGAGCTTGATGATTACGGCCATATTGCTTCTGATGTCGCGGGCATCGTGTTTGTCCAAAATCTCGTAGGCAAATGCCACGACGTCACAATCTTGCTCAACCATATA
>JAHFKF010000039.1 GCA_023245475.1 Candidatus Levyibacteriota bacterium
ATGTTTTTCTTGAAGAGTGGTTTGTTTGTTAAAGCTGGAGAAACCACCCAATTCTCTTGACCCTTTACGACTGAAAAAACTAATCCTTCCTTTTTTCTGATCTTCATACACAACACCTTCTTTGGGTTTCCCTCGTTCTGCCAATAGTTTTCCACCGATACGATTAAATGCCGCAACAAGATCTGGATCATTCTTTTTATTGGTAAATCTGACTTCTGAATCCTTCAAAGACACACTTCCACCCGTTCCAGCAAGCATACCTAAAAACCATGCAGCATCTTGAGAAGGAGCAAATGCTGTTTTTGCGTTCTTGCGGAGCTCTCTGAGTTGACCCTGTAAGCCCTTTTCGTCAATGAGATAGAGAATGTTCGAGACAGAAATGCCGTGTTCTTGTGAGAGAACTGCCAAAGAAGGAGGAGCTTCTCCCGCTGCTATGCAAGCCTCGAACCGTTCAAGTATAGATCTGCGATTTGCATCACGGGGTTTTGGTGCTTTGGGGATTAATTCATAGGTCGCCTCTGCTACACCAGCCTCTTCGAGTGCTCGTTTCCAGGTTGCTCGAGCCATTCCATACACATTCGCATTCGCATCTAGAGAAGGAAATGGTAAAGGCGTTCCCTCCTCAATATGCCTGCGAGCATCTGCTACAACATCTGCTACTCGGGGGTGCCGGGGAGCACCTGTGTTTTTAAATTCACGTTCTACCATAGTCTGCGCAATTATAACAAACTCATCGCTACTTGACATCTGCTACAAAAGCAGCTAAAACATACATACTACTATGGCAAAACTGATACCTTCACCATTTGGGAAATATTTTAAAAAGCTTGACGAAATTGATAAAAATGTAAAGACTAGCGAAGAGTTTGGTTCAATCCTCATTCTGAGTCTCGTCGAAGAAGTAGGGGAGATGGCTCGGGCATATTTGGCTAAGCATGGTCGTAAAGGGACAAACATTGCTGCACAAAACGACGAAACTTATCAGCAAGAGCTAGGAGACATCTTGGTGGCAATTGTTCGTTTTGCCAGAGTAAAAAATATTAACCTTGATCAACGCATTATGTATTCTTTGCGAAAAATCGAAAGACGAAAAACCCAGCCAAAACAATAACGACAAGAACAGCTCCTACAAGAATCCACGTCATATTCTTTTCTTTTGGTACATCACTGGATTTTCCTATGGTAATAAGATCGGCACTTGACGTTGCTAGAGGTTTCAAGGACAAAACAGAATCAACATTTTCAACCTTTACTGCAACGTCGGCAATAATCCCATTTTGATCAATGACACGATTAATGACAGAGGCAATGCCATACTGATCCAGATCAGAAAATGTATGAGTAGCTTGTTTGCCTGACGAGAGACGAATATCACCAAAATCCCACAGAACGCTTTTCAATCGGGTTGAAGAATCAACTGTTGCTTTGGATACAAACACAACAGGTTTTGTGGGATTATTAGAATCTGTACCGATAAACATTGCTGGTTTGGGAAGTAGATAAGAGTCATGAGGTACGACATCAATTTGCACAGTATCGAGAGTAAGATAACTTGCATCAAGTGGGGATTTACCTTCAAGAATAATCAAATATGATCCCGGCTTTGTAAAACTATATGATGTTTTACTGCCTTGTTGATAGTGCGGATCACGCTTTTCAAAGTTCTCACCAAGAGCATACGACCAACGAAACGTCAGGTCTTTTGCCATCGCAGCGGGAATAGTGGTTTGTCTGGTCAGAGCTGGAATATCGACAGAAAGAACAATAGGTGAATTAACCACATACGTATCTGGACTCAAATCCTGCGGCAGATGGACAATACTTTCACCTTGATAGACGGGATTGCTTTGGGCATACTTCCCATCAATCTGTACAAAGGGCGGCCCACCACCAAGATGTGCATTAACGGGTGGACAAATAAAAAGAAAGCAAAGAGAAAGAATCAAGAACCTAATTATCCGCATTATCTTCTATTGTAGCTGTTTGATTAAGAATTGTGGAGCGATAAAGAGCATCCAATTTATCGACGATATATTGTCTATCTGCCGCTGCATCCTTATCTCTCTGAGGATTGCTGTTATAGAGTGATGGAGATCTCCATTGTCTACTATCTGCAACGTGTTTGAGAACAAAACCACGAGCATCATTCGTATCCATACCTGTACGTAGCTTAAAAGCCATACTATTATATTGAGGTTCGTTAGGAGGAATACACAAAATGAATTCCAATAAAAACAGATACGGATCAGATGTATACTTCAACGACTTCTCTTTGTTATATTTTTTCGATTCAACTTTAGTCTTCAGTAGCTCCATTTGATCTTTTGTTAATGTGGGTCTCTCAGGAACGCTAAGAGCATGCTGGACAAACTTGGCAATAAGATACTGAAACTCAGCCTTATCCCGATTCCAATCAACATCAGAAGATAATCGTGCGATCCTCTCAGAAAGCATGGTATCGATAGCCGTAAGGCCAGTATTGCCTGCGCCATCAGATAGTGTTGACAAAATATCTTTGGAAAGAGAACCAAACGTTTTCTTAATAGCACTTTCAACCATAAACGTTACCTTATAACGATGTGTTTCAGAGAGTGTGGTCGAATTCTTTTTATATATATCAGCAAACCAGCGACCTTTCCCATCGGTATCGGGTCGATAGCTCTTTCTTCGCTCTGCCCAGACAGGATCTTCCGTAGAACTTTCTGCACTTGAACCTGAATCAGGATTTTCGGGTTTGCCTTGGAGAGGCTTATAGACAAACTTATCCATCAAATTAGGATGCATTCTAAAAATATAGTCTAAAGCATCACTTGGATTTGTTACAAGATTATCTGAAATTTTTGTTCGGGTTGTTGTACTCTTTAGTTCTGGATAGAGTTGCAATAACCGCCTTTGTGGAATACTAAAATCCTTATCATTTGCAAACGCAACTAGCTTAATGTGCATTGCGTCTGCATTGTGATCAAGCGGTGCCAATTCTGTTGAAGGAACAGATTGATCTCGTCTTGTTTCAATTGCTTTCAGAACAGCATTATAGTACAGACTCGCGCTCATATACTTAAGCTCTGGTTGAGTCATATCCCAACTATGCCTATCTGCTAGGTTCCTAAACAGTTGTGCCTTACCATTATTATGCAAAGATTTCCAAACTTCACCAATACCTGGAACTAGAAGGAATTGTTGTGATTTTTGCTCTAAGTCTGATCCAAGAACTTCAGTGGCATTCTGGACAATCGTCTTTGCAGTTTTCGTCAGATCTTGGTACCCTTCCTGTTCCTTTTGGTCAGGCGTCTCAGCAACTGGCCCAGCAGATTCAGGCTTTTCAATAGTAGGGGCTTGAAACGTTACGGCAGCTAGTGGTAGGATATTTTGAACAGCAGGTTTTGGATCAGCAAAAGGATCTTTAATTAATGAATCAACTGGTTCGGCAGCAGGAACTGTCTCAGGCGCTTGAGCTTCAGGGGCATCAGGAAATAAATCTTTAAGATAATTTTTGAGAGCAACAAGTGACACAACATCTGCATCAGACAATTCACCACCTGCTCTTTCTTGTACTTCCGCAATCAACTTCTCTAATGACACTTTTGAGAGGGGAGGATAGACAACAATTTCAGCAGAGGTATTTTCTACTGGTGTTTCCACTACTGATGGCTCAACTTTCACTCTCGGTTTTTCTAAAGCAGTTGAATCAGGGAGCGCGCTAGGTTTTGTAGTCTCCTGCTGTAATCCTACTTTGGTACTGGCAGGCAAAAACTCTGCTGGAGCTGGGGCTATAGTTGATTTAGTAGCTCTCGTTGGTGGTTCTGTCAACAAAGAGCCTAAGGGTCTTTGAGTTCTACGTGCCATTATTCCTTCTAGCTCAGATAGTTTAGAGGTTAATTTGTTTGCATTTGTATTTAAACTTGGGAGTGATGTTGCATCATCTATCCTTCTTTTGAATACCTTTATTTGACTAATTATAGATCTCAGTTCCCCTCTTAAATGTGAAGGAAAGCTTGTTTCATCAACAGTGATTAATCTTTCTGTCTTGCGCAATAAACCAACTGTTGTTTCTACAGAAGCTACGATTCTTTTCTCCTGAGCTTCAGATGATTTCGACCCTCCAGTAATTTGTTGTATTAAATTAATTGCAACCTCAGGTATATCACTATCCCCTAGATATCGTTGATAACGATCGGTTACTGATTTTATATTCAAATAGCTTCTTTGATCTTCATCACGTTGTCTCAAGCTTCGAGGAAGTTCACCAGGCATTAACGGCCTAAGTATAGAAGCAACATCTCCATATTTGTAATCGGGATTTGTCATTATATTATATAAGGTTCGGGTGACTTGTGTAGGATGCACACTCCTATTATCCATATCTATATTTCTAATTGATGCAACCACTAGCTGTTCCAAGTTAGAACGTCTTTGTTCTAATAATGAGTCATCAGAAACAGTCGCAATTTTCTCATGAATCTTAGGCAAACTTAATAAACCACGAACTTGTTTTTCTCCTGAATCTCTGATATCGGAGTCTTCACTGATAAGCATCCGATAGACAACCCAAAGCCCATGATGTAACACATCTTGATAGCTAATCTTAACGTTCTCCACTGAGCTTGCCATACCAACAATTCCCTCAATAAGTTCTCTTTTTTCCTCTGGAGTTTCGTCAAATACTAATGGTCCTGGATAAAGATTATGCTTAGGATTTTCAAAAATTCGTTTAATCTCATCAGGATTTTTATCACGAAGCTCAGAGAAGCTCAAAATGTGCAACGCCGCAAATGCGGATGTCCGTCCGGCAAGATCTGAACCCACGTTTAGCTTCCACTCATTAAACATTTGTCCCACCATACGTTTTTCATCTAATTTACCCTCTATATCGTTCAACACCCGCATTCGTTCGATATATTGTGTTGTGCTTAAGGTAGTTGCTGTCGAATCTGGGAAATGGTCAGAAAGAACTTCTAAGGTAGAATCTCTTACTGTTAGTTCCTTAATGTCAGCTTTTGAGGCTGCTTCAGTTCGATTGTGTCCGTCATAAGGAAGAAATCGCACACCTCCTTTACGATCAACGACCTGTACATATTCAGCAATTGCTTCTCGATTATAGCGTTCAATATCAAATGAACCACGTATTGCCCCAGGAGTAAGAGAAATAAATGCAGGGTTGTCCCTTACTACTTCTTTAGGATTAACAGTAACAAATCTATCAGAGCGGGTTTCGGGAGTAGTGTTTCTAGTTGGTCTTTCAGTCATAAAGGCTACTGCATTGTAGCAGAAATGTAAGAGATTTCAAGACTATGGGTAAACTTGTCTCGGATAAACACCTCCGAATTGCCGTACTATTTCTTGAGATGTTGGCTCATAAGCGGTAATAAGATCAAGAACTTCTTGTTTTTTAGGGCTTACAGAGATAACTTTATCAGCAAATAATTTTAAATCAGGTAACGTACCCAAGTATACTTTTTTAGGATCAGAATTATTACGACCTTGTCGATCAATACGGGGTTGTTGTATTCCAAACGTTTTAAGCGTGGATAGCAAAAAATCAGCCATTTTTACATCGGTTGTTGCGAACTCAATTCGCCTCCTCTTATGTCCAAAATGAGGGTTGCCGCCCGCATCAAAAATACCGGAAACAAACTTTGGTAAGAAACGAGGCGTTCTCAACCAGTTATAATCCTTGGTATTCAATAAATCAACTCGGCTTTCTATCGAGAAGGGGGCTAATAATTGGGCGAATCCTGAATGATAAAAAATAATTGATGGGTTCTTGCGATCTCCAAGCTCTCTTTCTTGGCCATCTACTCTTGTAATAAATTTCCCTGCTTCTTTAAAGGTATTACGAACTTCCGGTATATTACTAGTCAGCATAAATCCGCTATATCTATATTTACCTCCATTATCTTTTATTGCTCCTCTACTAAACAGCGATCCCAAAAACCAGGCATTTTCCTGTGTTTGAGGGAAACCCACTTTCTCCGCTGCTTCTTTTGCTACTTTTTCTCGAGCTCCAGAAAATGGGTCTGTTAATCCATGCTCCTTGAAATGTTGCCAAACTCGTGATGGACTCATACCAAATTGCTCACCTAAATCCCTCAATGAAGGTACATCTGCTCGTTCATTTCGCTCTACCTGCTCTAATAACTCCGTGCCATAGACCACAACATCTGGGACACTACGAAGAGGAGTCCGTCTATTTTCATATAATTCTCTAAGCTCTGGACTATGCAAAATAGCAGATATTGTGTCGCTACTGGCACCAAACTGAATCGCAACATCTCCTTGGAAAGGAAGAGTGTTAATTTCACCTGCATTATATCTTTCAAGCTCATTCCTCAAATAGAGAATAATTTCAGGAGTTTTGGGATGACTCCTATCACGAGGTTTCATATTCTCTCGTTGTTTTCGCATTTCATCACTGTGCAATACCTTAGAAAATGTATAACGAGAAACCCCCAATCGCTCTGCAAACACAGTTTGTGAAAAACGTGTAAGCTTTCCTTTGTTGTAAGCTCGGATTATCGGAGGAAGCATCTCACGAACTTTCTCTTCTGCTCTCAATTGTTCTACATTTGGCAAATGGCGCTCTCTACCACTGCCTAAATTTTCTTTTGTCATAACTAATTTGCTATTATAACAAATCTGTTTACAAGCTTATCGTCTATAATTATTTCTTTTTCCTTGATACAATCCACGCAGAGAGAAGCGTAGTGAGAGGAACTGCAAGCACTAACCCAAAACTCCCCGTAATTGTCCTCACGATTTCTTCCATCATGAGTTCACTATTGAGTATCGCCCAGACGGGGAAGTGTTGAGGATTAAGCACAAGAAAAAGAAAGAGAGGAAGCCCAGCCCCAGCATAAGCAAGTACCAAGGTATTTACTAATGATGAGATATGCTCGCTACCAACCCGCAGCCCACTACGAGCAAGTTGCATAAATGTATAGGACGGATTTGCTTTCTTGATCTCTTCAACTGTCGCGGAAAGACTGGTTGTAATATCATCAAGAACACCAAGCGCACCAATAATAATGCCACCAAGAAGGAGTCCTCTAAAGTTAATCGTTTCGGCAGGACCAATTAATAAAGAGAATGCATCTTCACTTCCGAGTCCCGTCAGCTTAGTTATGTTTACAAAAAGAGCAGCAAGGAGCCCCGTCAACACGAGTGAAATTGCGGTCGAAGCAAGCGCTATATGTGTTTTGCGAGAGAATCCATGTGCCAGATAAATTGTTGTTGCCATAATAATACACGCCCCAATAATGCTGATAACAACAGGGTCATGACCAGCAAGGATTTGCGGAACGATAAACAGCAAAATAACACCAAGACTAATAAATAATCCTAGAATGGCACCAAGACCTTTCAATCTACTCATTGCTAAGATAAGAGCAAAAAAGATAAAGAGGATTGGAAGCAACGTATCAAGACGATATTTATCAACGATTTGGTATTGCGTACCACCAGGAGTACTCATCTTTGCTACGACAATTTTTTCGCCAAGCGTCACCTTTTCTTGCTCTCGCAATGTCGTCATTTTCCCATGATCAATGGTAATTGTCTTGCCTTTGTCATTGCCATCCAAGAGAGTAATCTGTACTGTCTGATATTGTTGTGTCTTCCCATAAGGAGGAATAATCTCTCCCTCTGTGACAATTTTTGTCACTTCTGCTTTAAGTATTTCTTGCTGAGGTGGCTGCTGAGCAAATGCTCCCGCAGGCAACAAAAACAAAAAGGCAAAGAGAACAAAACTAATCAATGCTTTTGTGTGCATAGTCGTATTATACCAAAGCACTCCATTTTTATCTCCTTGACAAATGCAATTAAATTGCATATACTAATTGCAATTCGCTTGCACTTGATCTTGTAACGGAGATGCCCATAATTTAAAACAATACATTGACAGAACACACACATCATCATGAACAACATCATCCTAAGTCACATGTCTCAAAAGTATTACAACGGACAATCGTAGGTGGCAACATAGGAATTGGCATTGCTGAAGCTCTCACGGCAGGATCAGCTTCGGCCGTATGGAGTGATTTCGGACACAACATTGCCGATGCATATGTTTACAACGAGCAGCTAAACAACGTTCGTGAACCAGATTCTCCCAAAGCAACAAATTATAAACGGCGTAAAACAATGTACACGATTCTTTCTGTCTCATCGGCTGCACTTGCCATAAAATCAGGAGTCGATCTTGCATGGGACAACGATACAACAGCTGATCCTTTAGCGATTTATACAGCAGGAGCATCAGTAGTATTTAATGGTGGGATTGGTATTGCTCGATATCGCCAAATGAGACAACAACAAAGAGAAAGAAGAACGCATAGTCATCATGATCACGATGTAAATAAACACCTTGCTGTGGATTCTGCTTCTGCTGGACTTGCCTTTGTTGGAGCTGTCGCGGGAGCAAGTACCCTTGGTCCAATTGCTGGTATCGTCAGTGGCATGATTGGAGCAAAGCTCTTTTTTCCATCAGAGAAAAACCTGCGACATAGCTATCACGCACATGGGGAAGAGGACAAGCATACTCACGAACATGTGCACCACGATCTAACAGAACAGTTACCTCAACAAGGAGTATTATTGAACTTTTCTGAAAAACCTGCTACCGTAAAAGATATGTCAGAACTAGCACCTATAACCGAACCCACTATGGAGAGACGACCACAACATGAGGCTCGTATTCTTGAAACAAATAATCCCAAACAAGTAATCGATGCAATGCCGTATTATCGATTGGGAATGATCCTTGGGCCTGATCGAACTCGGCCACCATTACAAAATGTGATTGCTCAGTATCGTGAACTAACTGATAGTATACGTACAGATACCCGACCAAACATCCGCACTTTCGATCAAGATACCGTTGCCTTCAAAACTATCCTTGCGGAGACACTACACGTTGATCCTCAAATCAGCATGCAACAATTAAGAGAAACCTATCCTGATTTTGAAGGCGGAATTAACCCTGATCAACCAAGAGAGTTACAGCTCGCTTATGCTGAACTGAAGAAGCTTGTTGATCCAGACGAGATGAAAGAGCACCGAGATGAAATAAAAGGAGATATTCTCAAAGCGAAATTACGACGATACACCAGACCTTTAGTTCGTCCATTTAAGAGAAACCGCGAAGAACCAAAACAGCCAGAACCCCAAGCTCCAAAAACCTCCCGTTGGAAAAAGCTTGTTGCAGCAGGAACCGCTGCCGTCGCGCTTGGAGGAGCCTTTGGTGTTATGAAAGCAACCCAAGAAGAAAGACCAGCGAATGGTAATCAAATAATAGCGACAGCTCCTGAACAACCTACACAACAAGGAACAGAGCAGACTCCGAATACACTATCAGTCATCTCTGCTCCTGAAACAGTTCAAGAGGGGCAAAGCCTCTGGAAAGTAATACGAAGTGATGTCTCAGAAATACAAAGTGAACATAAACGAGGAGTCACCAGTGTTGCCACCAAATTTGCCGCGTTTGATAATGAACTAGCCAATGCAAACCA
The DNA here is from genome assembly GCA_023245475.1 of Candidatus Levyibacteriota bacterium. Taxonomy (GTDB): domain Bacteria; phylum Patescibacteriota; class Microgenomatia; order Levybacterales; family UBA12049; genus JAHFKF01. The sequence continues at coordinate 9,510 of JAHFKF010000039.1, forward strand.
AATCAATCCAAACAAAATCAATCCAGGACAATATAAAATATTAGATCAAGATTCCCTTATGATTATTAGTGATGCATTAGATAACCCACCGGGAAGGCACGCAGCTGAAGGAGATAAACACTTTGCTGAAAATGTAAAAGCATGGGCTGATTCTGGCATTCCTTATGATCAGCTCGTACAAAATCCCGATGAGCAACAGAGATTCCACGAAATCCTCGACTACCTCAAAGCTCAAAGATCCCAAACATAGCAATAAATTCCCTCTTGCAATCCGATTGCACATGCGATATACTTGCATTATGACTCAGTCACACAATTGTAAAAACGAACTCAACGACGTCGAGCTTCGAGCAACTCCAGCAAGACTTGCAGTAATGAAACTTCTGGAAACCTCAAGTAAACCAATTGATGTACAAACGATAATTTCTTTTCTTGAAAAAAAAGATATTAAAGCAGATCCAGCAACTGTGTTTCGTATTGTAAACATGTTTACTGAGAAGGGACTTGTTAAACCAATTCAACTCCATGAAGGAAAATTCCGTTATGAACTTGCAAACATTGCAGATCATCATCATTTAATGTGCAATATCTGTGGTGACATTGAAGACATTTCTGATTGCAATATTGATGCGCTTGAAAAAGATATCAAAAAGAAAAAACAATTTACTGTGACCAGCCACTCCTTGGAATTTTTTGGATTATGTTCAAATTGTCAAAAATAATATGAATAAAAATACTCTTCTCATGCTCTCTATAATAGCTATTTTTATTGGCGGATTTATTTTCTTTACGAATAAACAAAATGTTGTACAAACCTCATCCTCTAAAATTAAGGTCAACACCTCATTCTATCCGCTGTATTTTTTTGCTAGTGAGATAGGGGGAGAGAGAGCTGAAGTAAACAATATTACTCCAGCAGGCGCAGAACCACATGATTATGATCCCACAGCCCGAGATATCGCCGAAATAGAAAAAAGTAATCTGCTTATTTTAAATGGGGGTGTTGAAGCATGGGGAAATAAAATGCAGGAAAATCTTAATAATACACCAGTTACCGTTGTTATTGCTGGTAAGGGTTTATTAACGAAAGAATTATTAGAAGAGGGAGAAAAAATACAAGATCCTCACATCTGGCTTGATCCGCAACTTGCTAAAAAAGAAGTCTCAAAAATAACTGAAGGATTTATTACTGTAGACCCAAGCAATAAAAGTTTTTATCAAAACAATCAGGAAAACTTAGACGATAAACTGGATGCTTTGGATCAAAAATTTAAGAAAGGACTTAGTACCTGTCACGAAAAAGATATCATTACCTCCCATGCAGCATTTGGCTATCTTGCGGCACGATACGGATTAAATCAAGTCTCTATTTCTGGTCTCTCACCCGACGAAGAGCCTTCAAGCAAACAACTGATAGAGGTTGCAAATTTTGCAAAAGAACACAATATCAGATATATCTTTTTTGAAAGCCTTGTTAGTCCAAAACTTTCAGAAACGATAGCTCATGAAGTTGGTGCAAAAACATTAGTACTTGACCCACTCGAAGGAATATCGGATGATGAGAGTAAGCAAGGAAAAAATTATCTTACCGTTATGGAAGAGAATTTGAGTAACTTACAAGAAGCCCTCCAATGCAGCAAATAGATCACACAAAAAATATCATAGAACTCCACAATATTTCATTTTCATATGATGGCATTGAAAAAGTATTAGAAAATATTACTTTTTCGGTACATAAAGGTGATTACCTTGGCATCATTGGACCCAATGGAGGTGGAAAGACAACTGTTTTAAAAATAATGTTAGGTCTTTTACAACCCACCTCCGGAACAATCAAACTATTTGGAAAGCCACTAAAGGCATTCAAAGACTGGTCAAAAATTGGTTATGTACCACAAAAAGTCTCGCACTTTGATAATAACTTTCCTGTAACAGTTGAAGAAGTGGTCGCAATGGGAAGATTTGCCAGACGAGGCTTGTTTCATTTTCCTCAACAGGAAGATTCAGAGAAAGTCGAAAGGGCACTCAAACAAGTCGACATGTGGGAATACAAAAGTAAACAAATAGGAGAACTCTCAGGAGGACAACAACAACGAGTGTTCATCGCTCGTGCTTTGGTAACCGAACCTGAAGTTATTTTTCTTGATGAACCAACTGTTGGGGTTGACGCAACCACGCAAGAACAATTCTACAAACTGCTAAAAAGCTTAAATAGAGAACTTCAACTTACCCTTGTTCTCGTCTCTCATGAATTGGATATTGTTGCTAACGAAGCAACAGAAGTTGCCTGTATCAATTGCAACCTTGTCTGCTATTGCACACCAAAAGAGCTTATGCATAAAGATACGCTTGAAAAGATGTATGGCAAAGATTTGAAATATATCTTACACCAACATCAAGGGAAGGGAGAGTAATATGTTAGAACTTTTTCACTATAGTTTTATTGTGAGAGGCCTTGAAGCCGGCATAATCATTGCCATTATTGCACCAATTATTGGTATCTTTTTGGTATTACGAAGATACTCACTTATCGCAGATACACTGTCTCACGTATCGCTTGCTGGAGTTGCTATCGGATTATTGATAAAAGTTAATCCATTGATTA
>JAHFKF010000040.1 GCA_023245475.1 Candidatus Levyibacteriota bacterium
GGTTGAAATAGATTCCAAAATTGATAACACGCTGTCTGTTTCTAGGTTGCCAACAGGTTTAGCGTCTTTGCCGTTTAGGCGTGTGGATTCCTGTAGTTGTTGGTCATGGAAAAGCTTATAGTATTTTACGATAGTATCAGCAGTGGTCATGGTACCATTTTCAGGCAATGTTAGCCAGAATTGTATTGCTTCTCGATTACTAGTATTATTCTTGATGTTGACTATCATGCCGTCACTTTGTAGAGATGTCGTAACCATGTCATCTAACTTATTGAAGTACCCTTGCGATGCCTGACAGATCCTTCGTGTCTCTTTCCCAAATCTACCATAGATGCTTTGGGGATCGGCTTCTTTAGCAGTTTTGCTGTCATCCTCGACACGTTTTTTGGGCTTAGCTTGGTCAAGAACGGTAACAATATCGGCCGTTATATCTTCTGTAGCGCTATTAACAGGTTTACCATCGTTTGTTACTTTAGTTAGCGTTACATTTGGTTTACCAAACAAACGCGTTTCATACTTAGCAGTAATCTTTTCTGTGACACTTTTGAGGTTTTCAAATTTCCCCCCATCCATAATAAAATCTGTTTTCTCACAAACAACAGTTAGATTGCTTCCAATACGCCATCCTCGTCTTTCCTCTCCCAATAATGGAGCAATTCCTGTTTGTGCTATATAGACAGTTGTACGTTCTTCTGGTTCAATAACAAGGTCTACTGATTTCTGTTTACCCAGCATTTTTTTTAAACGCCTTGTCATCTCCGTTGGGGTAGGAGGCTGTTGTGATTCTTTTGGTAATGGCATAAGAAGCTATTCTAGCACAAAAGTCACTCTAGAGAAAGTGTCTTTCTAGAAAAGTCAAAAGATACTCTATGATTATTTCATTGTACCAAATGGCATGCTCTTCACTTGTGCGGAAAGAAGTTTCAATGTTCCTTGAAGGCCACTCATGCAGACGGTTACATCGCCAACAGTACGTCCAGTAAAAAGAGTAATCAGTGGTGACGTCTGCAAGTCTCCATCTTGATCACGTATTATTGCTGGTTTTCCACGAGTAGGGTTCTCGAGGAATTTGGCATGCCCCTCAGTGGGTTCCATAACATCATTATCTCTCAGGTTAATTCGTTGATACCAGAATTTTCCTCCTGGTTCAGCGAATGCTCCTGGCCCTACTACTATAGATGAAGCATTGCTTGTAAGACACGCGATAACCGAATTATTATCCTTGGGCGTTATCTCTTGTACTTCGTTTATGAGGCCAAATCTCCGTACTATCTTGGGGAATGCATAATATTTGATGAGCCAATTCCGTAACATATCCTGCTTAAAATCAGATTCATTTGTGTCTGGCTCATCGTTTTCGTAATGCACAATGGCAAGTCGATCTACAAATTTTCGATATCCTTCTGGTACGTGACTTGCTAACGTACCGGTTTGTAAATGGGTCAGTATGTCTTTAACAATTGCTTGTGGATCAAATCGGTTCACCTCTGCCATAGGAACTCGTCCAGTGGCAAATTGCTTTTGATTTTCCATAAGTATGAAATTATAGCAGATGTACCGTTTATGGGTTAAGAGGTTGATCTTTTACCCTTCGTCTTAGATCTGCACCTGTCTCAGGAACAATGTCCGGCTCCTGAAGTTGTCCAGGTATTGCAAGGACAGCAACGGTTATATCCTCTCTTGATTGACCAGATTGTGATGCAAGTCTTTGTGCTCTCTTGGCAATGATAGTAGCTGCTTTTGCCGGAGAGGTGTTGCGTAATGTGGTCATAATGAGGGTATCTGAACTGGAAGAAAATTCGCCATGTGGTAAAAGCGGTTTATAAGCACCTTGGGTCATTAAGATAAGCTGTTCTCCTGGTTGCATAGGAAGATGAAGAGTATCTATGCCAAGTATTCCCATACCCAATCTATCTGGTTCAAGAAGGTCATAGCTAATTTTGACGAGCTCTGTTCGTTGTCTAGGGGCAGCACGCAGTAAATAAGCTACCGTATTTCCTGCTTGAACGATGTCTGCAAAAAATCCTTTGGAATTTTGATAAATTCCGGCAAGGGTAATCATCGCTTCTGATGCCTCTTCTTCATTTTTGACAAAAGGATGGTTCAGAATATTTCTATTTGCTTTGACAAGTGATTCCACAAGATTTTCCTTGTGAGGAATACAGTTTCTCAGGACTGACTGTATTGTGTTCGCTGCGACGTTTGCTGCTAGTTCTCCATGATATGAGTCACTTACGCCGTCAATTGCTGCTGCAAATGCACCATATTGGTTAGTTCGTGCAACAACTGCGTCTTGATTGGGTCTACTAAATCCTATAGTTGCCCCTCCTACCTGGATACCTCGTCCTTCGTCTAGCTGTTCGTGCTTTGGTTGTTTCCATTCTGTTGACATAAGAAAGTATTATACCATGCTGTTTTACAAATTGACGCTCACGTTGACAGGCTTAACTATTGAGCGTAGAATGAACGCTATGCTTGTTTTTATTGATGAATCAGGAGATCCAGGTTTCAAGATTGGGAAAGGCTCTTCATCCGTTTTTGTAATAGCTATGATTATTTTTGATGATACGCTGGAAGCAGAAAAGGCCTCATTGGCAATAAAAGAGACTCGAAGAAAACTTAATGTTTCTGATCTTTTTGAATTCAAATTTAGTAAAACTGATACTCGCTTTAAGAATACATTTTTCAAAGCAATACAACCGTTTAAATTTCGGATAAGAGCGATAACTGTCACCAAAGAAATTATCTATAGTCAAAAATTAAGAACAGAAAAGGAAAATTTTTATAATTTTATTGTTATGCAAATTCTTAAGCAAGGCAAAACAATAAAAAGAGCAAAACTACGTTTTGATAGTCGTGGTGAAAAAGCTCTAAGAGATGAATTAAGAATATATTTGAGCCAGCAGTTAGATAATAAACACAAAAGTATTTTTACAGATTTAAAATTTGTTGATTCGAAGAGAAATACATTGATTCAATTAGCCGATATGGTTGCCGGAGCAATTGCGTATTCATGTAGTGGAAAAACAAAAAAATACTTAGAAGAACTTAAAGTAACTAATAAGATAGAGGACGTTTGGCCTTTTAAATAAAACGACCCTGCTTCTATCCAAACGAATGTTTGGAACGCACACCATACGGCGACAATTCGAAGTCAGGGTCTTTGTAATACTAGTATATCATGTCCCGTCAAGAGTTTGTCAATAAACGGTAAACTTCTTTAAAGTGTTACCGATGTGGTCTGCCAGTACATGCCCTTGACTCTTGCTTGTTTTTTTGGTTTACTTAGCTTTTCTCATGAGTAAACTATTTTATAAAGCACTTGGTAAAACAGAAACTTGGCCAGACCTCACCAATATATATCCTAGCTCGTTGACGTACGATGATGTGTACCTCGTTCCCCAAAATTCCAGCATTGCTTCGCGATCAGAGGTCGAAGTCTCTGTCAAGGTTGGACCATACACCTTGACCAAGCCCATCATCGCAGCACCGATGGATACTATCTCGGGTGAAGCAATGATTCGGGAACTTGCAAAGCTTGGTGCAATGGGAAGTTTGCCACGAGGAGATTTAGACGCACGAGTTGCTCTTTGTAAAAGCTTTTCGACTGATAATATTCCCTGCTTGTACGCAGTTGGTCTCAAAAATGGTATGGAAGAAGCAAAGCAATTGATTAGTAATGGAGCCGAGCTTCTGGTTATTGATGTCGCTCACGGTGGATCGCTTGCAGCGCAAGAACTCGCTTTGGAAATCAAAAAGAAGTACAAGAAAGTTACGGTATCGGCTGGGAATATTGTGACACTTGTTGAGGCAGAGTCGTACAAACAACACAAGATTGACGTTGCCAAAGTTGGCGTTGGACCTGGAGGCATGTGTACTACACGAATTGTTGCTGGCAATGGTTTTCCACAATTGTCAGCAATTTTTGAAGTGACTGCTTCTGGACTTCCTGTGATTGCTGATGGAGGCATTAAGCAACCAGGAGACGTTGCCAAAGCAATTGCGGCGGGAGCAACAGCGGTAATGATTGGCAGTCTCTTTGCAGGATGCGATGAAACACCCGGGGAATACAATCAATCAGGAATGAAGGTCGTACGAGGGCAAGCTTCTAGCGCATATATGCAAGATCAAGGCATTGTGACCAACGAGTTTCGTGCAGCAGAAGGTGTGAGTGTTGAAGTTCCAGCAAAAGGTCCGGTTGCTCAGATCGTCAAGCGTCTGATGGGAGGACTGCGCAGTGCGATGACGTATGCAGGAGCAAAGAATATCAAAGAGTTTCAAGAGAAAGCTCAGTTCATCATTGCTACAGACTCCGCTCAAAGAGAGGGCAAGCCTTGGCTCAAAGTTGTCTAGGCGTGGTATAATTCTTTCATGCGTGAAGGAAGACCAGAAGGCATACCTAAAGAAATCCCTGTACAACAAGGCACTGTCGATGCGTTTGCTCAGGTTACCAAGGATCTTATTGGAAAACGAATCTCAAAAACGTTTCCTGTAGGAGATCCCGAAGAAAACACGACCCTACAGATTATGAACTACCCCGTTGCTCCGTGGCGTCGCGGTCATAGAGATGGGATGAACGTAGGTAGAGAGATGTATATAACAGTTCGTAAAAAAGTGACTGTGTTGACTGACGAGGATATCGAAGATCAAACGACAATAACAGCGATGCGTTTGGATACGAGGCGATCCTCACCCCCAATATTACGTATCGATCGGTATGCAACGGATTTGTATGTAGCGAGTGAGATAGGTGAATATTATAACCAACGTCAAGATAGTTCCGGTCGACCTGATAAAGACAAATATAGAATCCCTACCGAAGAAGAAGCACAGAAAGTATTAAAAGTCTTACGGACTATTCAAGATAGTGATCAATTAAAACGTTCTGAGAGTACAAATGAAAATAATAAGGAGAATGATCCTATTCGAGAACAACTTGAAAAGGAAGTGAATAGGATTTTCATTGCGGCCGAGGAATATATACCGAAAGAATCAGTCGGAAAAGATATTCGACTTGCAGCGGGAGATAAAACAGTTTTTCTTAGTATGGGACATGCTGGAGATGATATTAACGTATCTATTTCTGGGTATATATACAGAAATGGGCGTGTACAGCAAATCCTATCTGAAAATTACACTTCTTTATCAGGTATGCCGCTAAATCATACGCTAAGTTTAGGAGACCAGGGATTCCCAAAGACAGTATCGCCGCTTAAAGACGCAGATAGTGAACAGACAAACCATCTTTTTGGTATCTTAGAATCTCTTTCAAATGAAAAAATTCAAACTGAACTTTCCGCACGGTCAACAATTACGAGCCACATAGATACTATCCTGCGGCATCAAGTACCTACACCCAAAGGCGAAGTTACAGCAGCAGTTCAAAAAAAATATGTAACGATAGCTGTCTATAGAGACAAGAAAATGAGATCTGTCTATATAGAAAATCGTGTTAATTCCCAAAATCCGGATAATACAGATAGCGTTCGTGAGCAGGTTTTTTGCTTGTACAATGATAAGCCTTTGGAGGTTGCAACTTATAAATATGGACAAGAACTGGGTGTCGGAGAAGACATTAGTAAACTTGCAACAGAAGGTGAAACCTCGTATCTTACTATCTTACTTGATGAATTAGCCCAAAATCCTCCATCCTAAAGTTATCTTCTCTTAAACATCCTATCAATTTTATCTAACTCAATAATTACTTTTGTTGGTCTGCCATGTGGACAGTTTGTATTGTTTGGTGTCCTTTCCAGTTTCTTAATAAGATCTTTGCATTGCTTCTTTGTGAGATGTTCTCCTGCTTTTACTGCCGCGCGACAGGCAAGATATGCTAGCATCTTACTGGTAACGCTATCAATTGCTTTAATATTTTTTTCTTCGTGGAGATCTTTGAGTAATTCCCTGATGATTTGTAGAGGATTTCGATCTTGAAACACCAACGGAACAGCATGGAGTAAAAAATTGTTATCTTTAAAATGTTCTATCTCAAAACCGAGTTTGATAAATAGGTCTCTATGTTGTTGTAATAGTTCTGCTTCTGACAACGTCACATCAAATCCAAGTGGCGTTGCAAGATGATACTGACCTTGTTCTGTCTTTTCAGTAGTAAAGCCTTCTTTGAATTGTTCATACAAAATGCGTTCATGTGCGGCGTGCTGGTCAACGATGGCAATGCCATACTTTGTTTGGGTGAAGAGATACACGTTATGAAATTGTGCGATTTCAGTCCCTGACAGTTCAGGCAGTGGCCTGATGTCCCAAGGCACTTGGTTTTCCTTCAGGAGGCGTCCCGCAACTGATTTTGTTTTGCCTGTTCTCCATGATTTATCTCCGAGCGTCAATGCTGCAAGATTGTCAGCATAGTACAAGAGATTGCCTCCCATGAGAGTTTCGGTAATTGCTTTGAAGGTCGTATCATACAACAATTGGTTGTCAACAAACCTGACAGTTTCTTTGCGAGGATGGACGTTGACGTCAATAAGATCATAAGGGAGAACGACGGAAAGAATAAAGACAGGGTGAGATTTTGGATCAATGAGTGTTCCAAAAGCTTCTTTGACGGCATGAGCAATCAGGGGACTACTGATGACTCGTCCATTGATAAAAAGATGGTACTTCTGTGCAGGAGTTGTTATTTGCGGTTTTGTGACAAAGCCAGACAGTGTGACATAGCTTGTTTGCAAAGACACTGGCAATAATCCCTCATAAATCGTTTTACCTAACAGTTTTGCAATCCGTTCTATACTATGTTCTGTTTTTGGTAAATCAAGAATTGTTTTTCTATTGTGGATGAGTATAAAATGAATCTCAGGATGGGCGAGGGCAATGTCTGTTATGACATCAATGATATGTCTGGTTTCCGTGCGAGTGCTTTTGAGAAACTTCTTGCGTCCAGGGACGGAGTGAAAAAGATTTGAAACAACAATTTTGGTACCCACTGGCATGCCGATAGGAGTTATCTTTTCAATCTTTCCATCAGTTAATTGAATACTGGTTCCTGAAGTTTGTTCTTTTGTCCGACTTTGTAACACTAGATGACTAATCGCTGCAATGCTTGCTAAGGCTTCTCCTCGAAAGCCAAGCGTGGGAATACGCGCAAGTTCATCATCGGTTGTTAATTTACTGGTTGTATGCAGCTTGATGCTTTCTTCAAGATCTTCGCGACCCATGCCAGAGCCGTTATCGATGACGGTAATTTGCTTGAGGCCTGCTTCCTGAATGTGGATGGTGATGTGATTTGCTCCTGAATCAATTCCATTTTCAACAAGTTCTTTGACGGCGTAAGCAGGGCGTTCAATGACTTCCCCCGCAGCAATTTTGGAAATGAGTTTTGTAGGTAAGAGATTAATTGTTTTCATAGAACCATGTCATCCTGGAGTGGCGACGACCACGATAGGATCTCATATTATTACTAATTCTTCAAGGTGGGGATTTTTAGTTTTTATTAATTCAAATTTTTTGAGCCTCAGCAAATTTTTAATTGATTTTTCTCTTATAATTGCGTTTTCAGGATCATTAAGTATTTCATAGTAAACTAATTTATGAACATTATATTTTTCAGTAAAACCTTTTACTAGTTTATTTTTATGTTCAGAGATCCTTTTAATTAAATTGCTTGTAACACCAACATATAAAACTGAGTGGGAAGACGTCGTTAAAATATAAACATAATACTGTTTCATCTTCTTATATAATAGCAGAAAGATTAGACTTAGCTTCTATAACACATTAGCTTTTCAAGAGAAGGTATATGTTATTGTCATTCTGGAGCGAAGTGTAACGTAGAGATAGACTCTTATATAAAAGATCCTATCGGGCTAAAGCCCTCCAGGATGACAGCTAACTGTATATTTCTTTGTGGAGAAACCTTGCAATGGCAAAGGCAACGCCGTGTTTGACTCCCTCTGCTCGGGTTACAATTCCTTTGGTGAAGATGCCAAACATACCAATGCCGCGACCAATCTTGTGTGTGCCAAAGAGAAGATCAATTGCCTGTTCAAGCGTTTTGCCCGCATGAATATGCTTCATTACTTTCTTAGGCAAGACAAGTCCTCCTGAAGTGCCAACACCGATATCTCCTTTTTTGTCGATAATGACAATGGTGGATTTTTCAAACCAACCATACGAATGTTTATGCAGTCCACCTTCGATGCCGACGCCATAGCTTGCTCCTTTGACTGCGTGCAATGCTTTTTTTGCTCGAGTCAGAGCTCCTTGGTACATCTCATCATCAGTCATTGGTTGTTCACTGACCCCTGACTTTACGGCTACGCCAACAACTTTGACTTCTCCGAAGTGGTGAGCAAACACCTCTTCCACCGGAAGGATTTTTGTTTGATTCGTTGAACCAACCGCTATTGTCAGCATTCTACTCATTATACTAGCCAAATTTGAGAAATAAGTAAGAAAAGAAGAGTAACTTTACCGTGAGGTCTTTGCGAGCACATGTTGGGTGATTGGATGGTGGATGTCATAACCACACGCTCCTAGAATTTTAACCATATTACGATCTTCTGGATTGATTCTACCTTTCTCCATGTCAATTAAGGTAGTACGACCAACATTTGCTCTTTGTGCGAATGCTGTCTGAGAAATAAGATATTTTTTTCGCCATGCTTCTACTAGTTGAGTTATTGTATTTTGCCCATCACGTAATTTAGTAAGCAACAGGTTATCCTCAGGTGGTATTCTTGCAGGGTCTACAAAATCTTCTGGTTTACTAAAAAACAATTTGCCTTGTCTAATCTCCTTAAACTTATCATCTGAAATAACAAGAGCATGTCCAGCCCTTTTTTGTTCCCATACGTGATAAAGGGCATCATTCTCGTTTATACCAAGCAATGCATTAAGTCTTTGTTGATTTTCATCTGGTAATGTATGTCTGTTAGATGTTTCTATCTTGGTGGGTAAAGATAGAGGAATACCTAACGTTTTTGCAAACAGAGGTTGACTATATCCCATGGCAACTCGTGCGTATTTAAAAAGTGTTCCATAGGTATTTGTTTCTAATTTATCTTTGTCCATTGGTATTGTATCTATTGTTTTTAATCGTACTAATTGCATAACGTGATTATCGTTATCAAAAGAATTCAGCAGAGATGCATTTAAGATACTATTTAAACTAAATTGAGTGGCTATGTGTACGTCTTTGATTATTTCAGAAAGCGTAGTTGTACTCATACTCGGGCTATCTACGTCTGTTAAAAAGTCAACTTGTTTTCGTGCGTCTGCTAATACTAATTGTCTGATACTATCTCCGAGAGTAAGTGGTGCCAGAGTTGCAATCCAACGCTTCGCTTCAAATACTGATTCCTGATGGGAAACTTCGTCAAACATGCGCAAATGGGCAGGGTTTGAGACATCCAGCATTGCTCGTAAGGAAGTGCGTACTTTCATGGTAAATGGCTCATAGGGATATTTCACTAGAGCGAGATGAAAATTTTTATACTTTTCAAGCGTCGGAGTGCTTTTGCCACGTTCTGTTCTCGACAGCAACGGTTCAGAGATACCAAATTTGCCAAATTCAGAACCAACAATGCCATATTTATGTCTCAACGCTCGTAACTCTTGCCAATCAACAGTCGTGGCACTGCGGTCAAAAATCATTACGGGAACTTCAAGAGCTCGTGGAGATTTGCGTTTAAAAACTTCTCCTGTCTCATTATCCTTCCAGATATAATCTACTCCAGTTGAGGGACGTTCGTTCATGGCAGGATTATACTATAAGCTAATATGTCACGCAAGCTTTTTCAGATTCTCTTTTAACTTGGCGAGTGTATTGAGTGCTTCAAGCGGAGTCATAGTTGAAATGTCTATTTGATCAAACTCTGTGTTGATGAAGTTACTAAGTTTGTCATTCTGGGGAGGAGGTACGACGACTCCAGAATCCCCAGAAACACTCTTGGAGTGTTCTCCATCCGATGACTGATTGCGTTGTTCTAATTCTTGAAGTAACTCCTTTGCTCGTCCAATTACCGAGTCTGGAATGCCTGCTAATTTGGCAACAGCAACACCAAAACTATGGGAAGCCCCACCAGGTGCCAAGGTATGGAGAAAAATTGGTTGCTCTTTTTCTGAGACGATACTCATATGAAAGTTTCTGATTTGTGTAGGATAGCGCTCTTCAAGGACTTGGAGTTCGTGATAATGCGTGGCAAAGAGGGTTTTAGGATTCTTTTGTTGACTAACCAAATATTCAGCAACCGACCATGCAATGCTGATGCCATCATAGGTGCTTGTGCCGCGACCAATCTCATCCATGATGATAAGACTTTTATCCGTTGCATGATGAAGGATGTGTGCTGTTTCAACCATCTCAACCATAAATGTTGAAAGTCCTGAGGTTATCACGTCCGAAGCTCCTGATCTGACAAAGATATGATCAACGATACTAAGTGATGCTTGTTCGGCTGGCACGAAACTGCCAATTTGATTAAGCAGCACAATGAGTGCGACTTGCCGAATGAATACAGATTTCCCAGCCATGTTGGGACCTGTAATGATGAGGAGTTGGCTCTTATCATCAAGCGTTACTCCATTGGGCACAAATTGTGTGTTCTCCAACAACTGCTCAACCACTGGATGCCGACCATTTGTAATTTTTATCTCACCCGTTGTGAGAAGTGTTGGGCGGACGTAATTATTTTTCTCAGCGTTATGAGCAAAGCTTACCAGACAGTCAAGGGTTGCAATGCTTTCAGCTGCGTCTTGCAAGATAGCTACTTTGCTGAGTACGTGTTGCAGTACTTCTTGAAAGAGTGTGTATTCAAGATCATTGATTCGTTCTTCTGCTGTTAAGATAATTTCTTCTTGTTCTTTCAGTTCTGGGGTAATAAAACGTTCGGCATTCACAAGGGTTTGTTTGCGCATATAAACTGCTGGAACGAGGGCAAGATTGGATTTGCTGACTTCAATATAAAATCCAAACACTTGATTGAATCGTACTTTAAGTGAAGCGATTCCTGTCTTTTCTCTTTCTTTCTTTTCAAGTTCAATAATCCAATCACGACTGCCAGCAACGATTTTGCGTAAACGATCCAACTCCTGATGTACTCCTTGTTGAATCATATGCCCTTCACGAATACTAATCGGCGGCTCAGGGACAATATGCTTTTGGACGTAGACGATAGTATCGTGCAACTCGCTACTTATCATATGCTCTATCTCTTGAAAGAGGGGCGATGTGAGTTTGCTTAGTAGCTTTTTTACTTCCAAGATGGTTTTTAGGGAACTGGTAAGATTGATGATGTCTCGGCCATTGCCAAGACCGACAGCAAGACGGGAAATAAGTCGTTCAATATCATTAACATTTTCTATTTGCTCAGACAGCGTGGTTCTCACGGAAGCATTGGTAACGAGTTCAGCAACAGCATCATGACGAAGCGTAATTGCGGGAGCCGTTGCAAGTGGTTTTCTCAGCCACTGCTTAAGAAGTCTTCCCCCCATGGCAGTAACAGTTGTATCAAGGACAGACAGTAGGCTGCCTTTGGTTTCATGATCCCTGAGTGTTGCAAAGAGTTCCAGATTGATCATTGTTGAACGATCAAGGAGTAAGCATTCACCAGTGGGAAGACTTGTGATTTTACGAATATGATCAACGGTTCCTTTTTGCGTTTCTTGCAAATATCCAAGCAGTGCAGCCGCAGTTTTGAGAGCCACTGGTTTGTCATGCACCCCAAAGCCAGCAAGTGTTGCAACCTTAAAATGAGAAGTAAGTACTTGCTTTGCATCATCAGCAAACCGTTTCCATAATGCATACGGAAAGATATTCATATCTCTTTCTTTCTTTAATATTCCTAGAACTTCGGCATTGTTATAGAGTTCTTCTGGCAAGATACACTCAGCTGGATGAATGCGAGCAAGCTCGTCAATCAGTGTTTGTGTGTAGTGTTTTGTCGTTGTCTGCATTATTGAAAAGTAGCCTGTTGAGATATCAGCAACTGTCATACCAACGGTATCTTTTTCAATTGCGAGGCTTATTATGTAATTGTTTTCTTTTTGTTCAAGGGCTTTTTCATCCATGACTGTTCCCGGCGTCACAATCCGTACGACGTCGCGCTTTACTAGTCCTTTTTTA
>JAHFKF010000103.1 GCA_023245475.1 Candidatus Levyibacteriota bacterium
TTAGTTTCCTTTCTTTAAGTTGTTATTGTCCATGCCAGCTACCCTTCTGTCCATTTTCACTTGAAGCAAAACAGGGTTTCCTTTTAGTTGATGATGTTATGACACACCAAATCTACTAAAGAAACCTCTCTCTGTCATCTACACCTTTTTGGCGAAGGTATTGCTTTAGATGACACTCTATTAATTGCTCTGTTTTCATGCTGGTTGTAAATTCTGTGTACATATATTTTGAATAACTTAGTACTATTACAAATATGTAGATACTTACTACTTTTCCTTCTTTATCATGAAACCGTCCTGCATATGCCCAATCTGCTTGCGCTTGCTGTCCTGGCGGCGTTTCATATCTTACTGTCATTTTTTTGTAGGCTATTTCTTGCCTTCCTAAGCTTTGTATATACCTCCTTAGTATTGTTACTGACCCCTTGTATCCCATCCTTTCTATTTCTTGCTTTATTCTTATTGCTGAGATCCCGCTTTCTTTGTATCTTTTTTCTATATATCCTTTGTATTCATCTAGTTTTGAACCTCTTTTTACTCTCTTAAATTCTTTAGGCATTTTTTCTAGGGCTATTCTTCTTACTGTATTACGGCTTAATCCACTCATCAAGGCTATTGCTCTTATTGAGTGTCCTTCTTTATGCAACATTTTGATGTCCATCCAATCCTCCAATTTTATCATGCGGCTCCCTTCCATTTTTTCTATGGAAGATATTAACTCGCATTTGAGGGTTATTCTTTCCACTCTTTCAGTCTTCTTTTTTGACTGTTTTGTGGTTGGGTGGATCAATTCTTCACGCTCGTTAGTGGATCAGTTTCTGGGTTCTCCCGTAATCTCGCTGAAAAAAGGCACAAGAAAAATCAGGGAATCAAAGATAGGGAAATTTTACTAGCCAATAAAGAAGTATCATTAAAAAACAGCAAAAAGCAGCAAAAATATTAGATTGGGAACAAACTCCTAGAAAAGAGCCAAAATAATTAATGAACTCAAAAATATTATCCAATGATTTGCAAAGTATCAAAACAGTAATAATTAAGTAGGAGATAAAACTCTAGCTCGCAATAAATCAAACTTAGCCCTACCATACATTTGGCGCTTAAGCATTTTAATCCTATTATTATTTCCGGGTAACTCAGGGACGTTGCCGTCCCTTTGTCCCCTAAGAACGGCGCATAATAGTTTCCCATTACGCCGCTCAAGCCTCTGGTAACGCCCTTTTGACAGGACGCGGCTTTGTAACCGTCCAATCTTGGTTATGTGCCTGTATATGACAATTGGGATGTAGAAGCACAAGGTTATCCATTGTATTTTTCCCCCCATCCGTTCTACGTTTGATATGGTGAATGTTCCAACCAGTCTCTTTAGTGATCTTTTGAGAGCAAATTGGGCAAATTCCATCTTGGCCGTACCAAAGCCTATACAATCTTTTCTTCTCCTTTAGGTTGTCTAACATTTTCAATCCTATTCGTTTCTCAAAGTAGACTTCCCAATCTGGATCATAAGGATTAGCTTCGGCTTTGATCTTGATATGTCTTTTTATTGCCACATCTGCTGCCTTGATAAGACGGATAGTTTTTGGCTCTCCGTCTTTATCTTTGATGGTTGTTTGAAATACCCAATTACGATTTCCTGTGGATTTGAAATATTTATCCTTAATCCATTCAGAACTCTTTTTGGGATGCCTTCTTCTTGCCCATTTCCACAAACTCTGAAATATCTCATGATCAACCCTGGCAAAGATTTCTTTGCTTACATCATGTTTATAGTAATTAGCCCATCCTTTTATTAGAAGATTTAACTTGCTTATTAATATTTCCATTGATGTACTCAAATTCTTTTTGACAGTTTGGCGAATCTTGACAAGAATTGATTTCACATTTTTAGTAGCAGGCTTAATTAATAGCTTGCTGCCGTACTTGCGAATATTCTTACCAAGAAAATCAAATCCGTCTGAAATATGTACAATTTTCGTTTTCTCTTGTGAGAGTTCTAGTCCTCTCTGTTTGAGAAATTCCTCTATTAGAGGTTTGACTTCTTGCTCTAGGAGTTTCTTACTTTTTCCTGTCACAATCATATCATCGGCAAACCGTACAAAATGAACTTGATTCTGGTTTTGCTTGCGGTTTGTTGGTGAGAATTTTCTCATCAGTTCTTTTTCCAACCCATCGAGGGTTAGATTCATTATTACTGGCGAGATTGTTGCTCCTTGTGGCGTACCAGCTTCAGTTTCATTCCAAACTTCTTTGTAGATATATCCAGCCTTTAACCATTTTCTCAGAATGGTTTTATCCATTGGAATATTAGATAAAATCCACTGATGAGAAATTTTATCAAAGCAAGATTTAATATCTATTTTAAGGATATATTGTGACGACCTCTTTCTAGATAGCTCAATAAAGCATTGTTCAATGGCATCTGCTACTGAACGCTCTTTGCGAAATCCATAAGAGTTCAGATCCGCTTTCATTTCTGCAATTGGGTCAAGTGCTAACAAGTATAATGCTTGAAATGCTCGATCCTTCATGGCAGGAATAGATAAAGGTCTAAGTCGCTTATCACTTTTAGGTATATAGATCCGCTTTAATGGCTTAGGGTGGTATCCTGAGTGTTGTAGGTTAATAATAGCTTGTGTTTTCTTTTCTGGGCTGTTCCAGACTTCGTTGTCTATTCCAGGCGTATTTTTACCTTGATTTTCAGTTATTCGTCTAACGGCCATTGCTTTGCCGCTAAACGATCGGGTTAGAATTATTTGCAAAGCTCTCACT
Organism: Candidatus Levyibacteriota bacterium; assembly: GCA_023245475.1. GTDB lineage: Bacteria > Patescibacteriota > Microgenomatia > Levybacterales > UBA12049 > JAHFKF01. The sequence goes on from JAHFKF010000103.1 coordinate 2,767, forward strand.
TTGCGCTTCTTTCCTTCCTGCAAAGCCTTCACAATACGACTTTGAAGACGACGCACATTCTCATAGGCCTCTTTCCAATTAATGGAGTGCCAGTCTATTGAGTTATGCAGGCTCGCGCCAGTAGTCATTGCTACCTCCAATCTACGAACTCCTGTTTATTACGTTACCTTCAAGTTTCTTGTGATCAGACACCACTTCGGAAGTCAGCCCGCTTTCGCGTGGAGTAATGTTGCTTAACTCAACTCCTATCTGTTCCATTACAGAACAGCTTTCGCTTTTTCCTTGATGATTTACCCGCAATTCCGTCGGCTCATCTTACGATTCACTTTCCCATAGGGAAGAATTACGGGCTTACCGCGTTCTGCGTACATACCAAAGATGGGTTAGGTTTGGTCTATTCACCGGTGGATTTTATTGTCTACGCAAGAAGAGAAGGTAACTTCTTGCCCTTACCACTTGCCATTTTGGCCACAGCTTTTCAGCACCTTTAGCTGTTTACAGGTGACGATGATTATCGACCATTCAGATATCTTAACCATACCATCCAATCCTAGCTCCCGACCACATTGGTGCTTGCAGTCATCATTTCGCTTCACAGTTTAATGATTACTCAAAAGAGTAGGGCTACATTGTTACAAGAGCTTCATACCGAAAGATTATTCTTTCCGCATGTCTTGTTAGGATACCAATGGTAGAACATTGGGTTATGATTGTTTCCTTTCATAACAAATATATACGCAACCTCGCGTCGCAAACCCTCAACCTGACCATTTGACCATTCTAGGGTCATAGCATTAAAAAC
>JAHFKF010000104.1 GCA_023245475.1 Candidatus Levyibacteriota bacterium
TCTTGGATAGTATCACGCAATGAATCAGGCAAACGCTTATCAGCACTGATGTAATAAAGAAAAATATGTGTATCTAAAAGTATTTTCATCTATTCAAAATCAGCTAAGATATCTTGTGGTAAAGGCTCATCAAAATCTTTAGGTACAACAAATTCCCCTTTACACAGCCCATATGGCCGTTGTTTTTCCCCAAGCTTGTTAACAGGTTTTAATTCTATCATTACTTTTCCATCTACTATAACTTGCAATTCTTCCCCTAGTTCTACTTTCTGCAACCATACATCTAAATTTTGTTTCATTTCTTCCGCTGTTATTCTATTCATAGGCTTTATTATCAACATTTCTCTTTTCTTTATCAACCTTTTATATCAAACTATGACATTTTGCGCGCCGAACGCCAAGTTCAGCGGCGAGGAAAGCCGGCGAGCGTTAGCGAGCCGACTTTCCGAGTCCGCTGCAACGTTTGTTCGACGGCATATAAAGCTAAAGTAAGTCTTGCAACAAAACAATAGAAAAATCATCAGGCAAATAACCACGTTGAAAATCCATAAGAGAAGAAAACAAAGTATCAATAATAAACTGACCATTAAAAGATGAAGAAGTATTAAAAATGCAGTCCCAACCAAGATATTTCCAAACACCATCAGACATAATTAAAAGTTTCCAAGGTTTGATAAGTTTGAAAGAAAAGAACTCTCCCATAGCCCCTGAAGAACCAACAGGAGGATTTTTACGTTGGTTTTCTGTGAGTAAAATTTTCTTGCCTGAAGAAAGAGCAAAAGCAGCACTATCTCCCACTGATGCACCATAAACCCAATTGTCTATTACACATAAACTTACTAATGTTGTATATCCTGCTTCCTTATCTTTACTTACAGCTTCATCAGCTAGATTTATTATAGTTTCCCAAGTCCGTCTTTTAGTAAGCTGTTCCATAGAATACTGCACAGCTATTTCCACGCTTTTTTCTACTGCTATTTTTGCTGCTTGTCCTCCTCCAAATTGTCCTCCCTGTCCATCTGCTAAAGCACCTACTATTGCTTCCCTATATTCCTTTATACACATTACGTCTTCATTCTCGTGGTTATTCCCTGCTTTCGAGAAACTATATTTTTCTATCATTATTTTTACCTCTATATTGTCGCGCCTATTGCTTTATTGCCGTCGAACGCCAAGTTCAGCGGCGAGGAAAGTTCGGCGAGTGTTAACGAGCCGACTTTCCGAGTCCGCTGCAACGTTTGTTCGGCGGCAAACATAAATTACCTTTTGATTCTGTTGTTTTCTGCCTCAAGGATTTCTATAAGTTTTTGAATGCGATTTCGTAAAGGAAAAATCTCCAATACATTCTGTTTATCCTTATAACTTATCATTACCAGACGGCTTGTAATAGAGTCAATACGCCTAGATAAATCATCAATCTTCAAATCCTCATAAAGAATGTCAGCATAACCTTTACTATATTGAATATAAACATTTACAAGAGATGTAAGCTGTTCAATAAATTCATTCATATCATTCTCAAAAGTAGCGTCTTGGTTAAAAGGTTCAATTGTAGTTTGCCAATAATTATCTGTTATTTTCATACTCATAACCTTAGCACGTTCTTTACCTTCAACTTCAACTTTAATACTACCATCAGCTAGATAAAGATGTTGGGTTATGTATGATAATGTCCCAATTTGGTATATTTGTTCAGCAGTTGGTTCTTCAATTTGGGTGCGGCTCTATTAGAACAACGCTAATCCTCATTTTACCAACTGAAAATGAACTACAGGAACAGGTTGGACAGGTAAGTGACCATCAGCATATTTGCTTTTGTGATTGCGTTGAAGTTCCTTTTTCAAGTGAAATAGCCAGTATTGGTCAAAGTCGCCACCAGCACGTAATGCTCTAAGTTTAAGAACAGACTCAGCGCCCTTTAACCCCCAACGTGCCCCTGTTATATCCATACGATCTTTTACCAGATAGCGACAAGCACCCTCAATAACACCACTGGCAATAGGTAAGCCTTGAGCCAAATATTGGTCATAACGCAGGTATGGGGCATAGTTGAGCAAATAATCAACACAATCATCGGCTGCCTTTCGCTGCTGTGCTTCAAGACCTCTTAAAGTTGCACTACGAGCAATCCCGCCAGCCACTAAAGAACTGTGTCCAAGCAATATTTCCGTAAGGCGCTCACTAACCCACTGCTGTGCAGCAGAAGATTCTCTATCATTAAAGACATAAGCAGCACGCCATAGGTACTCTATTACGTGTATCAAATCCAGTACTATCGTCAAAGCAACTCCATAATGTAGGGCAAATACCTTGAGGCTTTCTAATTGAGGCTTATTGCCATCTACTACTGCTACCCAAGTTTTTTTCTTTTCTGGGTCACGCCTTAATCCTTCCTCAAATACTTGGCCTATTACCTCTTTGGCTGATTGTTGGACACTTGCCCACACTCGCTTTTCTTGCGGTTTTGGTCTTTTGCTTTCTACTTCTGTCAATGGTTGTAGAAGATTTACTATCTGTTGTGGAGTTCTTGGATAAGGCTCTATGGTGTAAACACTCGCTACTTGAGCCATTCGTTTTGCATTTGCCTTTTCCCCTGGACTTAACCTCTTGCTCATTTTTTGTGTCCGTTTTTGAGCAGCTTTGCGAGTTGCCTCCCGTAAATCTTCTTTTCGCATCACTATTGCTTTGGCATCAGTTTGTAGTACCAGCAATGAAGCTGTTTGCGCTACTTGTTCTTGGGTTTGTACACTTTTAGTTTCATAAAACTCATTAAAATCTGTTGCTGCGCGTTGAGCAAGTTCTTCCACTTGCCGTTTTGCTAATTGTGCCCCACTTACCTCTGTGATAGATTTTACTACCTCATCAAAAGATTCTTTGCTTGCTTGTTGACCTACCAATCTCCTGATTCCATGCGAATAGAGGTCTTTAGCAAGATTAAGTTCCCCATCTAGCGGATGCAGGCTGATTATAGCCTTCTTGCTATATCCTAATCGTTCTATTGTTACCTTCCCAAACAATGTTTCTAAACAACGCTCTGTTTGTCTTACTCTGGTCATTTTTATTACATTGGCATCTATCACCTCTGCCCTTTGCTCCTCTTGTGAGCGTATATCGAGGTGTGATTGCATCATTCTACGCAACAATTCAAACCCTTCTATTTTCACATATGACTCTACCTCTCCATGCTCTTTGCCCTTCATTTCACTACTCGACAACTTTGCTATCATTTCATTAAATTTCTTTTCAGCACTGAAAAACGGTTCTTCTTTTGCTATTATTGCTACTTGCATTTGGGGCTCCTTTGGCACATATGATTTTGTCAAACTTATACATACCAGAGTTCGCCCCAAAATTTATACTCTTCTGTTCCTTATCTCTTCCATCTTCATTAACATAGCCGTTGTTCTAAAAGATCCGCACCCATCAGCAAGTAGTAGGAGGCTAAAGCAGGAATTTCCTGATGTGAAAAAAAGACTATGGAAAGAGCAATTCTGGTCACAATCCTATTGTTTAATAAGCGTTGGGGGAGCACCTTTAGAAGTG
>JAHFKF010000105.1 GCA_023245475.1 Candidatus Levyibacteriota bacterium
CTGTAAAGAAAGAAATTATCCTCCAATTCCCAAACCTTCACGTCTTTGAAGGGCAAGAATGATTTAATTTCCCAAACAGGATTTTTTAATAACTCAGTAAGCGGCCGTTTACTATAAATATACAGTGTCGTGGGAGAGGCATAGTCTGTAGCACCTTTTGCTTCAAGCCCTTTGACCGTCAATAAATATCGGAGTGCAGAAGCTCGATTATCTCGCGTCGCTTGATCGACGATATTAAAATTAGCTGGCTTATCTTTCTGGATAATACTCACCATTTGTTTTAAGAGAGGGTAACGTATTTGCGGCGAAGGAAAATTCATCCATCCATAGGCTACCAAAAGAACAAACAATGATAAGCAAAAAAAGAAAAGAATATTACTTCGCGTTCTGACCTGTACCAAAAGGCATGCAAATAAGAAAAAAATAAAAGGTAACAAAGAAATAAGATAATATGTTGGAAAACCATTACTATTTTGTATTGCTTTCATATCAGTGATGACTAATATCAATGTGTTGAGATTATAAAAATTGTTACGTAACTCAAAGAGGAGAACAGGTAAAAACCCAACAACGAATCCTCCAGTAATAGATATTGCTGCATGCAGTGATAATCTTCTGATTACTATCAACCATACAAGGGAAACAATGATTGCAAATATAAAAGAGTAATGAAACTGCAAGCCTAATCCAAACAAAGCACCAATAGTGATAAAAAACATACCTGACCGAAACTTCTTTGCCCCAACCAGTAACCCTACAAGAAGCGTCGAAATCGGAAGCATTAAATAAGGATTCCAATAGGACTGAGCATACGTAATCATTTCTGGAGTAATCGTACAAAAAAGCCCAAACAATACAACTACTAGTTTTTGTTTCATAGCATTATTTATTAGCAATAAACTTACAAGTAAAGCTACTAAATTGAGCAAAATTAAAAAGTAAGAGACAACTAAAGGTTCCCAATTACCAATGAGCAGTGCCGGCAGAATCACATAATACGATGCTGGACCAAAAAAGAATTCACGTCCTTCAATTGTGTATTGAGAAGGAGGACCGATAAGTGTTGGATGTTGAGTCTCAACGATATTCCATACAGCCAAGAAGTCCCGACCAGCGTCTGACCCGAAATTAATCGCTTCCGAAAGATTCACAAAACGAAGAAAGAGAAACAAAAAAACGATAAGTGCTAAAATGAGAATGTTATTTTTCATATCTTACATAAAAGTATATCAGAAACATGAGGCATTAACGAAAGAGGGTGTTGGTGTACAAGGCATAAAGGTATGACTGGATATCTCCTTCATTATACGGACGGTAGCGGGACACACTAGCGTCTCTTTGCATCACAGCCTTTTGATATGCAAGACCTTTGTCATCACCAGTAGAGTATCCTTGCTGAATATTTACAAAACAATAATAACCTAAGAAAAGTATAAGTATCGTAATCGCCAGATATTTATTGAATCGAGAAACCGCTTGAAAGATAATAAGCAGTGAATAATAGACAGCCGGCAACATAAAGAAGAAATAATAATCAGAGATCGGGCCTCCGTACACACCAAAGATCGTAAGTGTTGCGATAATCCACGCAAAAATGATTTTGGGAATTAGTTTGTCTTTGACGAAAAAACTTGCTACTCCAATAAGCAGTACAAACACATAACTTGCAACAACAGTTTGCAAGGAGAGTAACATTCTAAACTGAATCAATACATCTGGCAGACGATGCAATACAAATTGCAAATGTACACCAACAAAATAGAAGTTAAAGAAATCCTGCACCAAGCTGTTCTGTGAACCAAGATTCTGAAAATAGAAAATAACTGTTGGTACAAACCAAATCAGATAAAACGGCAGAGCCAATATAAATAATTTAAAGAGCCGCAATCGATCACTTGTCACAAGACATAAAAGCACAAGCATAATTGGAAAGATAAACGCGGTAAAATGCGCATGAAAGAAGATGCCACAACAGGTTAAAAGCGCTGCAACCCATTTATATTGTTTATCTTTAAGTGTCTTGTAGGTAAAATAGAAAATCAGAAAAGACAGTACTGGTACCAAAGATACGTTCCATGGAATTCGATTAGCAGCAACTATATAGGTATTAATCGAATACATCCCTACAATAATAAATGCTAATGGTTGCGAAAAAAGCTTTTTGGTTACATAGAAAATAAGAACAAATGCTGCAACATTGATCAGCATATTAAAGTACTGGCTTGCTATTGGATCAAACCCTGTAAGAAAGAAAAAGGGAGCTAGCAGATAAAAATAAACTGGGCCTAATCGAAAGTTGCCTACCCCAGTCTTTGGACCTTCAAGAATGTTTTCACCCTGAAAAAGCGAGACCATATGCCAGGCATCTCGTGATTGATCCCAACCATAACTATAGATCTGTTCAATATTGTAGAAACGAAGAAACATCGCCCCTGTAATAATCAGAAGCAAAGGAATAAACGTAAATAATTTTTTCTTCACAAATAAAGTATAACAAAATACTAGTCAAGAAACCGATACTTGCATAATGCCCATAAGGCTTTGCCTCCATCGCGAAAGGTATGCAATTTCTTGCCCTCATCATAACCTCTTGGCTTTGTGGTAATTGGGACTTCATGAATTGTATAACCTCTTTTCAAAAGCTTTGCAGTAATTTCTGGTTCAAATTCAAATCCTCGTGCACGTAGATGCATCCCAGCAACTGCTTTCTTGGGAAACAGTTTATAACATGTCTCCATGTCGGTAACCCATTGAAAATATAAAATACTAGTCACAAGACTTAAAAACTTATTGCCTAGATAATGAATAAAAAATTGGAGAGTTGCCTCGTCACGATGAAAGTTAGGTAATCGTTTCAGTCGTGTACCATAGACAACTTTTGCAGCACCTGTTTGGATGGGTTTGATAAGTTTGGTAATTTGTCGTGGATCATACTCAAGATCAGCATCTTGGATAATAATATAGTCTCCGGTTGCTTTGGCAATACCGGTTCTGACTGCTGCTCCTTTGCCTTGATTTTGTTTATGGTGATAAACCTTCATCTTGATCTGAGATCTGAGAGAGCTAATTTTCTCTTTTGTCTTATCTGTTGAAGAATCATTCACAACAATTATTTCCTTCACTATGTGAGGAATGGTTATTTTGGAGACTTTCTTAAGAAGAGTGAGGACAGTTTTTTCTTCGTTATAAACAGGAATAATAATTGATAACTTCATTGATCAAGTAAGGAATCTTTTACCTTTTTTTCTGAAGATAAAAAGAACTCCAAGTAACACAATAAATACTGCACTGACAGCTTTGCCTAGTAGTCTCACTTTGGTATCTTCAAACCGTACTAACACATCATGTTTCCCTGACGGAACAGCATAGGTAATAACCCCTCGATAATTAGGATCTTGGAATTGAATCGGAGATTCTGCCCCATCAACATACACATGCCATCCAGGGAAGTAAAAGGTATAATCTGCAACTTTCAGTTCTGTCTTCGCATCAAGAACGTAATGCCGTGAGGAGTTCTTAACAGTC
>JAHFKF010000041.1 GCA_023245475.1 Candidatus Levyibacteriota bacterium
GCACCAGTCGTAATATCATCAAACACTAATTCTTCAGCAGCACGCCCCCCCATCATGACAGAAATTTGTTCAAGCAAATGTGCCTTGGTCTCGTGCACTCGTTCAATTGGCTCGGTCATCGTGTGTCCAAGACTCATTCCTCGAGAAACAATTGAGATACGGTGTACAGGATCGACATGAGGCATTTCCCACGCAACAAGCGCGTGTCCTGCTTCATGATACGCAGTCATACGACGATCAAGGTCGGACTGCAAACGCTTCTTCTCAGGACCAAGCTTCACTCGGGTGGCTGATTCTTCAAGATCAGCCATATCAATTGCTTTTTTGTTGTGACGAGCTGCATGAATGGCTGCTTCATTAAGCATATTTTCAAGATCAGCTCCAGAGAACCCAACGGTTCTCTTTGCAACTTTATCCCAATTTACGTCGGCGGTAAATGGTTTGCCTTTGGCATGAATTGCAAGGATTTTCTTTCGGCCTTCCACATCAGGGAGATCAAGCACTACTCGACGATCAAATCTGCCTGGCCTTACCAGAGCTGGATCCAACACGTCAGGTCTGTTGGTCGCCGCAATCACCACCACATGTTCGTTTGGATTAAAACCATCCATCTCAACAAGAATTTGATTCAGGGTTTGTTCACGTTCATCATGTCCCCCCATAAGGCCGACACCACGCTGTCGGCCAATGGCATCAACTTCATCAATAAAAATAATTGAAGGCTGTGCTTTTTTAGCAGTATTGAAAAGATCCCGAACACGACTTGCGCCCACACCCACCAGCATTTCCATAAACTCAGATCCTGCCATTGAGAAGAAAGCGACATTGGCTTCACCAGCTGTTGCCCGAGCAAGAAGCGTCTTACCAGTTCCGGCAGGCCCTACCATCAGCACACCTTTTGGCGTACGTGCCCCCATTGCCTTATACTTGATAGGGTTCTTCAGGAAATCAACGATTTCTGTCAGTTCTTGCTTTGCTTCATCCACTCCAGCAACATCTGCAAAACTTACTTTGGGATTATCTTTGTTGAACAGTTTAGCACGGGATTGTCCAAAAGAAAAAATACTTTCCTGTGTTCCTCGTGCTTGACGGAAGATAAAGTAGAAAAATCCAATCATAAGGAGCACCGGCAGCAACGCTGACATGATACTGAGCCAGTTATTAAAACCAGTATCATCTTTAACAGTCACTTTTGCCTCACCTAAGTTAACTCCTGCGTTTTTAAACAAACTGTACACATCTGCTCCTGCTTCTTTGATTGTTTGCACTTTTTCGCCATTCTTTTTGGTAACGGTTAATTTATCTCCTGTCACCAAAATTTCTGACACTTGGTTTTTCTTAACTTCTGAAACAATCTGAGAAAGAGAGACAGTTTTCTTGTCATCAATTGCTCCGCCGCCTAACGAAGAAACAATAAATAAGGAGAAAACAAGAAGAAAGCCGTAGAGGAAGATATTTTTCCAAGAAAATCTATTTCGAATTTTTCCTACCCGTTTTTTGCTGCTTGATACTTTTTTTGTACTTCCTGCCATAGATAATAGTGAAAGTATAACACAAAATATGAGGCTATACTAGTGTCATTACTTCTTTTTTAAACTGATCTCCACGCTCTTTATAATTTTTAAACATGCCAAAACTTGCACATCCTGGAGAAAGCAGAACAACATCCCCTGCTTTTGCAATTTTTGCAGCAGCCGATACCACAGCTTTCATATCGGTCAAATCCTCAATCAACAAAGGTTTCAACTCTCCGTTCTCGGATCTCCGTTCTTGGCTCTCCGTTCTCAGCTCATACTTAATGCGTTCCCACTCATCTCCAATGCCAACAATTGCTTTAATGTTTTTGGCATCACGAATCACTCTCCCCAGCTCAGTAAAATCACTCTTCTTGCTTGATCCTCCAAGGATCAAAATTTCAGGAGCAGTGAAGGCTTCAATGGCAGCAATAGCAGTCTCAGGTGTCGTTGAAAAAGAATCATCATAATACGTAACGCCATGCATTTCTTTTACTAACTCAAGACGATGCTCAAGCCCAGTAAATGTTTTCAGCACTTTCACCATGGCGTCTTTGCCAATATCAGCAAGACGTGCAGCCATGACAGCAGCACACACATTTTCCAAATTATGCTTACCCGGAAGTGCGATGTCAGAGGTGGCAATAATCTCATCGTCATTCTTGTTCTTTCTGATAATTACTTTGCCATTGAGAGCAAAGCAGCCATTGTTGGTCTCCCTTTCACGAGACACCAGAAAGACGCTGCCTTCTGTATGAATATCTGACTCATGAGTCGCTGGATAATCACGATTAAGTACAGTAAAGTCTTCAGCTGTTTGGAAACGGACGAGGTTACGCTTGGCATCAATGTACTCTTCAACCGTTGCATGCCAGTCCAAATGCTCACTGGTAATCATGAGAAGCACGGCGATGTGGGGACTCTTATGCAAATCCTGTAGCTGGAAACTTGAAAGTTCAAGAACGACCCATGATGATCCTGTAAGTTTTTCAAGAAACGTTAGTGGTGGTACTCCAATATTGCCACCAAGATAAACATCGCGTCCGGATTCTTTAAGCATGTGGTAAATAAGAGAACTTGTCGTTCCCTTACCCTTGGTACCAGTCACGCCAATAATCGTGCCGGGACAATAATCAAAGAAAAGCTTTGTTTGGGAAGTAATGATAACTCCTGCTTTTTCTGCTGCCACAAGTTCTGGAGATAGCCGCTTTACTCCAGGACTTCTGACGATGACATCGTAGTTTGAGAGATTATTCAGGTAGTCATTGCCCAAAATGTAGGTAACATCTAACGCTTCGGCACGTGATACAAAATCTTGATCTAAATCATCCTTTTGTCTTCTATCAAGAACGTAAATGGTTGCACCTTTTTTATGCAAAAATTCCGCACTGACAATGCCTTCAACGCCAAAACCTAGAATTGCAACTTTTTTATTTTTCCAATCAAATGTCATAATGATACCTCCGTAACAACAACTGTTTCAGATCTTTTTATTGTAGCGTGTAGAATTTTTTTTGCAATCGCTGCATTGCCAGTGGTAAAGAACGCATACTCTGGCTTTGGGACACTTGCCAACGAATTACTCTGTTCAAGAAGAAATGTTACTCGTCTCGCAATAGCTTCGGATGAATCAAGGATCGTAACGCTCGAACCAAGAATCTTCTGCATTTGCACTTTCACAAAAGGAAAATGTGTGCACCCAAGGACAAGCGTATCAATGCCTTCCTCTTGAAAAGGTGCAAGCTCTCGTTCTAAGGTAGCTGTCATCTCAGCACTTGCTAGTTCGCCTCTTTCAATCAGTGGCACAATACCATCAGTGCCATGAGAAAGCACGGTACAATCAGACGCAAATTGATTAATTAACTCCGTTTGGTAATCACTTGTTGTGGTTCTGGTCGTTGCTAAAATCCCAATGCGTTTGTTCTTGGTTTGCTCACCTGCAGGTTTGATAGCAGGAACTGTCCCAACAATAGGAATCGCAGGATAAGCCTCACGCAACTGGTCAACACAACTGACGGTAATTGAATTACATGCCGTCACAATCAGCTTCACCTCTTTGGTAAGCAAGAACTCAATACACTTTCTTGCAAGCTCAAAAATCTCCTCAGGACTTTTAACACCATATGGCGTGTTGGCAGAGTCGCCTATATAAACAGTTGATTCATGTGGCAGTTGTTGCACAATTTCGTGCCAGATGGTCAGCCCACCAAGCCCAGAATCAAGTATGCCGATTGGTTTGTTATTCATAATGATTTAATTAAAAATGCTGCTGAAAGCCCAAAAAGAGATTCTCGTGCATGCTCTTGAGTAGCGGTCTTTGGCACAAGTAAAGCATGTCCAATCCCAGCAAGAATATGCCCTTCTCCTTTTTCTTTTGCTATTGCCACATATCGTTTTTGAATTCCTTCGGGAATAACTTCTTCTTGATCTCCATACACGACAAAGACTTTCCCGGCATACTTCTCCAAAATACTAAATGCTCGCGAATCGTACCAACTGTTTTCCCTTCGCAAAACCTTGGTAAACGTCGCATCAAGCTTTTTGTCTTCTGCATCTTTTGAATAAGCTGCCGCTGCACAAAGCAGTATTGCTTTTATAACAGACTCTTTCTCAAGTAGCATTGCGGCAACATGTCCTCCCATGCTATTACCAGCAACAGCAATTCGTTCTGGAAGTACGTATCCTGAATCAATAAAGGTTTGCAAAGCATGTTGGGTATCAAGCAGCCGATTTTTTAAACTACTATCAACGAACTTCCCCCCACTCTTGCCCACACCACCAACATCAAAACTAAACGAGCTAAATCCCCGATGAGCAAGATACTCCTGCCATGGAATATATCGATCACTGGTTGCTGTTCCTGCACCATGGATAAATAAAACTCCGGGAGAAATACTTGTTTCAGAAGGAGCATATAGGCTTCCAAAAAGTGTATTACCATTTGAGGGGAAAGTGATGTGTTTAGTAAATATCATATGAGGGATTCTCGGTTCTCCGTTCTGAGTTCTCAGTTCTTTAAGTACCAGGAGTGGGGCACGATCCCACGACCTCAGCGTTATGAATGCTGTGCTCTAACCAACTGAGCTACCCTGGCAAATTCAATCTTAATCCGTCTATCCATCCTCTCATACGTAATAATATGTCTAAGCTATCTTTAACATGTATACGTAAAACACCGTAATAATTTTTATCAGCATATTGCTTCTTCCATTTGGTATGTTGATAAAATGTTTTAGTGAATTGACTTAATGGAATTTCTGTTATGCTCGACCAATATGTTTCAATCTTTTCTGTTTTTTCCTTATATGATTCATTTAGTGTTAGCCTTGCTACTATCAATTCTTTCCTAACACCTAAGGACTCTTTAAGCCAATACAGGTAGAATTTTATCATGCTGGGGTCAGAATTACAAAATCCCAAACGGTGTTCATGTTTATTTTTAAATCCTTCTGCCCAATAAAGAGCTACGCCAGCAATAAAAAGTTCTCGATTAGTTAATCCATCTATTTCTTTTTTTCCTTTATTCGTCAACTCTTGCTCTTTTGTTCTCTTTCGTTCTTTTTGTATTTCCTGCACTCTTATTCTTCCTTTTTGCAAAAGAAGTAATGCTTCCCCTTTAATTTTTGCCTTCTGTCCAACTGTTAAAGAATAGTTTTTTATCCATAAATGAATTGTTGTTTTTGGTATTTTTGTAATTAGTTGTATCTGCCCCAAACTTAACCCCTGTTCAATTCGTAACGAACGAACTTTATCTTTAATTTCTTGAGAATATCGCCTCATCTATTCATTATCGAGTAAAAGATGAACTACGTCAATAGTTTTTTTTCAAATACAACTCAGTACGTTTTACGTTGACTTACAAAGCCAAATTTGATAAGATGCAATCATACGCGGGGTAGTGTACGGTGCACGTGAGGCTCAAGATGGGCCCTGTATCTGGCAACAGATAACAGAGAATTCAGCTATATCGGTGAAACCTTATTCGTTAACAAGCGAAGGGCAATACCGAGGGAAGACTCATTCAATTTTATGAATGTAGAACCCGTAGAGACTATACGCTGAACGTCCTAAAATGGACGATGATATAGTCCGACACTCTGAGTAATCAGAGCAACAGATGCATAATCTTACAGGCTAGGTTCAACTCCTAGCCCCGCAACAGAGTCGGAATCGAATCAAAAAAGGCGTGCATTTTGCTTGATGTAATAACCTCTTCTGTAGGTGCAACCCATCTCTCATCGTTTTCTATATCAGCTTTCATCTTTTGAATCGTAAATAGGTACTTCGGGCTGTCAAACCGCACCTTTCTTTCTTGAAGCGTTGGGTTCAACCCAAGTCCCATAAATATCTCTCGCTTCCGCTTAACATCGTCTGTGTCGAATCGTTTCTTTGCGCGCATAGCAAACGATAAAACTCGTATGGTTTTCTCATTCGCATCGTGGATGTCTCCTGTTCCTCCCTTCCGTTGTTTTTCAATAGTATTGAGCTCCGCTTCGAGTAGTTGCTTTTCCTCCTTATAAGCCTCATCACTTAGGAGGCTTCCATCACTATTTGCTGGAGAGATTTTGAGTTGCAACAGATTTTGCAGCTTCAACTTACAATTTTTGTACTCCCTCTCCGCAGCATCCACTGTAGCCTTCTGTACATCTGTTTGAGCATCGTTCATCTTATAAACCTGCTCAATAGCCCATTCCATAAAACAGGCAGGAATATTCAACAATTCAAGCTTACCCTTAACTTGATCCTCCAACCTATCAACTCGCACGCTTCTCTCCAAACAAAAACGATTTTTCTTCTTTCCGCAACGATAATAGATGTAATGGAGCACCTTAGGATTTTCCATCTCCGAGATAAGGGTATGACACCTTGTGCATTGCACTTGATTCTTACGAGTAAGAGGAAATTTTAGCTTGCAAGATTTACAAATAACTTGCCATTTTTCTTCAGCAACGACACCCGAAGCACAAACGCCACACCTTATTAAGCCAGAGAAAGCAAATTCGTGATTCTTCAGTTTATAAGGACTTCTTCTTCCCAGCATATGCTGTATCTCATCAAAAACCGCTGGCTGTACTGCCTTCTGGTGATTACCATCATGCCATCTACCACTTCCTTTCGGATACTCGAACTTGCCACAATAAAAAGGGTTCGAGAGCATCCAATAAATCATACCAATCGTCAATGGCTTGCCCCCGCTTCTCTTCTTCTGTCGTGTACGAAAACTCCATTCATCTTTAGCGATTCGCTGAATCTCAATAACCGACGTGCGTTCTTCATGAAACAATTGAAATATCTTTTTGATAAAAGGAAAACGATCTGGATCACTAAGTATCCTACGAAACCCGCTTTCCGTTCCCTTATCATTAAGATAGCCAACAGGAGCAACGCCAGGTCTCCAACCATCTCGCAGCTTCTTCTCAAGTCCTCTTTTGACAGCCACGCTTTTATCATCGCTGTCTTTCTTGGAGATACCAAACTCAAGCGTAAGTAAGAATTTATCATCTGGAGTATTACGGACTATGCGGGAAGCTGTACGAATCTCAAGTAACTTACCTTCATCCATTAGGTCTATGATTCGCCCACCCTCAGACATGTTACGAGCAAGGCGATTTGGATGCCAAGCAAGTATAGCGTTTGCCTGTCCTTTCCCTACAATGGCTTACAAAATAAATGAACAGTTAGGAGAAAAGATAGCTCGCGAAAGAAAACGACGAGATATGACGCAAGAAGCACTTGCAGCAAAGGCGAAGATCCAAACGACAACGCTAAGTAATATAGAACGCGGAGAAACAGACACGTCTATCTATACGGTTTTCAAAATCGCCGAAGTCCTGAAGATACACATCAAGGAGCTCTTCATTTTTCGATAGATATCAGTTAAGACACTCTAAATTTATTCTCCCAAGGAATGAGTAATTCTTTTCTTGTTTTCGCTAGCTTCTCAAGCTTACCCTTTTCCGGTGAGAATACAAATCTATGTGCATGTTTAAAGATGAACTCATTTATTTCTCTAAAGAATTTCTTGTCTGCTGTGGTGTGTATTATCACAGGATTTTCCCTAGGCTCGTGCATAACTAAACAAAGTTCAGAGGTAAGCGGAAGTATTTTCTTCACTCGTGGCGTTAATAATCCAAAACCATAAAACGGATGGGGTTCTTCCCCTGGAATAATCATAAAAGGCGCGTCAGAAGTTAGGAAGGCATACCTTTTGACTGAATGGATTACTTCCCAATCGCATATTGCAAATAAAGGATAAATGTCGTTAGCAAGTCTTAACATCTGCCTCAACCAATACTCTGTAGAAAATTCGACAACTAATTTGCTTCTACTTTCATCACGAGCGCAATCTATAGCATTTTCCATTTCTGTATCTGTTCCATTAAATCCCTTTTCTCTATAATGTTTCATGAGTAACTCCTTTGGCGCATGGAACTTCATCCTTATCATTTTTTCCATCAGTGCTTGTTGCAAATTAAGAGTTTCATTCTTATTTGCGGGAGTCCTCAGATACATAAAACTTATAAATAGAGATAGTATTGATCTCTCTTCTTCTGATATATTTCCTCGCTGTGAAAGTGTTTGAATTATATTCTTGGATTTACCTTCAACTTCTGAAAAAGCCTGCTCCAAAGTTTCCGTTTGCCCATCCTTAGTTCGGTAGGTATAAAGCTTCTTTTCATAGGCTATAGCCTCAATGGCTTGATATCGATACATATCCTCGGGCTTCTGAGACTTCTTATCAAGTATGTGAAGTTTTTTATTGTCTAGAGAAAATCCTCGTAGATAAAACTGTGGTATGTAATGATGTCTTTCAGGAAGCTTTGGAATAGTTTTCATGTTTTAAACTCTCCTTAATAATGTCATCTTTTTTTCTGAAATTCCCATCAGCATCAAAAGTATTAACAAGTGTTGGCTGTATGGTTTCAATTATATTCGAAGACAAGATACGCCACATCTGAATATGGAAAAAAATTTCATCTACAGTTCCTCTCTTCATGTATTCTCTAAACGCAGCTGGTCTGTTCCCGTCAAACCATATGAGCATGAATCCTCTTCGTTTCAATTCAAGAACATGTGCTGCTTGCTCTTCTGGGAGGAATCCCCAAGTGATAACAACTTTCTCTCTCTTCAACAAGCTATCAGTGTATGCTTGGATATTTTGATAGTAACTTTTCAGGTTTGCTTCATCTTCAAAATCGATATGTATAAAACCATAATTCAAGGCTAGCTTCTCTCCAATTTTCGTTTTTCCTGTTCCCGGAATACCAGATATAAGAATATGTTTCATGTTGCACTAATCGTTATCTTCGCTAAACAAATTGAAGTATTCCCAGTAAATATATTTTTGAGCATATTTCGATACCCCTTTAAGTGGAAGTGGTTTTAACACATTTAGCTGAACTAATCGATCAATCACCTTGTACGCTCCTTGCCGTGTGTAATTTGTCCATGCTGTTATATCGGCAACACTAACAATTGGTTGAGCATACAAATGTCTAAGAACTTCAACACATGTAGCTGCCGTTGGTTTACCTAGTTGTTGCATCTTACGCATATCCTCTTCACGTATTTTTGTTATCTTTTCAGATATATCTATCGCTGATTTCGCAGTGGCGCTTATTCCTTCTAAGAAGAACTCCAACCACGCTTCTATTTCACTTGGATCACCATGATATGCATGGAGACGTTCATAATAAAAATCTTGATGCTTCTTAAAGTAACTGGATAAATAAAGTACTGGTATTTCAAGCAACTTTGTATTCCAAATATACATGGTTACCAACATACGTCCAGTACGACCATTTCCATCGCTGAAAGGATGAATCGTTTCAAATTGAGCATGCAATAACCCTGCTTTAATAAGAGGTAAATAAGCATCGTCTGTATATATAAACTTTTCTAAATCAGCCAATGATTGTTTCATTTCATGAACGGGAGGAGGAACAAATCGTGCATTGGATGGACGAGTTCCTCCAATCCAATTTTGTGACTTACGAAATTGGCCAGGATAAGCGTGATGAGTTGTACGAGCACCTTTCATAAGTCGCTCATGCAATTCTTCTAAAAAACGTAAACTTATGGGTAATGTTCCAATTCTTTCCAACCCGTAATTCAATGCATTAATATAATGAAGAATATCATCAACATCGGAAGGTGAATTAGTTGTACGGTCTTTGCTTTCGGCCTCAACAGCATCCATCATTGTAGCTTTTGTACCTTCAATTTGACTTGAAGAAGAAGCGTCTTTTGCTATAAACATACGTAAAAAGTAATCTCTATCAGGCAATAACTTTGTAATACCATCAAGCTTTCCCACAAGATGAATTGCTTCTGCGTGTTTTTTTGCGAGACTTGCAGAAATATGTATCCCTCTTTCAGGAGGAAAATGCGCAGGAACGAAAGCCTTATAGCCTTGAGGCTGTTTAATATACGTTCCGATTTGAATTGGTGTCTTGTTTACATCTTCCATATGAATGTAAACATTTTATTACATTTTGTTTACATTGTCAAGGGTGATGTAAACAAATATTTTATGCGTGAAAACTGCTATTGATGCATGTTTTCTGTAATAAAATAGGTTCTTATTTCCTCCAACCCCCGCAACAGAATTCTTAAAACGAAAGCCTCATTCATGTTTTGATTCAATCCCTATAGGTTATCTGTTATGCAGTTTTTGGTGCAGGATGAAGTCTGGCACCAAACTCAGCTAAATCAATAATACGCCGTCTCCCTGCACGTGGTCTAATGAGTGATGCATACACAACACGTGCCTCGGTTCTTTCTCTCCGTGTTTCCCAATTCATAACGTGTCCAATTGGATGCCTTTCCCTAAATTCAACAATCTCCATTCCTCCGCCTTTGCCAAGTAATTGACTGGTTTTACCTGCAAGCCGAACTTCACTGGGAGAATTCAAGAGATACAAGGTTTTCCTCCCGACATCAACACTACCGTTTTCTCCTGCAACACGAGCCCGTACGGCATCTCCATCAAACAGGGCTTCATCCAACATCGTTTGCGCTTGCTCATCAAACACCTCGGGACTATCGTACAGACGTGCTGAGAGGTTTTTATTAGGATACAGACGCATATCCTCAATAATTTTAAGCATACTCCCTGGAACATCAACTGCAAGCTGTGCACCTTCTGCCAAGGGAGTAACATGAGCTCCTTGCTGAGCAATTTTTCGCGCTAGCCCATCGATTTCGTCTGATACATTATCTGCACAAACTACATCATATACTCTTTTCGCAAGAGAAAGATGCTCTCCTGCAACATGTGGAACTTTCCAATAGTTTTCTGATGCAATTTGCTGATGAAGGGGTTGATTTTCACTCATGGAGCAGATTATAGGATTTTTAAGATAGATTTGTCAAAGTAATCTCAGTCTAATGAGGCCAACCACATTCGTCATCACCTATACTATAGATATGTGGCACCGAAAGGATCTGTTCTTTATTGCTTTGATTTTCATCATAACGATGCTTCTCTATACCCCGCTTTTTTCAATACCATTTCTGTATGATGATTTTGATTTTCTCTTTTCCTGGACACAAATCCAAAACACTCACCATCTTCCAGAACTTCTTCTTGGCAACACGCCACAGTACCATGAAGGCGTCTATCGACCACTACGAAGTCTGTTGTATGTCGTAAGTTTCGGCCTCTTTCATCACACTCTCTTTTGGTACCACATGCAAGAACTAATGATCTATTTGCTTTGCATTGGTTTTGTGTATCTCTTTACCCAACAATTACTCGGCAAACGCATGGTGAGCTTTGTGACAGCACTCTTTTTTGGTGTCATGGTTTCCCATACCGATAACGTGGCAAATCTCACTGCAAGTTTTGATACCACAGGTTTTTTGTGGGCACTTATTTCTCTCTGCTCTTTTCTTCATTTCCTAAAACACAATAAACAACGATACTTCGCACTTTCGATCGTAACAACAGGACTTGCGTATTTCACTTATGAACTGACCCTGATCTTGCCGCTGCTTTTTATCTTGATTGCGTATTACAAAAAGCATCCTATTCGTTGGAAACTGTTTTTACCGGCAAGCATCCTTGCTCTGGTATCTGTAGCAACACGCGTGCTGTTTGCAATTCCTGCCAAAGGAGCAGTGCTCGTTGACCTTCCAGCAAAATTATTACTCTTGGCTCAAGGCTTCCTGCTTTATTTTTTGCTTCCGTTCATGCCGTTGCCAAGCGACACGCCAACGCTGGCAGACTACCAAGGAACATTTCTTTTTAGCGCCTCTCCACCTCATGTGCATACCTCAGCACAAATCATTTCTTCGGGACTTATTGTCGGAATAGTATTTCTCTTTTTGTTACTAGCACTAACGTTT
>JAHFKF010000106.1 GCA_023245475.1 Candidatus Levyibacteriota bacterium
AAAGAAGCGGCACGCAATCCGCAACCTTAACACCTAAAAAAACATTTTCTTTATCAGTGAGCAAGCCGTCTACTTCCGGGATAATCGTTGCCGTATCTTTTTGAGAAACCCATATAACTGTCTTGCCATGCGTCTGTTCCATCCGAACGAGTTTTTGAGCATCAATACCAATTGCTTTTGTAAATACGTTAACCGCTTCTTGAGAATGGGACTCTGCGGGATTCATGTTGCCAAACGCACGTGTAGAAAAACCATGAACCAAAGAAGGGAATTGGACGAACGATTCAAAAAATAAGATATCGTTATTTTTTTTCATTATGCTTAATCGCTGTTAACGCAATATCAGTCTCATTCCATGGTTGCTCTCCTCGTCCATAATTCATTGATTTTTCATTGCCTTTTCCGGTAAGCAGTATCACGTCACCCCTTTGAGCCAAAGAAATTGCAAAAGTAATTGCTTCCTTTCGATCAGGAATAATGAAAAGATATCTTTTACCTTTTACTACTTTGGTTCCTTTATAATCTGATAATTCTCGCTTAATTCCTTTAGTAATTTCTGTGTTAATCTTTTCAATTGGTTCACTGCGAGGATCCTCAGAAGTGAGCACAATAATATCAGTATACTCTGAAGAAAGTTTTCCCATCTCAGGACGCTTGTAAGTATCTCTCAGTGCAGCAGCACCAAACACGTGAACCAATCTATTCTTGGTAAGCTTTTTCATTTCAGGAAGAATACTCATAAACGATTGAGGCGTGTGAGCAAAGTCATTGACCACCATAAACTGCTTATTGTACACAATTTCCTGTCGTCCCTTTGGAGCCGTAAAACTTGTAAGACCTTTTCTAATCACGTCATCTGGGATGTGAAGTTGTTGCAACGCAGCAATTGCGGCAAGACAATTATATTCATTAAACTTACCAATGAGTTTGCTTGTGAAGTGGAACTTGTGAGGATTTACATCGCTATCTTTTTTCATTCCATAAGTAATCACTTTTTTATCTTTGCTTTTTAATTCGTATTTCTTAATCCGATCATAGGATCTGTCATCTTTGTTGAGAATGACAGTGTGAGCAGCTTGTAATAATTTTGCTTTTGCGTGAACGTATTTCTCCCATGTCTTGTGATAGTCCAGATGCTCACGATTGACATTGGTCAACACACCAATTGCAAAAGGGACGCCAAACACACGATGTTGATGCAATGCATGAGAAGTAACTTCCAAGACGACATACTCTACGCCTTCTTTCTTTGCCCGCTGTAAATACGATTGAAGCGCAAATCGTCCAGGGGTCGTAACATGAAGACCAACGTCTGATGCTTTGCCATTCATCAGTGCACCTGCTGAAGAAATGAGTGCTGCTTTTTTGCCGGCTTTAATAAGTAAGTGATAGATAAGACTTGAAGTCGTCGTTTTGCCATCTGTTCCAGTAACGCCAATTACTGTCATCCCACGAGCTGGAAAACGATACATCGCAACAGCGAGAACCCCTTGAAAGAAATGATAAATATTTTTAGCGTCTTGCCACATATTACTTTAATTGATGATGAAGAATATCTCGAATTGTCTGATAGTGAGTATAATACAGATATGCATTTAGTACAATAAGTAGCGGGAAAATCACAAACCGTTCCACAAATTCCCCTGTCTCGACACGAAATGCTTTGGTCGGAGGGATACCAAACTTTACAGGAATAGGCAGAAGCCATGGCACGCCTTCACGAGTAAATGTATCCATGATCAGATGAGAAACAAATCCAATCATAAATGCCCACCAAATGATTGTCATATTAAGCCCTGGGAAACTCGGCTTCATTACTTCAAGAAAGAAATGCCAACCAATTCCAAATAAAATAACTCCCAAAATTGAATGAGATAAAAAGCGATGCCCGCCAATAAGTGTTTTGAAGACTCTGCCAACAACTCCACCAATCGGAAGATTGCGCCAAAATGGTGCAGTTGGTTGATCAATGTCTGGAGCAATCCCGCCAATAAGGTTGGCAACAACAGCAACAAGTCCCGTTGCCATCGTCATATTGGGAAGCGGTTGTGTGAGAACAATAAAGCTGAGTGCAGTAAAAGCTGCCATGTCGTGCGTTCGTCCGGTCATGATAAAATATAGTATACCAAACTATGGCACGAGCAGAAAGAAGACAACCGTATAATCAAGAACAAACAAAAAAACGACGAACGGCATTGGATCATCTTGATGATTTACTAGAGGTTACCAGAGAAATGTCCTCCCCTTCTCCTAGAGAGTTTGAGCAACGAAAAGAGCTTTGGCAAAATGATTTGGTACCAGCATCAAAGAGAGCAAGTGCCAGAATTGTCATAGCACCAAAAGAAGAAAGGCGTCAAGCATATGCAAAACTTAGACAGCTCATTAAAGAAAATCACAATGGACACTTAAATGAATACACACTAGCATTGGGCATACTGCAGCAAACACATAAAAGAGCGATTGAATTCGCTAAAGCAAAAATCGCTGCAAATAACGAATCTGGGCAATAAGTCCCTATGTTATAATACATTCATGAAACCGGTTATTTCTTTTGAAGATTTTGACAAAATAGATCTGCGCGTTGGCACTGTTGTAAACTGTGAAGAAAAAGAAGGATCTGAAAAACTCCTTCGGCTAACAGTTGATTTTGGTGAAGAAAAGACACGTGTCATTCTCTCTGGAATTAAACAATGGTATTCCCCCGATGATTTGAAGGGAAAACAATTTGTCTTTGTCGTGAATCTTGCTCCACGAAAAATGATGGGAGAAGAGTCCCAAGGGATGCTGCTTGCAGCAGAAGGAGAGAAACCAGAACCACTGCAAACTGCCACACCTGTCCTCGCAGGGACAGTGATCCTGTAGCACTTATGTCAGTTGAACGCCCACAATTTGAAGCCTATCCTCAATCACATCGACCCATTATCCAACCTGAAAACAATATAACGACTCTGGAGCTAATAAAAAATATGGGATCTGAATTACCTCAATTTACCCGTTCACTTATCAAAGGATTATCTCGTGATGATACAATTATGACCCCAGAACGAAGAGCTCGCATGCTTACCATGCTTACATGGATACCATACGAACAGCTCGATCCAGTAGATATAGGCAATACATACATACGAGCAGTGAGCTGGCAAAATGAAAGATCTGACCCAAATGGTACGATCAATGACTTACTGACCGCTGGACTGACTATTACCCCTCATTTACCCAAAAAAATAACTACGTACTCAAGCATAACAGACGCATGGACTGATGTAGCTAAGAACGTCAAAAATAAACTTGGGTGGAGGACTGTGGGGCTTAAATATTTAGATTTAGAAGAGGCAATTCGCTTTGATGGTAGGGCTTGCCCTAAATTTTCTTATAAAGAACTACTGTACCAATTGAATCAAGGCGTTGGATTTCTAACAATAGCAAAGAGAATGAATATTTCGGCAACTACAGTTACCGATTATACTCATACCCTTAAAGAATTAGGGTTAGTAAATCCTCAA
>JAHFKF010000107.1 GCA_023245475.1 Candidatus Levyibacteriota bacterium
CCTCTGGTTAATGATATACTTACGTCATCTTAGTAGAGAAAGGCTTATGACACATGGCAACACATACAACAGCTTCTAAACCGCACAGCGCAATGGCGCAACTTCTTGCATCTCACCAAAACAAAGTTGTTTCTTTGAAAAAAGGTGACTTAGTAAAAGGAAAGCTTACTAAATTGAGCTCTTCAGAAATAACAGTTGATTTGGGAGCAAAGACTGAAGCAATCGTTCTTGAAAAAGAAAAGCATATCCTGAACACCATCCTTTCTTCATTCAAAGTTGGTGATACGGTTGAAGTAAATGTCTTAAATCCAGAATCCGATTACGGCCAGCCTATTGTTTCGCTCAGACGATATTTGGGAGATATCTCTTGGAAGCAATTAGATGTTTTGCAAAAGAGCAAAGAAGCCATTACCGCGACAGTGCAAGAAACAACCAAAGCTGGTTTTGTCTTGGTTACTGATTTTGGTGCATCAGGATTTTTGCCTATGTCTCAAACATCTCAAGGTGATATTGCGGTTGGCCAACCAATCAAGGTAACCGTGCTTGAATTAATTCGCAAAGACAACAAAGTTATTTTCTCTCAAAAGATCTCTCTCTCAGAAGAATCGTTTGCTGCAATAACCAAGCAATTAAAAGTAGGGGATAAAGTCAGTGCGACTATTACCAATGTGTCAGCCTTTGGTTTATTTGTGACATTTACGTTGTCTAAAACAAACGACACCGTTGAAGGTTTTATTCATATTTCAGAGATAGCATGGGAAAAGGTAGCTGATCTTTCCAGTATGTTTACTATTGGACAGACGATTGAAGCTGTCGTTACTCGCTTTGATTCAGAAACACGTCGAGTAAACCTTTCGGTTAAGCGATTGACAGCAGATCCTTTTGAAGAAATTGCTGCAAAGTATCCTGTAGACAGTAAGATCACGGCTGAGATTACCAATCTCTCCGATGTTGGCGTCTCTCTTGATTTGGGTAACGGTGTTGAGGGATTAATCCGCAAAGAAAAGATTCCACCAACTACGACGTATACTGTTGGACAAGAGATTACTGCAAGTGTGTCTGAAGTAGACAAAAAACGACACAAAATTATTCTCGTACCAGTACTTCGCGAAAAACCGATCGGGTATCGATAGGAATGGAGAACTATTCTCGGCATTCATGTTTAAACGTCTACCTTAGTTTTAATTTACCTCTGCCTAAGCGTATAATGAAGATATGTCCATTCAATAAACTCAGGGCATGATAACCTGTCGAACTATGAAGAAAGCAAAGGTAACTACGCGATTCGTCTGCCAAGAATGCGGTTATGACACCCCCGAATGGCTTGGGAAATGTCCTGAGTGTGGGACGTGGAACTCGCTTAAAGAATTTAGAACGGAGAACCGAGAACGGAGAACCGAGAACTCTGGCGTCATTTTAAACAACGCAAAACCCCAAACACTGCGAGAAATTGTATCAACAGAAAGGTCGAGGATTCAGACTGAATACGAAGAATTGAATACTGTTTTGGGTGGAGGATTGGTTGCTGGATCAGCGACAATTATTGCCGGCGATCCAGGTGTCGGAAAGTCCACATTGCTTCTACAATTGGCATTATCTCTTGCAGAAAACTCAAAAAAGGTGCTGTACGTTTCAGGAGAAGAATCTGTTGAGCAAATAAAGATGCGGGCAGAGAGGATTATGTCCGAACGGAGAACCGAGAACGGAGAACTGAGAACAGATGTGCAGGACAACTTACTCCTTATTTCAATGACTGATACTGATGCAATTGTTGCCCAAATTGAAGACGTAAAACCCGACTTAGTGATAATAGATTCCATCCAAACAATTGAGTCACAAAATGTATCAGGATTGTCTGGATCGGTTGGTCAGGTAAGGTATGGTGCCTTGCAATTTGTTCGTACCGCAAAGCAACAAAATGTACCCGTTATCATTGTTGGACATGTTACCAAAGACGGCATGGTGGCAGGACCAATGGTGTTGTCGCATATGGTTGATACGGTGCTTTTTCTCGAAGGAGAAAAATTTGCCAAGACCAGAATTCTTCGAAGTCTAAAGAATCGGTTTGGTCCGGTTGATGAAGTCGGCATTTTCCTCATGGAAGAAGAAGGGATGATTGAAGCCAAAAATCCTGAGCAGCTATTTATTACAAACGATAAGCTAGATGTGCCGGGAAGTGTGCTTGTTGCAACCCTTGAGGGGTCACGAGCGTTTCTCGTGGAATTACAGGCCTTAACGGTCTCTACACGACTTCCTATGCCACGTCGAGTAGTGTCCGGCGTTGATTCTCGGCGGGTTGAATTATTACTTGCTGTATTGCAAAAACATTGTCGTCTGCCGCTAGATACG
Organism: Candidatus Levyibacteriota bacterium; assembly: GCA_023245475.1. Lineage (GTDB taxonomy): Bacteria > Patescibacteriota > Microgenomatia > Levybacterales > UBA12049 > JAHFKF01. The sequence continues at coordinate 2,350 of JAHFKF010000107.1, forward strand.
GTTGATGTGTTTGTTAACGTAGCAGGAGGGTTACGACTCTCAGATCCCGCCATTGATTTAGGAATCTGTCTTGCGGTATACTCCAGTCTTACCAATCATCCATTGCAAAAAACAGTCGGCATTGGTGAAGTCGGGCTCTTGGGAGAACTGCGAATGGTAGCAGGAATTGAGAAGCGAACTCGTGAAGCAGAGAAGCTTGGCTTTAAGCAGATTATCACGGCCAAAAAATATAAGTCACTCACAGACGTGATCAAAAGTATCAGTAAGTAACTATGGAAAGCACAGATCAAAAAGATAAACAACCAGTACTCGATGGGGAAAAGAAGAGCCCTGCGTTTACGGCAAATCTAATTGGGCAAATTGCTGACGAAGTGTCAAAGACACTGATGTCTCGTTTTCCAGCAATGCTTCCTCGTACCAAGCGAACAAAGTCAGCGCCGAAGAAACCCAAGAAGATTGAGAATGGTCTTTTTCTTGACACGTCAGCAATTATCGACAATCGTATCTTTGATGTGATTTCTATAGGTCTTCTCAATGGCGTCGTTGTGATTTTGCCTAGCATCCTGCTTGAGCTTAAGCATCTTGCTGATACGCAAAACACAGTGAAGCGTGAGCGGGGAAGAAAAGGTCTTGAAGCGCTTGAGAAACTCAAAAAGACTAAGCAATTGAAAGTGCTCGTGCTCTCAGAAGACGAAGAAAAGAACTATAAGGGTGAGGTTGATGAGAAGCTGATTAAAACAGCAAAGGCACATAAAGGCAAGGTGATTACGTGCGATTACAATCTTGAAAAAAAGGCATCGATTGAAAATGTCACGGCAATCAACATGAATGCATTGGCAAATGCGCTGAAAGTGATTGCAGTTCCTGGGGACAGCTTACATGTTGGTGTCTCTCACATCGGCAAAGATCCAAGTCAAGGTGTTGGGTATCTTGATGACGGGACAATGATTGTTGTTGAGCAGGGAAGTGCGTTTGTCGGTAAGAAACTTGTTGTGGTCGTCTCTCGTGTTATCCAAACAGCTACCGGACGAATCCTCTTTGCCAAGAAGATCTAGGATTTATCCCTTTCCTTCAACGCTTCCTCCTATGGGATTCTCAGTTTCATTCCTTCGTTTTCCTTCAG
>JAHFKF010000108.1 GCA_023245475.1 Candidatus Levyibacteriota bacterium
ATAATGGCTTGCTCGTTAAACGATCCTTGATATCTTTATATCCAATTTGGATAGCACTGTATTTTTCTTTTTCCATAGTTTTTACCTGTACCACAACACATGGTCCAGCTTCTATTACAGTGACTGGAATAACATTACCTTCTTTAGTAAAAATCTGCGTCATTCCTATCTTTTGACCTAAAATTCCTAGTGACATAACAAACTGCCTTATACTTTTATGTTGATCTCAATACCAGCTGGAAGATTCAATTTTTTAAGTTCATCAATTGTCTTTGCTGTAGGATTAAGTATATCCATCAATCGTTTATGTGTACGTATTTCAAATTGCTCACGCGATTTTTTATCAATATGAGGTGATCTCAACACTGTAAATCTTACAATTTTTGTGGGCAAAGGAATGGGACCAACAATCCGAGCACCGGTACGTTTTGCTGTATCTACAATCTCGCGACTGGATTGATCAATAACTCTTTGATCATAGCCTTTTAATCTAATCCTAATTCTTTGCTGTGCATCCATAAAAACCTACTTTACTCAACCACGTTCGTAATTTGACCAGCACCTACAGTTCGACCACCTTCACGAATAGCAAATCTTAGTCCGCTCTCCATAGCTATAGGCGTTATTAATTCAACTTCTAATACAACATTATCCCCAGGCATCACCATCTCTGTTCCCTCAGGTAACTTCGCTGTTCCTGTCACATCCGTTGTCCTAAAATAAAACTGAGGTCTGTATCCATTGAAAAATGGTGTATGTCTTCCACCTTCTTCTTTGCTTAATATATACACCTGCCCTTTAAATTTCGTGTGCGGCGTAATGGTCCCTGGTTTGGCTAATACTTGCCCTCGCTCTATTTCGTTCTTTTCTACTCCTCGTAATAATAATCCTACGTTATCTCCAGCTTGTCCCTGGTCTAGAAGTTTTCTGAACATCTCTACTCCAGTTACCGCAACTTTCCGACTCTTCAAGGCTAATCCTACTAACTCTAAGTCTTCTCCTACTTTGACTATGCCTCTCTCAACTCTTCCTGTGGCTACGGTTCCTCGCCCTGTGATGCTAAATACGTCTTCTACTGGCATTAAAAATGGCTTTTCGATATCTCTCTTTGGTAATGGTATGTATTCATCTACTGCCTTAATCAACTCTAATATGCCCTTACCTGCTTCTCCCGTTGGATCTTCCATGGCTTTTAATGCGCTTCCCTTTATGATCGGTATCTTATCCCCTGGATAATCGTATTGAGTTAATAATTCTCTAACTTCTAATTCCACTAACTCTAATAGTTCTTTGTCATCCACCATGTCTACTTTGTTCATAAATACTACTAATGCCGGCACTCCTACTTGTCTGGCTAACAATATGTGTTCTCTGGTTTGCGGCATCGGTCCATCCGCTGCGCTTACCACTAGTATAGCTCCGTCCATCTGGGCTGCTCCGGTGATCATGTTCTTCACATAGTCTGCATGTCCTGGACAATCTACGTGTGCATAGTGTCTGTTCTCAGACTGATATTCTACGTGGGTTGTTGCAATGGTAATACCACGTTCTTTTTCTTCCGGTGCATTATCAATTTGGTCGTAATTCCTCTGCTCGGCTAATCCTTTTAATGACAACACTTTCGTGATCGCACTCGTCAATGTCGTCTTACCATGATCTACGTGCCCTATCGTACCTACATTAACATGCGGTTTCGTTCTCTCAAATTTGTCCTTTGCCATTGCGCTAACTCCTCTCCTTCTCAGGTGTTCGCCATTTGATTACGCCATTCATTATTGGAGCCCACGACCGGAATCGAACCGGAGACCTCTTCCTTACCAAGGAAGTGCTCTGCCGACTGAGCTACGTGGGCGAGCTCATCCCTTTGTATCCCAATAAAACCCTAAAACCTTTTAATCCTTAGAAAAAAGTAAAGGGCAAAATTATATTCCAAAATATACGATTGTCAAACTTATTTTTTTAAAAAAGGTGTATTTTATGTAGATAGTGCTTCAGAACATGGAGCGGCCGATGGGAATCGAACCCACATATCTAGCTTGGAAGGCTAGGGTTCTACCATTGAACTACGGCCGCCCAAGATGCATGCATTGAAGTGTTACCGACTTAAAAGTCTCCTTCTTTTGCCAACCTCTTAGGCGTTTTTTATTCCAAAAAACGCGATACTATAAGGAATATTATCCTAAAAATCAATATCTAAATTTGGTGGGGAGAGAAGGATTCGAACCTTCGAAGGCAAAGCCGACAGATTTACAGTCTGTTCCATTTGGCCACTTTGGTATCTCCCCGGCCAAAGATCTCACATTATAATTGTTTTTTAAAGAACCTCAAGTAAATGGAGCTGGCGATGGGATTCGAACCCGCGACCTGCTGATTACAAATCAGCTGCTCTACCAGCTGAGCTACGCCAGCTTAATTTAATTGAAATTCAAAATTTTAAAGGTTTGGGAATTTAACAAACTGCTCTTAAAAGCGTCAAGGAAAGGTTTATAAATAAAAAAACCAGCTGCTTTTATTCAAAAGTGCTGGTTTTTTTATGGATAGGATAGAAAATCAGGAATGTCTGGCAATCGCCGTAGAAAGACAATACAAATGGCCAGATCGAATAACCAATAAATATGCTTTAAAATATTCCCCTTTTTCGGCCTGAAGACTAGCTATTTCTTCTGTGGATTCTCCACGCACAAAAGCTTCTTCTGCATCTGCATTGCCGCCAAATTCTGCACCATAAACTACTTCTTGAGCATTTTCTTTTTTATCAGTGGTTATGGCTAACTCACGTTCATACTCTGCTTGGCCTATTCCTGCAGTATCCAATAGAATAATTTCAGGTTCATCCAAGGCCATCATAGCTAAACATGATGCAATACGAGCCAAATGTTTAGCTCTCTCATATTCTCTCGGTGAATCTGCTTCTGCATAAACTTCATTGGATAAGGTAATATTCTCTAGACTCTCATCAATTAATGATTCCGCCAAAGTGCTATTGCCTGTTCCTACTACAGCATTAGCATCAGAAACAAAAGATTCTGCATCTTCTATGACCTGAGCTACTCTCTCACTTAAACTAGCATAGGTATAACTATTGCAAAATGAAAGAGTTACGATAATTATTGCAAAATTAATCAACTTTTTAATCATGTTTTTATAACCTCCTTTAATTGGCTTTCACTAGTAATAGAGTGTGTCATCTATCAAAAGTTACAAAAAATCTAAAATCTATATAAAATGCATGTAACTAATCCAGCTAAGCGCACTCTACTAAGATAGGAGCAGAAATGGATTTTGACAACGCCGCCATACAAAAAATTATCAGCGCTGTTTTAGAAGGCGATGTAAATCGATTTGAAGAAATTATTGATCTTTATAAAAAACGAATCTGGAGTATTGTTGGACGTTTTGCTCAAAATGAACAAGAGCGTATGGAATGGACTCATGAGGTTTTTTTGCGAATTTTTAAAAATTTATAT
>JAHFKF010000109.1 GCA_023245475.1 Candidatus Levyibacteriota bacterium
GCCGGGGGAGCCATTAATTTCTACTCACAAACAAGCCAAATATCTGGTTCGATTCGCATCAAGTAGGCTATCGAAATCAACTCAAGGCTTCTTCGTAGAAATACTTTTTGCCATATCCGCAGGGTTTCTTGCTCTTGTCATCAATACGGCCAAGGCAAAGAAAAGGACCCCGTTTGGATTCATTTCGAATTAAGATCACCGGACTATTGTTGGAAATTTCATTAACTGGTATGCGTTGAATGCTTCCATAATATTCAAGGAGGAATTTAAAGTATTCATCGCGGTCGGCCTGATCTGTACTATTCACATTTTCAAGTGATATGGAGAGAAGCATTGCTTCGGGAATGTTTTTTATCGAGCCGAAGGTTGTTATTAATGCATTAATTCTCTCTTCAACACGGGTAAATTTTTCTTTCTCCTGCTTGCGATTGTCTCGATCTGCCAATTCCTTGGAAGTGATTGGCCTGAATTGGAGCCGTGACCCACCTAACTCAAATTCTTCATGATACATTCCATTTTCTTCTACCTCTTTTTCTTTCGGGGGCGTTGCCGAGCCATTGCTTCCATTAGCACTTGTAAGATTCTTAAAAGACAGAGCCTCAAGATCATCTACGGGCAAAGCAGAATAATTAGGCCTGCCCACTTTTTTCAGGGTAATAACGAATGCCTCAAAGGGACTTTCTCCGGCATTGTCTGCAGAATGAGCAAGATCTGTTTTTTCTGGAACAATTTGAAAGCCGAATTGCCGCTCAAGTACTGAACAAAAATTCCTAAATTTATCTATTTCATCAAAAACGCGTGTTGGCAGTGAAATGATGGCTGTGCCATCCATTCTCAAGATACGATTTAGTTCCTGTAATGTCCGAATTCGTTCATTACCTGTTGTTTTGCGGGGATTATGCCGCGTGTAATGCAGGTTCAATGAAAGAATCGCTATATCTTTGGATTCATCCTCATAGGCCAATTCATCCATTGAACCTTCATGAATTTGCTCATTGGGTATTTCTTTTCCAGATAAACGCTTACCTGCCTCAAGCATTTGAGAGCAGATGTCACTGCTCCATACAGTTGCATCACCTCGATCCGCCAGCATGCGTTGCATCATGAGACATCCACAGCCAATATCCGCGATTTGAACATTTTCATCTTGTAGCTCAGGTTCAATGAGAGCAGTGATAAGGCGTGCGTTGTTGCCCTGATAGGAGGTTTCTTCTTCCAATGGATAGAACTCAGCGAAGTCCCGCGCATACTTTCCATTATTCAATTCAAAAAATTCTCGGACATACTCCTTTCCTCTTCCATACAATTTCTTGAAGATCCATTTAACTTTCTGCTTGGGACTCATTACTTCGTAAGCAAGAGCCCCACGGTTTTTGATTTCCTGAGCATCCTCTTGCAAGAATTCTTCTTCTAGTTCGGATAATGGGCGTCCGTGCAGAACTTCTTCTATCAATCGATACTTACGTTCTGCATATTCACCAATTCCCTGTTCAATAGTGCCAAGCATTTGCAAAACTCTGAGATAAACATCCCGTTCCTGTCCTTTGCGGTGCTGACGTTTACCCCACTGATCTTCTTCGGATACTGTTTGTGTTGGTGCCAGCACGACGCTATGTGAAGAGAAAGATAAATCCAGCCCCTCACCTGCCACTGAAGTAAGTGTTACCAATAATGCTGGCTCAGAACACTCTCGAAATTCTTGTATGATCGATTCAAGGTGTCGAGAATTATTGCCATCAAGAACAAAGACACGGGCAGTTCCTTCGTAATCTTTCCGTAATCTGCCCACGATATATTCCTCTGCGTTGCTGGTTTCAACGTCATGATCATTCTGGAAATCACGAGTTACTCCTTTTGCAAACCAACTACTTGCGATAGTAATTTTTTTAGGAGAAACACTTGTATCATCAGCCAGAAGCCAATCATCGACTTGTGTTCGCAGTGCCTGGTATTTTGTTTCACTTCGCAAGCAAATCAAGCGGAGCAAATGAATCTTCTCGGTTGCTTCATAAAAAGGACAGTCACGAATGCTGTCGTATATCGCTTGTTCTACTGGAGATAACTGATCGGTAACAACTTCGCGATGCAATTCCGTATCCACAGGCAGCGACTGCTCACTCGTTCGGCGCAACATTTTTGGCAAAAGCAGATTACGTACCATCAATGGATGTCCTCGCATAATGGAGTTTGCGAGAAGATTCACATCTTGAATATTCACTCCGTCGATTTCTTCTCGACCGGCATACAGCAATCGAATTTGCGCAGCTAGGTCCCGAAGGGTGTTGGGGATTGGTGTGCCTGTAAGGAGAGTAAGGTAACCATTCAAAGTGGACGGAGTTTGGCTCATACGGAAAATTCGATCTGTATCTTCTCCATCAGGGTTTTTGACGTTATGTGCCTCATCCAGCACAAAGAAGTCAGCTTCAAGTTCTTTTGCCAGTTCTTCATGACTCTTTCCATCAGTATTATGTCGAGCCATCTCAATGCTCATAACTACGTATTCGGCTTGTTTGGCAGCAACCCAATCTTTGTTCCCACTCTCAATAATCACAGCATTCGGTTTATTCCCTTCCTCAAAACAACCGTCCTCTGAATCAGAAAGAGCCTTTCTCCACACTGGTACGATTTGAGCAGGACAAAGAATAAGCGCGCGTTTTGCCTTGCCCTGATCACGCAGATGCTCAAAGGCCGCAATGGTCGAACCTGTCTTACCACCCCCCATCACATCTGCATTAAGACAGGATCTCTGTTTTTCAATCTCGGTGATCGCAATTTTTTGATGATTGGCCGGAAACACGCCGCCTTTTACAGATTTTTTAAGTCTGATGGGATGATCACGTTTTTCCGTTCTACTAAAATAATCAACAAGATCTTGAGCGAATGTTTTCTGGGTATCATGAGCAGCGATAGCTTTTGAAGACTCTAGTTTTTCTCTCACCACATCCAATCCTTGTTGATAGAGGGCGTGATATTTGTCCCTAAGCCGATTAAATAAAATTAGTTTCAGCGTTGCAAGCTTAGGTGTCGTAAGCAACAGAGGAGGAATTTGCTCAACACCTAAACCTGATCGCGTTTCAAAATCGCCAAGCCATGCACGTAAGTTCTGGATTGTTCTGTAGTTGTAAGGGAATCGATCTGGGTACAGGGCACAGTAGTATTCAGCAACAGCGGCAGGCCCTAACTCTGCCGCAACAGCCGCCAAGCCATTTTTCTCTTCTTCGCTTATACCCTCACGTAGGAAATGATCATTCCCTCCAAAAATCTTCTCCATACCTACACCTGCACGAATATCATTAAGTGCATCCAGCCCCTTCGTCGTGAGTTTATCGTATTTTCGAAGAGGATGTAGATTCCATCTAGCCTCGGTCGTAAGATTGCGCAGAAATTCTCGTCTCTGTTCAATAATTTTTCTAGCAAAATTAGGGTTGATGTCTTTTGCCTTAACGAT
>JAHFKF010000042.1 GCA_023245475.1 Candidatus Levyibacteriota bacterium
GATTTTATATTTCCGGGAAATGATCAATACCATGATGTTACATTCTCACAAAAAAATTTAGTATTTCTTGGAGCAAAAACAACTTGTAAGGATCGATGGCGTCAAATACTTAATGAAGCTGATAGGATTAATAATAAGCATCTATTTACTTTACAGCAAGGGATATCTAAAAACCAACTGAAAGAAATGTACGATAGCAATGTTATTTTAGTTATTCCTGAGGCATATATTTCATCATACCCTGTAGAATATCAAGAGAAAATTTTGAGTTTGAAAAATTTTCTAAGCTCCGTTCATGAACGACAAGCAATCTAGAGTCATTGCTCATAGAACAAATGTCTGCTATAATTCCCCACATACTATGAGACTAGAAACAATTCCTGGTTTAACACCAGTACAAGTTAAGAATAGCCCATTTCGGTATGAATATGCATGGGTGCAGTCACCTTTGTCACCAGAGGCAGACACTCCTGCAATTAATAATTCTCTTGACACGTATAGTAGGCATATAAACGCATCAGGAGAAATCAACACAATCATGGAATCGTTTAAGAACCTACCGACCCACCCCGACCAGATCATACATTTATTGTGTCCCCTCCATTAACAGAATGGTGCAATCGATTAGATGAGTATGGCAAGACCTATATTGACGGCGATTATGGATTAGTCATTGGGACACAACCTAAAGATGCAAAGCATCCTTTATGGCTTGCCGTTACAAGCTTTGATTTGTTTGGAGATGGCCCTCGGATAAAACAACTCCATGCGTATACCAATGAATGGAGTAAAGACCAGGATAGACAAAAGGAAGTAATGCAAAACTACCGTTGGGAATTTGGATTGGTAAATCTTATCGCATTGTGGGCTGACAGAGTAGAACTATCAAACGTATATATAAGAGGTGTAGCAAATAATGCCTACAAACATGATCTCGGTGAGGAACGAGTTGCCTTACGATACGATGTAACGGCAAAACGGCTAGGCTTTTTGCCCGATGGAGATACAGGAGATTATGTTCTTGCATTAAAGAAATAGATTGCCATCTGTACCTCAATCCTTTATAATCCCATTTCTATGAATCGACGAGAAACAGGTACTGTAGATCCACGACCTCCAGGTGTGTCTATTGATCTTATTGCACGGCGGAAAACCTATGTTTGTCAGAATGGACGACCATTGGATGAATTGAGAAGTGCACCAGAGATACTTGAGCAGCAACGAGAAAGCGGTGTACTTTTTGAGCCGATATACCATGGACATAAAGATCTTCGTAGCAAGTTCCCTAAAAAGAAGATGAATATCTCAGCCTTTACTGAGATTACAGAAAACAAGAGCAGACTGCTTGATGGGCTTGCATGGCTTAACCATCGCTACTTCAATGGAAAGCCGCAGGATGTAATCGCTGTCGAAGCATACGAGATGGCTACCATAGCCAATTGGATTCCTGGATACCTTGTCCTTCGTGCAGAAAATCCCATCGAGAGTAACAAGCTCCCTGATGTAGTGGGGGATCTGTATAAAGCTGGACAAGGACTCCAGAGCTCAGCAAAAGTACTCCTAACCTATGACAAATCTACGATTGTACATCCTGAAAATTTCTACCAAGCGGCAAAGGCAAAAGGAGAAGATGGTAATCCACTACTGGTGGCTGGAGAAGTTTGTCCAGCGCCTCAGGGTACAATTGTTGAATCAGCAAGCGCATTACTAACGCAAGCAGGAGGAGACCCAACGAGAAGTGAATTGAATCAGTATATATCAGCCGCTGAATTTGGAAAACTTAAAGCGTTTAGTAATACTGTTAATTCATTTATCCAGACTAATTTATTTGTACAGCAGGCAGTGAAAGGCATAGATAGCAAATTAAGAATATTACATGCGGCTGGTGTAGCTCCTAACGATAAAGTTTTTGCTAAGGTGCTGCAAGTAAGGGAAAAAGTAATTAAGGAAGCACTAACAAATCGCGCTACTTCTGAAAGTGAATTTAACCGTTTGCTCGGACGAAATCCCAAAACGCTCACTATTTGATCTAGATAGTTATTATGGTATACTGCTCAGATGGTAAAAGCAGAAACAGACAAAGTTGTCATCAAAAGATCATCTGCTGGAAGCTTAAGAGAAAAAGAATTCAAAGACCGCTACGCACAGGTAGAAACAATCAGTGAATTAAATGCTGTCATTGATGATTCCATTACCAAAGGGCGAAGACTCGCGGGAGAAAGATCACTGCTGGAACTCTATCAAGCAACAGCAGATATATTACCTGCAAGAGTCCCCGATCATGTAACAATCATAGCAACTAACGCTGCACGGTCTACAGACGCAGATCCTGATATCCAAAGAAAGAATCAAGAAATGGGAACGAAAGCCTTTATTTTCATCTATCTCCCTCTTATCTTTCGGCACATAAGACCTAACTTCACTGCTGATACCCATGCAAATGAAGAATACTTCCAAGATGTGTTGCTACGAGTTGGAAACGGAGCAAGACATTTTGATGAGCAAAGAATAACGTCTGATGTTACCAATGCTACAAAAAGAGTAAAAAAATCTCAACAAATGAGTCATAATATTGATGATTTGTGGGATACCCGTAGTAAATCTTCTTCAATTATTGCAGCCATTGATGAGATGGCAATAGATCACGGAATGAAGATTGGTGAACCTCTCACACAAAAGGAAATAAGTGCTACAGCCGTTGAACTTGCTGAAAAAACTGGCTATGAGTATGATGAAGTTAAGTCACTTACAACAGCGCGTACAGAGCAAATCTATGGAGCATGGCCACTGACCTCAAAGCGTCCTCCGTCAGAACAAGAGAAAACAAGAAATGATCAGGTGAACCAAGCATTAAAAGCCTACACATTAAGACAAGGAATAAATGTTATACGACTGCTTGATGATAGAATTATGAAGTTACGAAGAGATAACCCAATAGCGTCATTAGCAGATATAGTGCAAGCAGTTATTCCAGATACACAATTTGCTTTTACTGAGGAACAATTAACAACTATCATTGGATTACGAATGAGTCAGTTGGATACGTCTACGAGTCCGCTGGAACAAGCAAGACAGAGACGTAAAGAAGTACCTAATATTATTGTAGCCTTGGGAAAGGAAAATAATCCAATTACTCGCGACGAAAAAATCATCCAATCTGTTTTCAACCTCGATGGGGGAGGAATAGACACGATGGAAAATCTTGCTAAGCAGTTTGGACTTGGTAGACAACGTGTATCTCAGTTAATAAAAAAGGTCTTCAATAATTTCAAAGAAAACTACCCGCACTTAGAAGAATATATATAACCTAGGAACTCACAAAAATCTGTGGCATAATGGATCTATGAGTCGAAAGTCATCGAAAATTTTGTGGTACCAAGAGGTGGAAGAGCATGATGTCTCACTCATCGGCAAGAACAATCTCAAACTTGCTGAAATGGCACAAGCGGGCTTTACTCTTCCTGAAGGATTTATTATCACCTCAAGTGCATACTTTCTTTTCTTGCATCAAAACAAACTCATTCGTCGCATTACACAACTACTTGAAACTCTCAACTACGAACAACAATCCTCCCTTGAGCAAGTCGCAGGGCATGTCCAGAAACTGATCCGTGAATCACCGCTTTCTGACGAGCTTACCCGTGAGATTGACAGTGCATACACTAAGCTTAGTGGTGTATTTACGCATGTCTCAGTAAATATTAAGCCATCTGTCACAAGTGAAGATTTAGCAACTCCTGCATTGGTTGGAGAGATACACCACGCAGCAAAGATAACAGGGGAGACCAATATCATTTTGGAAATAAAAAAAGCATGGGCAAGTCTCTTCACACCAGCAGGGTTGCTCTATCGCCATGGACACAACATAGATCATTTTCGTCTTGGACTATCCCTGCGGGTAGAGAGAATTATCACAGCAAAGACTTCAGGAAAACTATTTACCTTTGATCCACTAACTCATGACAAATCAATTGTTTGTATTGAAACACCTGAAGCCCAGTATCATGTCACAAAGAAAACCTATGAGATTATTCATCAGCAGAAAGCAAAGCATACTCTAACAGAGAAACAATTACGTGACCTTGCTCACATAGGGGAGAGGCTTGAAGAGTATGCATTTTTTCCCCAAGAAATTACGTGGGCAATTGATAATGCTAAGATCTATCTGCTTGCAACCAAACCTGCACTTACGCAAAACCTTACGAGTACAGAAGAGCATTCACTCCTTGCTGAAAAGCTTAGACTTCTTGCCACGGGTAAGCCGTTATTTCCTGGCATCGTGACGGGGAGAGCAATGTTTGTTGGTAGCAAAGCCGATGCCACACAGGTACAGCATGGAGATATTGTAATTGTGCCACGCGTTACTCGAGAATTACTACCAGCTCTGAAAAAGGCTTCAGGATTTCTCAGCCAAAAGTCAGATGCGTCCGTTGAGATACCGATTGCTAGAGAACTCGGAATTCCAGCAGTAACGGGAGTTGAGACAAACATTACAACAGCAACCGTTATCACGATTGATGGGAAAAAAGGTACTATCTATAAAGGAGTACCACACGTACAGCAAACACACGCGCCGACTGCGACAAAGCTGTATGCATCCCTCAATGATTTCTCACTTGCTGAAGATCTCGAGAATGATGAGTGTGATGGACTCATCCTCGAACCACACACACTCGCTCATGGAACCCCACTTGCACTTGCAAAGCAGATCGCGCTTTGTGCCAAACGGTTACGTCCACATCCTGTGTTGTATTGCTTTGCGGATGACAAAGCATCACTTCTTGGCTTTCATGGAGCATATCAGATCCTACATCAGCAAGAGAACTTTCTCCAAGAACTTGAAGCAATTCGTATTACCCACGAACAATTGCATTGCAACAATGTCTCAGTGCTTCTTCCTTATGTACGTACGATTAAAGAGCTAATTGAGCTACAGCATCTACTTGCGGATAAGAATATCAACCGTGACCCACACATGAAACACTTTTTACAAATTGCTCTTCCGGCCAACGTGATGAGTCTTGAGAATTTCATTGAAGCAGGGATTGATGGCTTGGTTATTGATGTTGATACACTTACGACCCTAACACTTGGCATAGACAAGGATGATAGTCATATTGCCAATACTTTTGATCCAAGAAATGAAGCTGTCCTCTGGGCAATACACAGAACAATAACGACTGCACATCGTTATCATATCCCTGTGATTCTTGCTGGAGCAACGATTTCACTCTATCCATCAGTTATTAAGCAAAGCATCGAGTGGGGAGTAACAAGTATTGCTGCTCAGCCGAAATATTTTTCAACAACAAAACAACAAATAGTAACAGTGGAGCGAGAATTGATTACCAAAGAGAAGACTTTGATCACGCAACAGTAATTACCTTTACAAGGGTATCATCAAATTTTGGACGAATATTGTCAGGAGACTTTTCTTCCTGACTTTTAAGAACAGCTGCTTCTCCTAGTGATTGTGCCTTTTGCTGAGCACTTGCTGGAGTTGATAAGATGCGCTGTCTCTCATTATGTCTGTTGTTGTCTGTTTCACCATCTGTTGATAGCACAACAGTATTGCCTGATGAGATATTTCGCATTTCAATATTAACTTCTGGTAGGCGTGCAGCAGAGAGCGATATTCTAATATAATTACGTGATGCAAATAAATCTTGTTCTGTTAACTCCGTAACAGCGTCGTTTTGAACAATCCCATTACGATATACATTAAGTTGAGTCGGCTTTGCAAGTTGTATCATCGGTTGATCACTCAACTGATCATAAGAAGTTACGTTACTCATTTTTGCTTGAAGTGCTCCAAGGCGTTTCTTGTCAGCAATAAAATTCGAGGCAAGATCATCATCAATGGTTACTTGTTCAAGCTTTCCATCTCTTCGTAGAATTGCTCCTCTCGAATCTCCAACCGAACCAAAAATAACTTTCTTTCTGCCGAGTGAGCCTTGCCATAATTTAGCAACCACAATTGTTGTAGCCATCGTTGCTTTTGATGGATCTTGCTGTGCTGCTTCAGCAATGGCATCACGAGCGTCCATGATTGAGGACTTCATAAGCTCAATAGTGTTCTCTAGAGACAATTCCTCGTTAGGTAAAGTATCCCAATGTGAGACAATCGTTTCACAGGCAAGCGCAGCTGCAACATCTCCTCCTTCGTCTGAACTGACTCCATCAGCAACAATAAATAATCCTCTTGATGGCAACTCAGCACCAGCATCTTGAATGGGTTCATTTTTTGCATGCACAAAAGTACCATGCTCACCAACAAGAGGATGCAATACTTCAGCTCCTCCTGATTCAGCACTAGCCTTTTTTCGCACTCGAGCAATAAATATTTCTCTCACCCGCTGATACGTTTCTGTAACCCTTCGAGGTCTTCGCTCAACCATAGGAAGGTATTATAGCAATTATTCTAGATCAGGGGAAGGGGATTTATTTTTCTACTTTTACTCGTTTGATTTGTTCACGAATCTTAATGGCTCCTTCAAAATCAAGTCGCTCTGCAGCACCTTTCATTGCTTTGCGCAAGCGCTTGAGTAAGTCATCTTTCTCATCAGGCAAGAGTACTTCTTTGTCTCCTAAATAAACTAGTTCATCAATGGTGCGGGTCTCTTCTTGTTCTTTATCTTCTTCAACGAGTTTGGCGCGAATTGCTTTTTGAATTGTCTGTGGCGTAATGCCATGTTTTTTGTTGTATGCTATTTGAATTGTCCGACGGCGCTCCACTTCTTCCGTTGCAGCTTTCATAGAATCTGTCTCACGATCAGCATACATAATGACCTGAGCATCAACGTTGCGAGCAGCACGCCCCATTGTTTGGATAAGCGCAGATCTGCTTCTCAGAAAGCCTTCTTTGTCAGCATCCAAGATAGCAACAAGAGAAACCTCGGGCAAATCAAGTCCTTCACGAAGCAAGTTAATACCAACCAGCACATCAAAGTCTCCTCGACGCAAACTATCCAATACGTCTTGTCTTTCAAGCGTTTCAATATCTGAATGAAGGTATGTGACTTTGATTTCATTTTCTTGTAAGTAACTTGACAGTTCTTCTGCCATGCGCTTTGTCAGCGTTGTCACAAGGATTCGTTGCTTTTTCTCAATACGCTTTCTGATCTCATCAAGCAAGTCCTGAATTTGCCCTTTGCTTGGTTTGACAACAATAACAGGATCAACAAGTCCTGTCGGCCTGATCAACTGCTCAACCACGCCATTATCTGCTTCTTTTGCCAGAGAAAGTTCATACTCATTGGGTGTTGCTGAGACGTAGACAATTTCGTGAGTCTTGCGCATGAATTCTTCAAATCTGAGTGGACGATTATCAAGCGCTGAAGGAAGTCGGAAACCGTAGTCAATAAGCATCTTCTTTCTGGCTTGATCACCGTTGTACATGCCACGGATTTGAGGAATCGTAATGTGCGATTCATCCACAAGCAGAAGCCAGTCATCAGACGCAGCTTCTAAGTAATCAATTAATGAATAAGGTGCTTGCCCTGGAACCCGCCCATCAAAGTAACTGGAATAATTCTCAATACCGTTCACATAGCCAACCTCTTTGATCATCTCAAGGTCATAGGTCGTACGCTGCTTGATCCGTTGCGCCTCAAGTGGTTTCCCAATATCCTGGAAGTGTTTGACTTGCTGATCAAGATCAGCACGAATCTTGGTAAACGCATCAGTGTATGTCCGAGGGTCGGTCATAAAGTGCTTCGCTGGATAAATAACCGTCGCATCAACTGGCTTGAGTACGTCACCGGTCAGAGGATTAAATTCATACAAATTAGTAATCGTATCATTGATTTCCATCCTGATGCCATAATCTACGTATGCAGGAAAGAGATCAATACTATTGCCCCGAACACGAAAGCTTCCTCGACGAAACTCATAATCATTACGCTCATATTGCAGATCAGTAAGTCGGACAAGAATATCAGATTGATTGATCTGCATGCCACGCTTCACTTCAAGGATGAACTTGCCATATTCAACCGGGGAGCCAAGATTGTAAATACAAGAGACAGAAGCAACCACAATAACGTCTTTGCGAGTCAATAAATTCGTCGTTGCAGCAAGCCGTAGCTTATCAATTTCTTCATTGATCTCGGATTCTTTTTCAATGTAGGTATCTGTCGAAGGCATATACGCTTCTGGTTGGTAGTAATCATAGTACGACACGAAGTAGGAAACAGCATTATTGGGGAAGAAATCACGAAACTCTTGATAGAGCTGGCCAGCAAGGGTTTTGTTGTGCGAGATGATAAGCGTTGGCTTTTGGACTTTCTGGATGACGTTTGCCATCGTAAATGTTTTCCCACTACCAGTAACACCGAGGAGGACTTGGTGTTTTGTCTTTTGCTTTAAATTTTCAGTTAATTGTTTAATCGCCTGAGGTTGATCACCAGTTGGCGAGAAGTTGGATGCGAGTTCAAATTTCATGCATCTATTGTATCAGCAAGTGACAAGAATAGCCAATCTTATCCACCCCTTATGTTATAATGCCAACCTAAACTAATCTGCTAAATACTAGTAAGGAGCGTACACTCTTGAGAAAAGACCAAGAACCCAAATACACAAAAAAAGAAGCACTTTTACGACCTTTCGGTTTGCATGACTCATCACCGATGATGACAGCATTATACGAAAAGATTGACCGTATGGGAACGCCAGAAGCAGTAGCCGAGATGTTCAAAGAAATGAGCTTAAAACTTAACGTTGTAGGAGATACCTCTCTTTGGGATCAAACAGGGAAGGCAGCGTTACTCATGGGCAGTCATGTTACAGGATTTGAAAGGTTTCCCTTGCTTGCGGTATTTGGCAATATGCAACGGGAAGATATACGAAGTCTTGCTATGCCATTTACTCCAGCAGCAGTTTTAGGAGAAAAAATTGACAGAAAGAATGTGGGATATTTTATGAAAGTTATTCCTGCTCCATTGGCAAGTGATTATTCTAAATCAAAAATTGATGAATTTCTCCCTTTACGATTATTGAATAGAGATAAGTTACTTTCTCGAGAAGAAGGAAAAAAGGTAACAAACCAGACACTCCAAGATGCGGCAACATTGCTTGGAGAGGGTTACGCAATAAACATTTTTCCAACAGGGAATATACGCCACGGAATGGAAACACCATGGAAACCTGGTATTGGAGAAATTATGCGACGAGTTCCCGAAGAAAAACGAGAAAATATAGCAATTGTGCCCTATCAATTTGCCCCTGATTTTACGAGAGGAAAATTGATGAAAGCAATTTTCTATAGGAACAATGGCTGGAAGATGCGGGAAGAGACCATTACGCTTCATATTGGTCAACAATCACCAGCATCTGCTATTATTGGAGAAGAACAAGATCCAAAAGTAATTACTCAGGTATTACAAGCACAGTACTTACAAAGTTTTTCAAGAAAATAGGATTTTTTTATGGCAAAAATAGTATTACTGCATGGGACACTCCAAGGTGTGCCAGTTCTTTATAAAACCGCTGCACTCAAGACAAAATACGGCGGTTTTTCAGGATGGAAAACATTATTGGATTCAGGAGATGCTATCTTTTTACCGTGGGGGATTGTAAAACCTTTAGCTTTTTTTCAACAATTGAATCCGAGGTCATACATAGACACATATTTTCAGGAAAAGAATATAGCTCACAGTAAACAAGCACAGCAAAAGCTGAATGATTTTCTTTCACTCCAGAATCCGGAAATTATTGTTTGCCATTCACGGGGAACAGATTATTTCCTTCAGTACATCAACAATTTTCCTTTAGGAAAATCTGTTAAAAAAATTGTTTTTGTTATGGGGGGAGTGCAAAGAGATTTTGAGATTACAAATCTCGAAGTTTTACAAAGGATAAAAAACAAAACACTTACGTGGAGTAATTACTTTTGTCCGTGGGATAATGTTTTATTGTTTACATCACTCTTTCTGAATAGAAACATAGCAGCGGGACTCTTTGGAACAAGCAATCCGTATGTTACAAATCATTTTTTTCCACTTCCCATGAGTCTTAATCCGCATATGAAAGTAGTAAATGATAAATATTTGATAGAAGAGATTTTAAAGGATTAAATCTTTATCTATAGTCGCTTGTCAAGAAAAACGAATTGCTATAGCAGTAGGGGAATACTGTTACTTCTTCTCAGGCTTTACTTTTTCAACCATATACCCTAAATTTGGGACAGTAACAACGAGATCACGTGAATCCCCCAGCTTACTGCGTATTCGAGATATATGCACTTTAATCAGTTTATGATTTAAGAAATCAGACCGTAAAGCTAATGCATTTGATAAAATTTGATAACTAGCTACTCGTCCTTGATTACTAATTAAACATTCGAGAATTCCCATTTCTCTTTTCGTTAAGGTCGGTAAGGTATCTTCTCCATTAGCCCCTGGGAGTACCTCTATTTTTCTTTTTTCTCTATCTACCACCAACATACCCAGCGGAGTCTCACAGCTAATTTTGGGAGATATTGTTTCCGCTTTCTCCAAAGCAGCAAAGATACATTGATTAGTCGGTAGTTTGCCTACCTCTGTAGGAGCAAGGCAATTCTCAAAAGGAACATAAAACGGACAATCAACAGTCACTACTCTCCCAGTACTTACCGAAAAGTCAACGATTACGGCATCTTTTGTTGATAAAGGCGGCTCTCCAGGTTGCAATCCCTCTCCAACACCACGACAATCTCCTTGTCCACGGGTTACCAACTCGTTCATAGTGGTATTGTAACAAATTTGGCAAGTTTTGTTGTTTTTGTTACAATAGTGGTATGCCACAGACAAAAGCAAAAAAAAAGACGGCACCTGAAAAATTGACTGGATGGAGACGGTTTGTGTTTGCCTATCGTGAGATTCCCAACAAAAAGCCATATATCGAATTCTTCACAGCAGTCCTTAGTATTCCAGTACTGCTTACGGTTATCTTGCTCAACGTCAATTCATTACGACAAGATAAAAAAGCAACAACACCAACACCACAACCTGAAAAAATATTTGTCACTGTTGCGGATTCTGGTAAGACAGTAACAACCTCGACAGGACCTTGCAAAGCAGGACTCGGCGATATCTCAATTGATTCACCTGATGAGAATGATGTTGTTACAGATAATCCAGTTACTATGGATATCAACTACGAACAAGGCAGCTATTGCGAAGCAGTATGGTCATATCGAGTCAACGGTGGTAAATGGTCAGACTATGATGATAAATCTGTTGCTCTTTATAATTTGCCTCAAGGCAAGATTAAATTTGAACTCAGAGTAAAAAGTGTTGTAAACAGTGCTACGAGGAATCTGACACGAAGTTTTGTGTATCAAGGAGACAGTGACCAAAAGGTTGGTTCTTCGTCAGCAAATTAGTTGGTCTTCTCATACACATAATCGTTGGATCTGTAGTAAAATATCAAAGTGAAATCTCGACTATTTAATCTTCTTAAATTTCTTATCGGTTGGCCACTATCAATTGTGGCCATTTTCTTTATAGGCAAACTTATTGCTCCGCAAGCTGGAACACTCCTCGAAAAAGCAACTACACTTAATGTCGCCCTTCTTACCTGGGGAGTTATTTGTTTTGTTTTGTATCATTTCATCAGGAGTTATATCTG
>JAHFKF010000110.1 GCA_023245475.1 Candidatus Levyibacteriota bacterium
AGCGAGGTAACAGCGCTCTCAATTCAACACCTTTCAGCAAGCTTGAAGGCTGTGCGGACGCAAAAGAATCGGCGGGTGGTTTCTGGAGTTCAATTTTCGGCAAATAAAGCAAAATAGGTGACAGAAGCGATTCATTCTCGCTTCTGTTTTTGCTTATACAGGGCATTCTTATATAATAAAGAAACAAAAATGGGAATAATTTATAATATCAAATACATTGATGCCTACTACTCTACTGCCGAGACTTTCGATGGAGTTAAGATATTTTTGCATGAAGCGTACGGATTCGTAGATAAGAATGGCAATAATATCGTTATCACATTCATCAAGAAAAAAGGTTCATCTTTTAAAGAAGTGAGAGAAAAGAATGAGGATATTCAGATGGGTTTGGTGATTCCAGATACGTCTCTCGTATCCGTCGCACATGGATATCCGCAAGATATCCTGGAAGACATATCACTAGGTTCATCAGTGTCTGTAGTGTGGCGTGATATTGTCTATGTTGCTCATATGCCTAGGTATGATTGTGCCAGCATGTATACGGAGGGGGTTCTTGTAAAGATAGAAGGCAATTGTATTGTGCTCAAAAATCCAGAAACTATACGTACCCACCCTTTACCGATCAAAAATCACCCCGTTGAAAAGTCTACCTATTACACGATACCTATATCTTTTATTTCTAAGATTTCTGTGATCGAAAGTAAAAAGTAATATGAAAAAACTACTTGATAAAACTAGTGAGGAGAATCTTGTCGTTCATGTTATTTTTTGTCGTGAGGGTGAGGAGTATGAATGCGTAGGTGTTCTTACAAAAGAAGAAAAAACTATGATTCGTGTTTCTTTCAACGCCATCAATGATATCGTGAAGGATTATATTGAATTAGAGAGGGGCGAAATCATTAGTATTGAGGTGGTCAATGCTTCAAAAATTACAGTTTTATAAAATGGAAGTGCTCCACAGAATGGTCATGCTATAAAACTATTCCATACCATGTACCCGCAAAACCTACCCACATACACACATAAATTTTTAGAATATAAAGACTGGATAAAATGCGAGACAACGCATTATATTTTTAATTACACCTCAGGCAGCGAAGCAGAAAAAGATATAGAGGTAATAAAAGAGACACAAGAAAATGCTTATAAAAAGATAACCAGCTTTTTAAAGTTAGAGAAAGATGAAAACAAGATAGAGTATTATTTTTACCCTGACCCAAAAACTAAGAAAGATTTAATGGGTGATGACTGGTTATATACAATGAGTATAGAGTGCACGTACTCTATACAGCTGATGATAAACCTATTGGTCCGCACGAAGATACTCATTTGCTTACCCTGTGTTACGGCCTCTCTATGCCATTTATCCAAGAAGGTTTAGCTGACTACATGGTCGCCCCCACCCACCTTTGAAGTAGGACAGTTAGAATGAGTAATGAACAAAATTAAGTAACTGTCGTATGAAATACCATCACCTGTCGTTTGAGGAAAGATTTGTCATTGAAAAGTTATACAGTGCAGGAACATGCATTCGTAGCATTGCAGAGTTCTTGCATCGTAGCCCAAACACGGTAAGCAGAGAGATTAGCAAAAACAGTGTTAAAGGTATCTACAGCGCAGAAAAAGCCAAAGAGAAAGCATATTCCAAGAGATGGGGAGCCAAGAAACAATGTCTCAAGGTAGCCATGGACTCATTCCTCGCAACCTTTGTAAAGGAGAAGATCTGGAAGAAGTGGTCTCCTGGGCAGGTTAGTGGGTATTTAAAACTAGAATACGGAGTTACTTGTTCTCCTAAAGCAATCTACAAATATGCTGAATCTAGATGTTTAGAGCATCTCCTCTTCTCTGGTTGGAACAAAAGGAAAGGAGGGAGGAAGCGAGGACATTGGAAGACTGCACATGATGGCAGAAAGTATATAGATGAGCGACCGGAAAAGGTAGGAGTTGGACACCTTGAAATGGATTTTATTGTATCTAAGGAAAGCACTTGGGTATTCTTAGTTGTTGTAGACACTCTTACGAAGAAGACTTGGATTAGAAAATTACCCAACAGAAAGCGCACTACAGTACGTAATGCGCTTTCTTCGTTGCTGTACGGTGTTCTCATCAAAAGTATCACCACAGACAACGACATTGCTTTTACTGCTTGGAGGGAACTCGAAGTTCTTCTTCAAGCACCTATCTATTTTACACATCCTTACCACTCTTGGGAAAAGGGGTTAGTAGAGAATACCAACAGATGGATTAGATGCTTTGTACCAAAGCGAAGAGATATTGGTACCGTCTCTCAAGAAGAAATGGAAGAGATTCTTTCCTTCTTGAACGACCGACCGAGAGAATGCATTGGATTTAGAAGTCCAAAGAGTTATTATGAAGAGATTAGCTGTGTCCTACTTCGGGGGTAGCGGGAGGATGAAACTTCGAATTAAACTATACTAACTAAATTACATAATGTCAATACAGACTTCTTTCTAGTCAATCACTAAAACCAGTGACATAAACAGAAAACATCTCTAATGTTTCAAGGTCTAGTTCAAAGTATATCTATACTAATAAAGTTGGAGTGGAAATTAATTTCTGTTAATTTAAATTTGTAAAATGTATGGTATTCTTTCATGTGCCGTAATTAATACGGACGATGTAGTTCTTTCAACCTTCAAGGAGTGTTCACGTGCAAAAAACCTTCATACAGTGTGTCACCGCCATTATCCTGGCAGCGCTCTCTTATTCGTCTAAAGCTGCTCCGCAGTTCTTGGATTTTCCTGTAAGTGGCTACATCGCATTTTCACCAAGCTTTATCACGTCAGTTCTTGATCATGATGTTCCCCATGACCTGGATCAAGCAATGTTCCCATTCCAGATGTATTCAACAGTAGGACCTTTTGGGTACAGTGGAGCAGTGCTTTCCTTTACTGGTGAATTATTTGTTGCAAATGCCCAACATCCGACTCAAAACCTTGGTTGTTATATGAAGCCTGCAAATGCATACCAAACATCTGTCTGGAGTGTCGCCTTACGTAATGTTTATACGGGCACAAGTGGTTGCACATCGCAGATTGCGCTTAACTACGATAATCATCCTGGGTATGACTACGCTATTCCCGCCAACACCCCTGTGTACCCAGCCGCTTCAGGTACGATTATTTTTGCAAAATGTATCAGGACTTTTTCAAGTAACCAGAGCACCCCATGCGAATCTTATGGTGCGATTGCAATTGATCACGGTAATGGGTTCGTGACACAGTATCTACACATGAAGAACGTGTATTATGGTTTAGCTGCAAACGGGCAAAACCAACCGATCAACGGCGGATATGTCACAAATATTGGCAATGTTTGGAATACAAGTCCCGTTACTGTTGGCGTTCATCTGCACTTTGAAGTGTTACAACGAAAAGCAATCCCAGTTAACCCTAA
>JAHFKF010000043.1 GCA_023245475.1 Candidatus Levyibacteriota bacterium
ATTGGTCGTGGCACACGGGTCGTGACAGGAATGACTGGTTGTTCTTGCTCTTTCTTTGCAGCTTCTGCTGCTTCTTTTGTTTTTTTATCGTCAACGCGCTCAAGAACACCTTGCCTTGAACCATCCCGCATGTACGTTACGCCCTTAAGTCCCATATCATACGCTGCCATGTAGAGTGTCTTTACATCTTCAACGGTATGTGCATTGGGTGCGTTTACTGTCTTTGAGATGGATGAATCAATGTATTCCTGTGCAATTGCCTGTACCTTGGTGTGCTCAAGGGGTGTCAGATCATTGGCACTGGCAAAATACTCTGGCTTGTCTGCCGTTGGATGTGCTTTGAGCCACAGTTCATACAAAGGATGGTACATGACCTCTTCTCCACCTCTCCAACGTCTCAGGAATGAGAATTCATAGACAGGTTCAACACCTGATGAAACCCCTGCAACAAGAGAAGTTGTCCCGGTTGGAGCAATCGTAAGAAGCACTGCGTTACGAATCCCATTCTTGGCAATACCGTCTCGAATACTCTTTGGTAATGCTTTGATGTGGTAACCTTCAAGATACTTGTCTTTATCAAACTTAGGGAATGCACCCTTCTCCTCGGCCAGTTGCACTGAGGCAATGTAGGCATTGTCTCGCAGTGCCTTAAAGATCTTTTCAAGAACAGTTACTGACTCTTCCGAGCCATAGCGTACTTGCATCTTGATAAGGGCATCAGCAAGTCCCATGATCCCAAGTCCTGTTCGACGAATCTCTTTGGCACACTTTTCGTTTTCTTTGAAGAAGTAATACGTCTGATCAATAACATTATCAAGAAGCCGCATCGCAACTTGGACATCTTTACCGAATGACTCAAAATCAAACTTACCTGCTTTGTCTTTCTCAAGATCATCGCCATGCACGTATGCAGCCAGATTCATTGCACCTAGGTTACACACAGCCCATGGACCAAGTGGTTGCTCACCACAAGGATTGGTTGCAACAAGCGTCTCAAAATACCATGTGTTGCTACGCTTGTTACTTCGATCCAAGAAATGCAATCCTGGCTCAGCACTTTGCCATGCAGCAGTACAAATCAAATCCCATAGCTCGCGAGCCTTTACCGTCTTATAGACAACGACCTTGCCGCCCATTTCTTTCCATTTGGTCATATTGCCATCCCATGCTTCATCATACCGAGCATCGGTAATGTCAGGATAAATCAAATCCCAATCGGCATCGGCCTTGACTGCTTCCATGAAAGCGTCAGAGATACACACGGAAAGGTTGGCTCCATTGATCTTGGTGAGGTCTTGTTTGACGGTGATGAATTCTTCAATGTCAGGATGCCAATCCCAAAGCATCAACATGGTTGCACCGCGGCGACTGCCTCCTTGCTGCACGATGTCATGGGTTGCGACAGAGAAAAGCGTTGCCCAGTTTACCGGACCTGAGGAGGTACCGTTTACTTTGCGAACACGGGCTCCCTTTGGACGAAGCGATGAAAGATTAAGACCAACGCCACCAGATCGAGCTTGGATTTCAACGAGTTGTCCGAGGGATTCAAGGATACCGTGTCGTGAGTCTTTGGGAGATGGGATCACAAAACAATTGAAGTATGTGACTTGATAGCCTGTTCCAGCACCGGACAGGATACGACCTGCTGGGACGAATTTAAAGTCTTCCATTACCCGATAGAATTCTTTTTCCCATTTTGCTCGGGCTGGTTTCTTTTCATTTTCAGCAATGCCACGAGCTACCCGCTGCCACATTTCAACTGGCGTTGGTTCTGTAGGATTCCCCTCTTCATCTTTAAGAGAGTAACGATCTAAAAATACTTTGTGTCTGATTCCGTCTAATTTCATTCTTTCATTCCTTTCATTTCTTTTTTGAAGTCTTCAACATCAACAAATCGTTTGAAGACACTCGCAAACCGTATATAAGCAACTTTATCAAGCTCCTTGAGACGCTTTGCTACCATCTCGCCTATTAATTCACTTTCTACTTCGAGTGAGCCTTGTCCGCGAAGTTCACGTTCAATCTCAGTCACCATCTTCTCAATGATCTCTGTCGGGATGGTTGTTTTATCACAGGCTTTGAGTAACCCGTTTTTCAATTTCTCCCGAGCAAACTGCTCCCTGCGTCTATCCTTTTTGATAACTACCAATTGGACGTTTTCAATTCGTTCGTAGGTAGTAAAGCGCTTGCCGCATGCCAGACACGACCGCCTGCGTCGTATCGTGTCCATATCTGAACTTTCTCTCGTCTCAACAACTTCCGAACCTTTCTTACCGCAATATGGACAGTGCATAAGTTATTTAGTGCAAGGAAAATCATATAACACTACATCTACGACATCAACTACAATCTTCTGTATCAAACAGATGCAGCATGCGTGGATGAATACTTTTTTAGTAATGTTTTCTTACAAAGAGATTTGCGGCGTATACAAAACGGTGTCACTTCTGTATTTTCTTACTAAGAGCATGTATCTTCTTCTCTTCCCTATTGACGCTCTTTGTGTCTTTTTCTGAGACTATTTCTTCAATCTCAGCGGCTACTTCTTGATGTTTCAAATTGGCAGTTCGGAACTGCCTACTCAGGTCTTTGGTGTCTACTCCTTCTTTTTTGGCAAGAGCAATATCCGTTAACCCTTCGACAAAATACTCTTCTGATCGAGTAAGTGAGGAAACAATAATTGTGATGTCCCTCTTTTCGCTTGCTAACAAATAAGCAGCTTGCATGTATTTATCTGCCTGCAATAACGCAAAGTCAGCCTTTTTGACAGGGCGCGAGGTAAAAAAGGTCGTAAGACCATCTCTCATCTCTTTGAGAAAATAAAATGGATGTCCAGGAAGCATACCCGGATGTGGCAATGTGTAGGATACGCTACTTGTCGAAGCAGAATGAGTATCTTGAGCATTGGCCCAGGGGACAAGAATAACAAACCAGACTAAGAAAGCAAGAAGAAGAAGCTTTGGTGTCGTCATAATTACTTAGTAAACCCGATTCCATCTAAGACCATTTGTAAGCTTTCTTCCTGATTGTGGGAGAAGGTATTGACGACCAGATCATAATATTTTTTGTCCCAATAGACCCATGAATCATCATTGTTGGCGTACAACCTTCGCCATTTGGTCAAATCATTTATTTCCCGTTGGAGCACTTCATTTTTTGCTTCTTCCATGGTCAGCTCCTCACGATTCACCAATCGATCGATGCGGATTTGTGGTTGATCATCTCCGTTTGCGTCTTCACAAACAACATCAACTTTGTACACATCGGGGAGATCTTGGGCACAAAAACCACTGAGTTTTGATTCAAGCACAAGATACTTTTCATTAAGAAGCATTTGTTTTTGTTTCTCTTCAAACAATTGATCTTCTTCATCAGGTCTGAGGTTGGTATCTTTGGTTGAGACATTCATACGCTTTCTGATTGCTTCCCAAAAGATATCCCCGCCTTCCACATGCCTCCAACCCAACCGTGCTGCTAAGTGATGAGCAAGAGAGGTTGAGCCCGCACCAATACGACCAGAAACGGTAACGATGCGAATATGTGGTAGCTCTATTGGATGTTCCATAGCACTATTGGACAGTAGGACTAACCGGTGCAGGAATTGGCTCTGGCTCAGATGGAGCGAATCCGCCAGATGGCGGAGCTGGAGGCAACGGTGGTGGCACGGCAAGTTTCTTGCCAACCATAATCACTTGCTCGATGAGACGATTTGCATAGCCATACTCATTGTCATACCAAGCAATTACTTTTACCATTGTTCCCCCAACAACCTGCGTCAATGACAAATCCACAATACTTGAATGTGAATTACCTATTATATCACTTGAGACAAGTGGGTCATTGGTCACGGCAAGAATGCCTTTGTAGACAGGTTGTTCACTTGCAGCTTTAAGCGATTCGTTTACCTCTGCAACGGTTACTGCTTTTTTAAGAAGGAACGTAAAATCAGACAATGATCCAACAGGGACAGGAACACGAATAGAAAGTCCACCAAAGATACCTTTCAATGGTGGAAACGCTTCCCCGGCAGCAATACTTGCACCCGTTGACGTTGGAACAATGTTTTGTGCTGCTGCACGTGCACGACGATAGTCTTTGTGCCCACCATCATGCAACTTTTGATCTGAAGTGTATGCATGAATCGTTGTCATCATTGCTTTTTCAATACCAAAATGTTCTTCCATGACTTTGGCAACGGGTGTGATGCAATTGGTGGTACAGGAAGCATTGTTGATCATGGGCTGTCCTGTGTAGCCAGCATCATTGATGGAGATGACAAACGTTGGCACACCATCCCCTTTTGCAGGAGCAGACAACACGACTGATTTAGCTCCAGCATTCAGATGAAGTTGTAATTTATCTGCACTGGTGTAGTGTCCTGTTGATTCAACAACAACATCAACATTGAGATCTCTCCATGGCAAGAGACTTGCGTCCTTTTGAGAAAAGACAGGAATATCTTTCCCTCCGAGAACTAAGTGTCCAAGGAATTCTTTTTGTTCAGGGTTAGGATTGGGCTTCATGCTTATCTCTTCGGGAAGCAAACCATAGACACTATCGTATTTGAGGAGGTACATCCAGCCAGCAAGATCTGTTGAGGAACCAGCATTGATGGCAACAATCTCTGCTTCATCATTGTGCCATTGCAGGAGAACCCGGTGAGCCATTCGCCCAATACGACCATATCCATTAATAGCAACTCGTACCATAGAATTAGTATAGCATTTCTCTAAGGGATAACAAGTGGAAAAGATTTCAGTAAGACGAAGACTATTTAGGTGATGTAGTTACCACGCGACAAAATAATGGTAAACAGAGAGCCTTTACCTGTCTCACTCTCGACGGTCATCTTACCACCATGTCGTCTAATAATCTCAGCTGAGATATACAGGCCAATCCCAAGCCCAGGGAATGATCTCTCCGAATCTTGTTGAACACGATAGAACCTCTCAAAGATTTTATTTTGATGTTCCTGATCAATCCCAATGCCAAAATCTTTAATCCCGATACTAACCGCACTTCCCTTGTCATTAAGAAATACTTTAATTGTGTGACTATGAGGCGAATATTTAATGGCATTGGTCAACAAGTTAATTAATACTTCTCCGATACGAACTTTATCTCCCCATATTGCTTCTTTGATTGTCCCTTGGATTTGTATCTTTTTCTTTTTGTTATCAAGCTTGACACTTGCCACCGTATCTTTTACTAACTGATTAATATCAAAAAGTTCTGGATGCAGTTCGAGCTTTCCTGAGGTAATTTTGGAAATGTCCAATAAATCATTGACTAATATGGCAACCTTATCGATTTGATCTTCAAAACGAGTTATTGTCTTTATATCCGTTGGTTTACGTCTGAGAAGTTCTGCATAGAGCTTAAGACTGGTGATTGGGGTTTTCAGCTCATGAGATGCCATACGAATGAAGTCATCTTTGCGTTCTTCAATGTCGCGCCTCTCCCACACAACAGCACATAATAATAAAGAGATAATTGCAAATATTCCAAGATAGCCTTGCAAATACCACAAATTATCGGTAAGCATCCCATTGGAAAACGGACCATACCCTAAAATAGTCCCACTAATACCAATTGCGGAAAGGAGCAACAACAAACTTGCTGTGGTACGTTGAGAGAAGCGTAGTGCTGCCCACAATAAGAATGGTGTAATAAGATACGTCTTGGGTGAGCGTTCCAAGAATGGTCCTGAAACTTCAAAAAAGATGATAACGCTTACTAAAAGAAATGCTAATAAGAGAAATGCCCCTTCAAGCACTTTCCGTAACGAAATATTTAATGGCTGCTTTGCACTCCATACAAACAAAAATGGCGCGATTATTAAATTACTTACGATGTCTCCTCCCCACCATGTTAGCCAAGTTTGCAACACTGCTTCATGAGAGATTAGTCCTGCCAGACGTAAACTTTCGACACCAAATGTTGCACTTACAACGGTACTACAAAAGGTTGCCAGAAAAATTAATAAAACAATATCTCGCACACGACGAAGCGATTCATCAAAACCAAAGCGTCTGAGAAGAAGCACGCCAATAATCGCTTCTAATGTATTACCCACTCCAATACCCAACGAGGCAGAAAGTGGTGCTCCCATCAGAAAATTAACAATCAAAGCTCCTAGAAATACTCCAGGCCACAAGCGTATCCCTCCAAGAAAAAGAACAACCAGAGATAATCCTGTAGGAATCCAGACAAACGTAGCAAAGCCACTTACGGCATCAAGTGCCAAACCAAAACGAGCAGTAAAAAAATAGATCAAAAAGAGAAGAGTTACCTGAAGAGTGTATAAAATAACTCGTCGACGCATAGCTGGATTATACCATGACCTAGCAACAAAAATGTGCTACTATAGAAGTATGCAAAGAAAGCTGCCTGGTTACTTTTTGCTCTCTATACTTTCATTTTGTTTCTTTACTGTATTCTTTCATACAGTCGCCAATGCACAAACAGCAACCCCAGAAGATCTCCCCGTACAACCAACGATTACAGAACCTGCAGCCCCTACCCCGACAATTTATGTCTCTCCTGAAAAACCTCCATTACCTTTCTTTGGAATGAAACCACCACAACCAACAAAAGCCCCTACCCCAACAATAACAGCACCAGCCGATCTGGAAACCTTGTTTACCAAATTTGCCGACACCTATCATATCGATAAAGAAATCCTTAAGAAGATTGCCCGCTGTGAATCAGGGTTTAATGCAACGTCTAACAACAGTGGCATCTATCTTGGCATGTTCCAATTTGGAGAACAAACATGGATATCAACTAGAGCTGCAATGGGACTTGATACCAACCCTGACCTTCGAACAAACCCTGAAGAAGCAATTAATACTGCTGCATTTAAGATCAGTCGAGGAGGCATTGCTGCCTGGCCCAACTGCCACTAATCCCCTCAAATGGATATGCTATACTAAAGCGTTTTATTTATGAGAAGACCAGAAGGTGCAGCAACAATTATTGGTATTGGTACATATTTACCTCGCGATGTTGTTTCTAATGCCGAACTGATCAAACGAACTGGAATCAAATCTTCTGATCGAGGGATACGAGTACGAACGGGTATTGGGCAACGGCACTTTGTCAGTGGAGATGATGAACACCCTTCCGATATGGCAGTACTTGCTAGTAGACAAGCATTACTAACGGCAGGCGCAACAGGTAAAAAAATACACACGCTTCTGGTTGCCACAGACCGCCCCGACTACCAAAGCCCGAGCACGGCAAGTATTGTGCATGGCGAACTAAACCTTCCAGAACATGTCCTTGCCAAAGATGAAAAAGCAGCATGTGCAGGTGGTGTTATGGTTCTACACGAAGCTGCTGCGAGAGTTAGAGACGAGGGTGGGCAAGCATTAGCGATTGCTACCAATACGCTTTCATCAGCTATCCTTGTTCCACCTGTCGATCCTCGAACAGTTATCTTATTTGGTGATGGAGCTGGCGCCATGGTTATTGAGAAACGACCAGAAAGTCATGTGCCAGTCTTTGCTTTTCGCACAATACCAAATCGTGCAGCACTGGGATCAGATATCGGTGGAGAACGATTTGTGCCCGAAGGTCCACAAGACCCACGAATTGGGATAAGGATGGATGGTAAAGTTGTTGGAGCAACAGCCGTTCCAACAATGACAGAGCTTGCAATCGTAGCAGCCCAAAAAGCAGGCGTCTATAATCATCAAAGCGGTCGCATCGAGTGGGACGAAATTGATCTACTCGTGCCCCACCAAGGAAACGGACATCTTGTTGCAGCCGTAGGAAAAGAGCTAGGCGCTCCATCTGAAAAACTTGTTAGTACCATTGAGCATCACGGGAATACGTCAGCCACAACAATCTTTCTCGCACTTGATCATGCACTCAGGGAAGGTCAGGCGCCACCAAAAGCTCGGGTTCTCTTTACCTCATTTGGGGCAGGGTTTGTCGCCGCAGCAGGAATTATGAATGTAGATATTCAGAGGCCGACAAACTCCAGTATAACTACTACTTAGTATTGAAACGGTTACCCGCAAGCTCGATGCCTTTCTTCAGAGAAAATTGCAGAGCATTTGAACCATGTTTAATGAGCTCCCGAACTTTTCCCTGCTCACTTTCAGTAAATGTCCCGAGAACATACGTTTCGGCATGTCTGAGGGCTTGCCTTCCAATTGCATGTGTCTTATCGTGCGCTTCTCCAATCCCCAAACGAAACCGCCAAAACTTGTCAGTTCCGAGTTGTTCCATAATTGATTCAACACCATGATGTCCAGCAGCAGCACCGCCAAAACGAATTTTCATGGCACCGAGAGGCAGATCTAACTCATCATACACGATCCAGATGTCTTCAGGAGAGACTTTATAAAATGAAGCAATAAGACTGACGCTCATGCCAGAATTATTCATAAACGTCCGTGGCTTGACAAGAATAACCTTCTCACCTGAGATCTCAGGTAAGACAGCAATCTCACTTTTCAGTTTATCGTTGGTAGACCAGACTGTCTTGTCAACAGATTGACAATCTTTTAAGAGTTGGTCCACCACCATAAACCCAAAATTATGACGTGTAGAAATGTATTTATCACCGGGATTACCCAGTCCGACAATTACTTTCATATCCATAATCCTCTCTTATTTGTATCGTCCTTTAATTTCGTAAAGGAGATAAAAACCAATAATAACGCCAAGGATTGATGGTGCAGAAAGAGAAAGTAATGCGGATACTACTCCTACTACTTCAGACCAAAATAATAATTTCCATCCAGCATACTGATGCTTTGTCAATTTGGGATATGCCATAAGCATAAGAACGCTTGATCCAATAGAGCATGCTCCGGATACCAGCACGACCATACTTGCTTGAGGTCCACCAAATAATGCTACTGGGGAAAGTCCAACAGCAGCAAGCCCTGCAATTACACCAAGTATACCGAAGACAAGCGCAAGAATTGGAGCAATTTTTACTAAGACCTCCTGTACGTGTGCGGACACGTGAGGAACGTTCTTAAAAAGATCTCCTACCCAATGAATCAATTCGTCGCCTTGATTTTGTTTTTCAGCCATATTATGTCACCCCCTCTCTTATACAGAGTATCGTGTTCTTCATAACTTTTCAAGAAGCATCTTATATGGTTACGATTTGGGGGTTATCCACTGTAGATTATTATGTGGAGCTAGATCATCAAATGCTTTCTGAATAGCGAAGGTATCTGTTTGTGCACGCGCAAAATCTTCAAGTAAGACATAAGCAAGTGGATACGGAGAACCGAAGGGAATAAGATGGGGAACAGTTTTTGCAAGCTCGTTTTCAAAGACGGGGATGCCAGCTCGACGATCTTCTTCTACTTCTGTGCCAGGCTTACCATTGCTCGTAATCACCCTTCCTCCGAGAAAAACGTATGAGTTCACCGATTCGTTACTTGACAAACTAAAGATGGAGCTCACTTCAGATCCCTCAACTTGATACTTTCCGACAAACGATACATTATCTGTCTTAGGATTTCCTGTATGCTCCTCAGCATTATAATTAAGTCTTGCACCAGTTTCTGGAATACATTTTTTAGCAATGGTTATTGTTGTGGCACCTCGCTTTCCTCCTGGTATATAAACAAAACCACCTACGAGCAGATCAGGAGTACGCCGCACGATATCACGATACTTTGCTATGACGTCAACACGAGACACCCTCTCATGAGGGCGTACTCTTTCCTCTAGAGGCATTTCGCTCGGAACTCTTCTTTCAACCATCTTGGTATTATACAATATATAACAACTAAAACAAGGCTAATGCTTAAAGAGCTAAACGCAACTGGGGAGCTTTCTCTTCTGCCTTTTGTTTTTCTTCCTCTTCCCGCCAGATCGCGACTTTACCAAACACGCCATCAAAGCCAGGATCAATGGCAATATCTCCCTTACGCACTTTCTGAATTGACTCGGCAAGCTTCCATCCAGCAAGATGTTCTATGTCAGCAAGATCTGTTTTGAGAAGCACCGTAAGCTCTGATTCAAACTCACTACATAACTTGGCAAACAATTGTTGTGACTTCTGACTAGCAACGGTTGAATGCAACGACTCTGCAACAATCTCAAGAAGGGGAACAAGCTTCACATATGGCGGCTGGATCTTTAGCTTGTCCGTATACCATTTCACTCCATGTTCATCGAATGAAGGAACAGCGCGACCAAAGAGCTTGGGATCAGACAGTTGTTCAACTCGCATAAACACGCCTTCCGTTAAGCCGCGTCCACACACAGGACAAACAGTTCCTCGAGCTCTGATATCTTCAGGAGTATAAACAACATTACAATTACGATGCCCGGAAAAATGATACTTCCCTTCTTCGGGATAGAATTCAAGAGTGTATGCAATTCTGTTCCCGTCAATCCCATTTTGATTGAGATTGCCGCGCCTTCGGCTCGCGATGACGGATAACCGCATAATTGCCTTGCGAATATTCTCATACGTTGGCTGTTCTAGCTCCATGACCGTTGCTTCCCTGCTCATCTTGGGAGCACTATGAGCATCGGAGAAGGAGAGAATGGATCGATACATGAGTTCTGGCACTTGCCAGTTCATATCTGGATCACTGGAAAGCCCCGTTTCAATACCATAAATATATGGTGACAAATCTCCAAAGGCTTCTGCTAGAGAATCAAAGCCAGACGCGCTGCCATAAATCCCAAAGTGTGGCGTCCAAATATGACACGGGAGCAGCATACAACGCTCATCAAGAGACAGAATAAGTTCTAATAAATCTTTTGATGACAAACCAACAATGGGACGACCATCAGCGTTTAAGTTACAACCCCGTTTAATCAGCTCCTGAGTAAGTCTCTGAGCAATCGCAAGATTTGGGACAAAGATCAAATTATGAATCCGTCGCAATTTGTCTCCCTGCTTGTAGATGCTAGAAATCTCGGTTGATAAAACAAACAACGTATCCTTCGTCGTTCTCCGTTCCCTGCCTTGCCGGCAGGCAGGTCGGATCTCCGTTCTCAATTTATAGACACCCTCCCCTGATTCTTCAAGAAGCGTTTGTGTTTCTTTAAACCATACCGGGTGAGTAAAATCAGCGCTACTCAGGATATCAAGCCCTTTTTGTCGAGCTAGTTTATCCATCATCGGCAAAGTCATTTGTGGAGAGACCGCACGGGAGTATTTTGAATGAAGATGGAGATCGACAACATACTGCATGATTATCTATTTTACCACAGGCTAGGCTTTCCTTTCGGGAACTAATTTGTTACAATCCTGCA
>JAHFKF010000044.1 GCA_023245475.1 Candidatus Levyibacteriota bacterium
AAGTCACCCCAAAATAATCCAATAAATGTGCCAAGTACTAAGAAAGGCCCAAAGGGAATTGTTCCTCCTGAAAACTTTTTTTTCTTTATCAATATCAAGAGTACAGCCACAATTGCACCTGTCAAAAATGCGATATATAATCCCAAGATACTCCTTGGAAATCCCAAAAGCAACCCCATCAAGCACACATACATAACGTCTCCAAAGCCCATACCACGTCCATGTGTATAACGATAGAGCAAAAAGAAAAATAAAAACAATCCAATTGCTGAGAGAATTGATGAGAGTAACACTGAAGGAGTAAAGAGCGCGGTATACGCTAATATAATCACACATGCCGGAACAACAATCATAAAGGGGATAATGCCATATTTAATATCGGTAAAGAAGATAACAATGAGTATCGTGACGACAAAAAGCATAAACAGTAATACATAAGGGGTGCTGTGATATGACACGAACGTAAACGCAAATAATGCAGCTGTTGTTATTTCGATTATTGGATAGTAGGCGGAGAATTGTTTATGACAATATCGACAACGACCTTTCAATAAGAGAAACGAAAAGACAGGGATTAAATCAAGTGCGTGCAGTTTATGGCGACAATGCTCACAATGAGAGGATCCCCAGATGATGCTTTCTCCACGAGGCAGACGATCAATAACGACTGTCAGAAAACTTCCAAAACAAAGACTCAAACCAATAACGAAAAGTAAGAGCAACTCCATAGTTCTATTGTAACAGAACTCACTAGTTTGAGCATTTAATATATTTATAATAACTTGTTTTTTTCAAGTTCTGTCAAATAACCTAACCCCGCTGATGCTAAGAAAGTGTTTGCCTCATCCATAGTTCTGATTGCTTCTCTCTCAATAAAAATTTCGAGAATCGTAAGGACGAGATGACGACTTGAGGGCATACGAGAGCCTTTTTGCCAATGGAAAAAAGTACTTTCTTCGTATTGATAGCCTTTTTTAGCAAGCGCATTACCAAATGCAGAAACCGTTTCAAACTCTGCCCGGAGGCGATACTTCTTAAATAATTCTGAAAACTTCTTCATCTTTGCAGTATTGTAACAAAATATCTGTCAGGATTTTTGACATATCAGTCATATAATTTTATCTCTCTAAAAAAGATTAATCTTTGTTTGTCAGAAATCCTGACAGCCTCGTCATATTAAATCCCCATCTATTATTGTAAGCTTTTCTGATAATTAAGCAAGATTTAATATGGCATTCAATGAGGAACTAAATGAATTAGTAAGACTTGAGAAGAAGCACGACATTGGCCAGCTTGTTTAAACAAAAAGGAGTTTATGAGTACTGAAACAAAAGTAACAGATGAACAAAGGATAAAAAGATTTCCGATAAAAACATTTCGAGAGGTGCAAGATATTCAGGCACATTTTTGCCAAATGAATAACTTTACCGATACTCCTGAGAAGATTTGGAAGTTATTGCAAGGAGAACTCACCGAATGTCAGGAAGCAATTGAGTTAGATGATCTTGCCGAGATTAAAGGAGAACTAGCCGATATTGTCATATTTGCGGCAACGATTGCTACGATGACCCAGACAGATTTGCATGAAAGTATTACACAATATGATACTGCCTTCAAAGAATCCGCTGATGCTAATGACGGAACGATTCTTGCGATTCAATCAATCAGGAAAGATCGTAAATCCCATGACATTGCACCTCCAATGCTGATTCAGTACCTTACGCAATATACAAAAGCAGTAGAAAGTGCTGAACAAATTCCAACAGATACCAAAGAAATTATTCATGCGGTGAGTATCATCTCAGTTGGGGTGATAGATATAGCAAATGATTACGGTGTTAATCTCACCGATGCCATTACCCAAAAGATTGATCGGAATTACAGTAAATACAATCCATACAAACGAAAGGAGCTTCTTGCCTCAGGACTTGATCCGCAAAAAGCATATCAAATCCAAAAAGGCCAATGGGATCGAGGACGGGATAAGCAGTTTATAAAATAATTATGGATACACACATACAACAAATCAAAGGAATACGTCCAGAGCAGCTAAGTGGCGCGACCTACAAGACACAGAGTCCAAATGGAGTTATCTTTATTACGATCAATGAAGATGCAGAAGGAAATATTTGTGAAGTCTTTCTTAACAGTGGGAAGAACGGATCAGATATAATGGCAATTGCAGATGCTCTCGGACGAATGATCTCACTGATACTCAGAATGCAAAGTCCGATGTCCAACGAAGAAAGGGTAGGTCATATCATAAAAGAACTCAAAGGCTTAGGCGGTTCACGACATATTGGTTTCGGCAAAGAAACGATTAAATCATTCTCTGATGCTGTAGCAAAGATACTTGAAAGGCACTATACTACGCATAAACGAATCACTCTGAAGTCATAAAAATGAAAGACTTAATCAACAACTTAAAGAAGGAGATAGTTACACTTTCGAATAAACCTACATTTATTCATCATTCTTGGTTTGTAAAATATCACTTGGAGATTGTTGAAAAGATTGCACTTGAATTATGTGAGAAATATCCCCATGCGGATAAGAACTTGGTTTTAATCCTTGTATGGATGCATGATTATGGGAAGATTG
Organism: Candidatus Levyibacteriota bacterium; assembly: GCA_023245475.1. Lineage (GTDB taxonomy): Bacteria > Patescibacteriota > Microgenomatia > Levybacterales > UBA12049 > JAHFKF01. The sequence continues at coordinate 2,602 of JAHFKF010000044.1, forward strand.
TAGACTACGACCATCAATATGAAGCAACCTTAACCAAAGGGAAAGAAAAGCTAATTGAGTTTGGATTTTCAACTGAGATGACTAAAAAAATTATTGCATATATAAAACTCTTTGATGCAAAAGAAAATCTCTCTGCTGCCCCGATTGAGATACAAATTGTCTCTTCAGCCGATGGCGCATCACATTTTGTAGGGCCTTTTTATCATATCTTTTGGAAAGAATTTAATAAATGGTCTGATGGAGAACTCATTGCTGAAAACCTCCGAAAAGCAAAAGTTGATTGGAAAAAAAAGGTCGTCTTACCAGAGATAAAAGAAGCATTTAATAAAAGATTTCAATTCGTTATAGAAAGCTTTGGAACACTTCCCGAAAAATACCTAGAATAAAAGATAAGGTGTCAGCTTTCCGTACAACTTTGTCATACAGCATTCGGCTGGTGATTGAGATACGAAACTCATCATTTAGCTTTTTATGTTTTTAGACTACTATAGAGATATACCAAACAAATTAACCCTTGCATTCTGTCCATTTGTTATTGTAACTAAATTAGATTGTGATCTATTTAAATAACTTATGAGTGGGATTAAAGAAACCGTCTTAGGTCTACCATCAGTAAGGAAACGAACGGAATCTCGCGAAAGACTAGATCCTAGCAGCGTCCAGGTTATGCTTATTGGAATGCAAGGCGAGGGGGGGCTCTCACTGCCTCATGAACAAATCGGCCTTGAAATTATTGCCGGGAAATTGATACAAGACACGGGGATTACTCCGCAGATGTATGATACCCAAGCAGAACTTTCTGGTACTGGTAAAGTTAACACAGATAAACTTGCGAAATCCATCAAAGATTTTGGGAATAGTTCAACAAGACCTGATGGGAAAGCTGTCGTCGGCTTAAGTATTCCCATTCGCGGATGGGCATATACAGAATCCGTTATGCTCAAAGTTGCACAAGACCCTCCTAAAAATCCCATCACGTGGGTATTGGGAAATGCTATCCCAACCTATACAGACTCTCAATTGATACATTACAAATTTCCGGAAGCGGTAATTGTAAAAGGGGGAGGAGAAGATGCTTTGACAGACATTGTACGCAAAGTTGCTAATGGAGAGGATCTTCCCAAAGTAATTGGACCTACAATCCCGGACTTAAAAGACTACGCCCGACCATATCGTGCTTTTACGGCAGAGACACAAGAACTCGGGGGATCGCTCAAGATACGAACATCAGAAGGATGTGAGTTTGGTGCCTGTAAGTTTTGCTCCAGGCATTTCCTCGGTGGCAAAGATTATAGAACAGTACCAGAAGAAAAAGTCGTTGATGAAGCAAGAGATCTGCTTGAGACATTCAACGCAACACATTTTCAATTAACCGATGAGGATTCCTTTGCGGGACCACTGGAAGCAACACAACGACTTATCTCTGTCTGGAAATCAGCTGAACTTCCTCGACGGTTATCCTTTGGAGCTTCGCTTCGTGTTGAAACCATTAATATGCTCCACAAAGCAGGACTGCTTGATCAACTAAGAGAGATCGGCCTTGATCAAGTGTTTCTCGGAGTAGAAGGAGGATCAGACGATTATCTTAAGCAAATTGGGAAAGGACAAAGCATCAGAGAAGTCAAAGAAGCAGTCAAACATGTCAAAGCAAGTATCTGGCGAGATGAGCAAACTGGAGAAAAGAAACCACTCCAAATGGAAATGGGATTTATTACCTTTTCGTATCGAATGACCAAAGATATGCTTGTTAAAAATATTAAATTCCTCTCAGAAGTAGAAGCAGATGAAACAGGACAAACACAGAGTAATGATGTCACAAAAACATATGCACAGTATGTTTCGTCTCTCTTTAATCTGCTTGAAGTACGAGCAGGAACCCAAGATGCAAATATGGTTCGTAGTTATGTCAAAAAGGCAAACGATCCTCGGGATCGTGATCACGATAAATATCAGGTGTATCGAGATTATAAGCCTGATGAGAACTTTAGCATTAATGAATCAACATATAACCACGTTCCATTCCTTGACCCTGAAGTGGGACGGATATATCAGCAAGCAGCAAGATTTGCACAAGCTGATGAATCTCTTTATTATGCCATCAAAAGTCTCTCTCGCTCTGAGCAGGCTGATCCAAAGGCAAATGATGAGACTAACAAGTTTTTTCTTTCTTTGAAAGAGTTACATTTACGATTTTTACTGGAGGCTGTCGGACTCAATGATATTCCAGAAACGCAAGAAGCAGAACATGGCTTAAAAAAGAGAATAATAAACGTCTTTAGTTCTTTACGCAAAAAGCCAAGAGCAGGGAATCAAGCCAATATACAAAATGAACGACGAAAACTTATAGAGAGTATGGCAGACACGTTCGGCATAGAACCCGCAGGAGATTCTCTCGATAGTGTCAGACGCGAAATCAAAGTGTTTCTCGGGGAAGAAACAGAACGACGGCAAGCAAAGGGGAAGCAACGAGGAGCTTTGGCTGTTGTGCTTGATGAAGAACAACGATTACTGTTGGTTCGACCAAGAAATCAAGAGACATGGGGATTCCCAGGGGGAAATATCAACCCTAGAGAGACACCAATACAAGCGGTAAGAAGAGAAGTACAAGAAGAATTAGGGACAACTATTGAATTTATCGAAGCACTACCCACCATTACAAAAAAGATTCACCATGACAAAACAACTGGCGAAAGACCTGAATTACAATTAGATCATATGCATGTGCGCATTACTAGGCCAATTGATATCCACGCTGCGGATCATGAGATAGTTGACACACTTTACCTCCATCCTCGGGATATACTGAATAACAAAGTCCAAACGCAAGAAAATGTTAGATACATAGCAAAGTTTCTTTTACCAGAAGCTGATGCTTCGAGAAGTGAGCAGGTAGTATTTCAACAATAAGAATAATTATGCAAAAGATTGATCAACCGCAAAAAATTTTAATATCCGTAGGAGGATCATTAATTGTTCCCAAGGGCGGTATTAATAATGAATTTCTTGAAAACTTTAACTATTTCATTCGTCATCAACTTGCCCTCAATCACAATCTACAATTCTTTTTGGTTATAGGTGGCGGAAGCGCTGCAAGACAATATCGAGATGCAGGACGTGACATAGTAGGACACGAATTAACCCTTGAAGATTTGGATTGGCTTGGAATTCATGCGACACGACTCAATGCTCACCTTGTGAGGACAATCTTTCATGATATTGCTCATCCCGCGATTATTGAAGATTACTCAATTATTCAAAAAGTCTCTGAGCCAGTCGTCATCGCCGCAGGATGGAAACCTGGATGGTCGACAGACTATTGCGCAACACTTATTTGTGAAGATTACGAAGTCAATACAATTATCAATTTGAGTAATATCACCCAAGTCTACGACAAAGATCCACATCAATATAAAGATGCCGTGCCAAAAGAAAGAATGAGCTGGAAAGAATTTCGAGAATTAGTAGGGGACACGTGGCTCCCCGGAATGCATGCACCTTTTGATCCTGTCGCTGCTCAAAAAGCTGAAGAACTTGATGCAAAGGTTGTTGTTCTGTCTGGAGAAGACTTTGCCAATATTGAACATTTCCTCGACAGCAAAAAATTCGTAGGAACTATTATCGAGCACTAAAAACTGTCAGATTATTTGACAATCTTGTCATTCTGCTCGCGTATACTGCACATTAAACTGTAAGCAGATTATGAATCAATCTAACAGAGAAACTGCTACGGCACCTGCAGTAATTCCTAAAGCAACAGACTATGCCATAAAGAGAACAATTGTGGATCTGATCGAGCTATACATCCGAGGCAAATTATCATTAGCAATGATTGCATCTTTTGCAGAAACTATCCAACACTTCATAGGGCAAAAGAACAGAAACACATGGGAATTGTTGGAACAACTCCGCTTACTAGCAGATCATCCACATATTGAGGAAGAACAGGTATGGGATGTGTTACTTGCAATACTAAAACAAGTGAAAAAAGAATTACGTCATACATAACTTCTACCAAATGGAACTACTCGATCTTTTTTCTTAAAAGCTTTGATTGCACACGATCAATTGTTGCTTTCGTCGATGACTGCGCCCATTTATCGCGCCCTCCCTTGATCCACCAGATACTTGCTTCAGTTAGAGCAGCTTGTCCAAATAATTTAGCAGCACCAACAATATTTGAGGGGATAAAAAAAGCAAGACCATTACGCCAAGCATCGACATCTCCAAAACCATTGTCACTCTTTGCTGCTTCTTTAGCGACAAGTGCACCGGTAACTCCCATATAATATAGTTCCATAGAACTGTGCCATACCCAATAGCCAACTTTGGCAAAGGTTCGCTTTTTTTCTTTTCCTTTTCCTGCTGCATCTCCAATTTTGGAAAAGGGATCGGTACCAATTCGCGTTTCTCGAAGCAGTGCTGCATTAGCTTTTTCATTGACCCGAAGAGAAGCCAGCAGCACCGCATATGAACCTACAGCAAGACCAGCCAGCGTCAATGGATTTCGAACTGGCATGTGATCTTGAAGATCACTCATCTGAGCACTCCAACCAGCGATAGATGCAGCTGCTTCAGACGTCACAATAGCCGTTGCAGTATGTAAACCCTCTTTTAGCTGAGCACGCTTTGCGGCACGGACAATATCTGGAGTTAACGCAGTTTGCGCATAAAGATCAGTTTTATTGACACCGTTCTTTTTCAATTCGCGAAGAATATGTCTGACTCGTTGTAAATCAGCACCTTTACTATCAGAAGTGGATTCAGATGCTGGGATTCCTAACGTAGTTGTCCTTACGTGCTCCAGTTCTCTGACTACTCCTTGAACAAGTTCATGAGTAATCGAGACTTTTTCATTAGGTGTCCTATAATGATCTAGACTTGGGGAGGGGTGCACAGAAGGTTGACTAGCGGAATGAGCTGCATCTCGCCATTTGCGCTTCGAACGAAGTGGTGATACTTCATGTAACATACAATATAACAACTAGATAATCCCAAAAATTACATCCTAGAGTATATTGCATCTACCGTATAAAGTCAAGCTGAAGCGTGTCATTGAATGGTTGAGAGAAGATTCCAAATCGGCGTAATAATGGCAAAAATAAGAAATCCAACACCCAAAGCAAGCAGCACCATAATCAATGGTTCCATCAACGTCGTCAGGGTCTTTACTGTTTGTTCAACTTCGCGTTCATAGTACTCAGACGCTTTAAGAAGAGAATCATCGAGTTTGCCTGTTTGTTCACCAATCTTTACCATCTGTGTCAGATAAGGAGGAAAGTAAATACTTGAACCAAGAGCATCACTCACGGAAATACCTTTTTCAACACGACGCGCGACCAAATTAATTGCTTCTTGATAGTGAATATTGTTAACAACTTTAGAGCTTTTAAGAAGAGACTCAACGACTAATGAACCCGAACTAATCAATAATCCAAATGTTCGACAAAACTCAGCAAGCATAGATTCTCCGAGCAATTTTCCAAAGATAGGAAGTTTCAAGAGATAACCATCAATAATGTGCCGCCCAGTATTATCTTTGTACCAACGACGGGTAAGATACGTTACGGCAACTATGCCTATCAACAATAATGGCCACGCTGTACGAACAATATCTGAGAGCGTCAGGACAATGCGTGTCTGCAAAGGAAGCTCAATATTAAGATTTTGATACAACCCACTCAATTGTGGAATAACAAACACGAGCATAATAATAGTTACAATAATCATCATGAGCACCACAATAAGCGGATAGAGGAGAGCACTACGAATCGTTTGCTGTAGCCTTTGTTGCTTTTCAAGATTATCAGCAAGCCTGATCATTACTTTATCAAGAAGGCCTGATGATTCCCCTGTACGAATAAGGGCAATATATATCGATGAAAAGATCTGAGGATACTTTTCAATGGCACCTGAAAATGTTTTCCCACCTTCGACATCGGTCACAATGGTCTCAACCGTTGGTCCTATTGAAGTATTTCTACTCTGATCTCGAAGGATAACCAATGCTTGCATGAGGGTAAGCCCTGAGGTAAGCATCGAAGAGATTTGTCGCGTAAAAAAGATTAAATCTTTGGTTGAAGATTTTTGAAAGATTGAGAAAAATCTGCCAAAACCTATTTTTTCAGGTGAAGTAACTTTAATAGGGATCAGTTGATGCCTTTTGAGATAATGCGCTGCTTCTTTGACATCTCTTGCCTCAATTAATCCTTCAATTTGTTTGCCATACTGCGTTACCGCACGATAATAAAATTTCATAACTCATACTTTAACCTACTAATCGCATCAATTCCTCTTCACGCAGAGCATAGGATTTAGCATCATCTAGAGAAACAATACCATTACGTACAAGCTCCGCAAGCGATTCATCGATTGTCACCATACCAAGATCTTTCGAGGTTTGAATCACCGAATCAATAAGATGAGACTTACCGTCTCGGATATTACTCGCAACAGCAGTTGTTCCAAGCAAAATCTCAACAGCGGGAATTCGTCCGCCACCAATCTTGGGCAACAATCGCTGCGAGATGACACCTTTAAGAGTTGCGGCTAATTGAATTCTCATTTGGTCTCGTTGATCCGCAGCAAACGAATCGACAATACGATCAATACTTTGTGCTGAAGAATTGGTATGTAATGTTGAGAATACTAAATGTCCTGTTTCGGCAAGAGTAAGCGCTGCTTGCATTGTTTCGGGATCTCGCATTTCTCCAATCAGTACTACGTCAGGGTCTTCACGAAGCGCTGATCGAAGAGCCATCGACCAAGAGTGGGTATCAATACCCATTTCCCGTTGAGAAATAATACTTTGACCTTTGGGATAGACATACTCAATTGGATCTTCAATGGTTAAGATATGTGCAGCACGATTAAGATTTAATTCATTTAAAATAGCAGCCAATGTACTTGATTTACCATGTCCTGATGGACCAGTAACCAAGACAAACCCTTGTTTAAGCTGTGCAAATTCATGACACACTTCGGGGAGGTTAAGCTGTTCTATCGTTCTAACTCCAGGTGCAAGGAAACGAAACGCAGCAGACAAATATCCTTTTTGAAAGTATGCATTAATACGAAATCGTCCTTGCTCAATACTAGTTGCTTGCCCATATCCAAAAGAAAAATCAAGCTCTTTATTGGCAAGAAGCAGCTCTTTTTGTTCAGGGGTTAACAGAGAAAATAGCATTGTTTCAATATCTGCTGGCTGGAGTGGGGCGTAGGTAGTAAGAGGACGCAGCGTACCATCAATACGCAGCGATGGCTGAAGTCCCACCACCAAATGCAAATCTGATGCTTTATTTTTAATAGTAAGCGATAACAATTCTTGAATCTGCATAATTGAGTTCTCCGATCTCCGTTCTCGGCTCTCAGTTCGATTACTCCTGAGCCACCCGCAACACTTCTTCAATCGTAGTCTGTCCTGCTAGCACTTTCAAGTAGCCATCTTGCTTCATAGTAATCATCCCGTCAGCCATAGCTTGCTTCTCGATAGCATTGGCATCTGCATGTTCAAGAATCAGACGAGAAATTTTTTCAGTGATTGTCAGTACTTCATAAATACCAATACGACCTAAATAACCTAAATTGGCACATTCATTGCAACCTTTTCCTCGATATAAGTTAATTTCTGGCTTAGTATAAAGGTTACCCAAAATTTGTTTGATTTCGGTCATTAAGGCTGGTGGAGGAACATAAGCTTCCTTACAGTGCGGACAGATATGTCGAACAATTCTTTGTCCAACGATGGCGTTAACAGTGGACGAAAGCAAGAATCCTTCTGCTCCCAAATCCAACAAACGAGGAAGAGCACCAGCGGCATTTGAGGTGTGTAATGTTGAAAATACTAAATGACCTGTGAGCGCTGCTTGAAGACCAAGGTCGGTAGTCTCTTTATCACGAATTTCTCCCACCAAAATAATGTTTGGATCTTGTCTCAAAAAAGATCTAAGACCTGACGCAAAGGTCAACCCAACAGGAGGATTGATCTGCACTTGATTAACACCCGGAATTTCATATTCGACTGGATCTTCAAGGGAAACAATATTCACACGAGTTGTATTTAATCGTGATAAAATAGCATATAACGTGGTCGTTTTACCGCTACCTGTTGGCCCACAAACAAGAATAATGCCATGAGGTCGAAGAATCGCTGTTTCAATACTCCGCAGAGACACACCGGTAATACCAAGCTCTTGCAACGTAGGAATACCGCCACTTTTCCGAAGTAGTCGCATAACGATCTTTTCGCCTTTAACTGTTGGAATTGTTGAGACACGAAGATCTACCTCATTTTCCCCAACTTTGAAGTTAAATCTTCCATCTTGCGGGAGACGATGTTCATCAATCTTAAGTTCTGACAGAATCTTAATACGTGATGTCAAAGAATCCTGGACGTTACGGGGAAGACTGAGCTTGTCATACAGAATACCATCAATACGATACCGCACACGAAGACGATCGGCTTGGGGTTCGATATGGACGTCTGATGCACGACTGTTAACCGCGTACTCCAAAATTGTGGAGACGATCTTGGCAATGGGCGCTTCCTGAATACTTTGCCTAAGTTGAGTACTATCAACT
>JAHFKF010000111.1 GCA_023245475.1 Candidatus Levyibacteriota bacterium
TTAACCATAGTACAAGGGAGTATATGCGAGGTGATATTCACACACAAAATATTGAGAGTTTTTGGTCAGGACTAAAAAGAGGAGTATACGGCGTGTACCGCAAAGTAAGCAGAAAATACCTACAGGCATATGTTGATGAGTACGCTTTTCGTTATAACCACAGAAACGAGGCGGGCATGATGTTCGACAATCTCTTTGGACAAATAGCTACTGTGAAGTCTTTGCGGGCTGAGAAGCTCGTGTAACAAGCGAGAGAAAATCTTTCTTTGAACCTTCACGTCCTCCTTTTTTGAGCCAATTAAGTAGATCTTTGTCTTTTTTTGTTTTTTTATTCTTCATCGAAAAGCAATTTTATCTGTTTTGAAGCTGGTCTATGGCTTATTATTTCTTCAATTTCATATTCTGTTCTTATTCCAGTATCGCTTACCCATTGCCTTTTTCGTAATTTGACCTTCATAATATCATCTTTAGCGAATGCTTCTTTATTCTCCTGAACTCTACTTACAAAGCCCTCATCCTTTACAATTGCATGAAAAGCTACGTTACCATCCGTAAATCTCCATTTATTGCCTTCTGCAAATGACACTGTTATTGCTTGCAAATTAGTTTCAGCAACTTGGTCATCCAACAACTCATCTTGAGTATCAGGTGTCTTGAAATATTCTTTTTCTGCATCTTCTACTTTTGTAATACTATCGCCATGTTTAACAGCAAATTCATCGACTCCAGTTTTTTGCAAAGGCTGAAAGATAATTGTCTCAACCGCTTTTCTTGCTTTTATACTTCTATATAAATCAATAACTTTATCTTCGACTTCTTTCTTTTCCTCATCAATTTCAACTGTCGATTTTCCATCCCCTACTTTTGTTATTTTTTTGATTGATCTATTTTTAACCCACTTAATAAATGGTATCAGCCCAAAGCCATTCAAAGCATTAAAACCAGTGATGCTTAATACTTGCGTAACTGCAACTGCCTGATCTGAAGTTAGTAGGGTAGATAATTGGCTTGCTAAAGATTGAGCAAGCGTAAGATCAACCTGAAAACACCCCGTTTTGAAAGAGCCTTTTACGTTCACATTTACTGTCGCAAGATCACCGTATAATACTTTATTCGCTTCTTCCAGAAGATCACCAACTGCCAATAAAGCAGGAGCTAAATCTCTTATGTCCATTTCATTGTTTCCCAATGCTGGACCATCATAAATAATTTGAAACTCTTCTTTTTGTGCCATATTTTTAACTATATTTTATTTTATTAAGTAACGCAATAGATAATTTCTAAAAACTCGTAAAAACCTCGTTTACGAGTTTAGCAATAAAAATGACAAATTTCAAGATGGCATACTAGAGCTTTCTATACCTTGTCTTGAGGGGATAAGTGCCATATTTCTTACTTGACAAGTCATAAACAATAATATAAATTATTTTTATAGTTACAAGAATGTAGTAGGATTATGAAGAAATTTTTGTTATCATTCGCTTTTCTCCCCCTTTTCTTTTTAGCGTTTGCAACGCATTCTTACGCAGACACGAGACTTGAGCCTGTAAGTTATGAGCCTATAGTATGTGGTTCTGATTGTACTACGTTACGAGTTTATTACAATCAAGCTCCACCAATAGGTCAGGGTTGGGGTCTAGCAAATTATAACCCATGCTGTGACGGTTGGAGTGGCTCTGCTGGACCGAGTAATATCCATGATGACTATGCTGATTACACATGGTATTATCCATATAATCAAGGTACTGACTTTGTTGTGTTACAGAATGGAGATACTGTATCATCACCATTTACCATCGACTTCTCGATAAGTGAGCAAACCACTTTCTCAACTTTCAATTCCGTGGAGGAAACAGGTTATGAGTTTATCCCATGTAGTCCTGATTGCGGAACAGTTCGGATCCATTACGCTAAAATTCCTCCTACGGGCGGTTGGGGTCTGGTTAACTGGCAAAATCATACACTATGGAGTGGCGCAGCAGGACCTGCCAACGTACATGACACTTATGCTGATTACACATTTAACTCTCCTTATGTACCGACAAATCTAGCTCAGTACTCATTAGTCTCATCAGATGATTTTTCATCTCCATTCACTGTCGATTGGTCAACTAATACAGCAAATAATACAACTCCGTACGTACAATCTCTTCAAAATGAAACCATTGATCAGGGTGCAACCTACTCAGCTAGTGGTTCATTTACAGACCCTGATTCAACTTCTTGGACAGCCACCATAGACTATGGTGATGGTTCGGGAGTACAACCATTGACGCTTTCAGGAATGAGTTTTAGTCTTAGTCATCAATATAACATGGCTGGTACTTATACAGTTGCGCTTAGTATAACTGACAATCAGGGAGCTACAGGGACAATAACTGCAATAATTACCGTGAACAGTCTTCAACTAGTAACTACAACTTTTGATTCCGTTGGTGACACGTACATTAGAAGTGGAGAGCAAAATCGGAACTTGGGAGCCGGGCTTTTTATGAAACTTTCGTCAAGCGGTAGCAATCGATCCTTAGTCAAGTTCGATCAATCAGCATTACAATTTACTATTGGTAATCATCAAGTTCTTTCGGCTAAACTACGCTTGACCATTACTGATAATGGGAATAACTGGGGTTCCATAGGTCGAACAGTTGGCCTACATAGATTGCTTTCAAGTTGGAGTGAAGGTAATGGTATAGAGAGCAATCGTGGTGCTGGATCAGGTGCGACATGGAATTGCGCTATTGACTCAAATATAGCTAATCAGAATGATGATTGCAGTGGATCAGCAGCTTGGAATATGAATAACAATAGCCTGTGGCCTTTCGCTTCTGCTGCAAGTGGTACCACGACTATTACAAACAATCAAAATGGAGTAGTTGAGTTTGATGTTACTTCTGATGTCCAATCCTTTATGAGCGGATCAAATCAAAATTATGGTTGGTTGCTCAAAAAGACAAATGAAAGTCAGGCAGGACAGGTTAGCTTTGGTACTAGAGAGACTATCAATATTCCTCAACTTGTTGTAACTTATCAGCCGTAACCCATTTATTCTTTTTTGAGAATCTATCCTATCTAATGCTCTAAATTTAATTACAACCAAAAGCGTTGCGGAGAATCTAAAACGGAACATTGAACAAGCTCAGCAAGCATCGCTCACAGGAGATAGTAAAAAGAAGCTTCTGAATTTAAATCAATTCGCTGATATTTTGGAAAGGGAGAGGGGTAGAAAAATTAGTGAAAATGCATATCAAGCCCTCTTTACAGATGTATTGACTTTAAAAAATTGAGTTTCTAAATAGCCGCGTCAGCCGGCAGAGATCCCCGGTT
>JAHFKF010000112.1 GCA_023245475.1 Candidatus Levyibacteriota bacterium
ATTGTTTTGTCTGTTGGCGACACTATGTCGATGAGTCGTTTGTGAATACAAATTTCAAAGTGATCTCGTGCATTTTTATCAACAAATGGAGATTTGTTAACTGCATAGACACTTCTATCAGTAGGCAATGGTACTGGACCAACAACCTTAGCTCCGGTTCGAATAACCGAATCAAGAATTTGTTGACAACAGGAGTCTAAGACTCTTGCGTCATAACTTTTTAAACGAACTCTGATTCTTCCTTTTGCCATAGTATAGTAATAAATAAAACCCGACTGAGCGGGGCCAACAAACTGTTAAAGATCTTGGGTCAAACAAAAATAACCCTACGGTTAGTAAGGTTATTTAATGATTTTTGTAATGACTCCTGCTCCGACTGTCTTTCCGCCTTCACGGATAGCGAATCGAAGACCTTCTTCAAGTGCCACTGGCACAATAAGTTTCACTGTCATTTTAATGTTGTCTCCAGGCATAACCATTTCAACACCTTGTGGAAGTGTTGCGTTACCAGTAACGTCGGTCGTTCTAATGTAGAACTGTGGTCGATATCCAGTAAAGAATGGTGTGTGTCGACCGCCTTCTTCTTTGGTCAAAATATATGCTTCAGCTTCAAATTCTGTGTGTGGTGTAATACTTCCTGGCTTAGCAATAACTTGACCTCGCTCAACATCTGATTTTTCAAGACCTCGAAGAAGAAGTCCAACGTTGTCTCCGGCTTGACCTTCATCAAGTTGCTTCTTGAACATTTCAACTCCAGTAACAACTGATTCTTTGTTCTTATCCAAACCAATGACAGATACTGCTTCGTTAACTTTCACAACGCCTCGCTCAATTCTTCCGGTAACAACTGTTCCTCGGCCTTTGATTGAGAATACATCTTCAACAGGCATCAAGAATGGCTTGTCGAGAGGTCGCTCTGGTGTTGGGATGTATTTATCAACAGCATCCATAAGATCAAGGATCTTTTGTTCATATTCTGGGTCACCTTCAAGTGCTTTAAGTGATGAACCTCGGATAATAGGTACGTCGTCACCTGGGAAGTGGTATTTAGTAAGAAGTTCTCGGACTTCCATTTCAACAAGGTCAAGAAGTTCTTCATCTTGAACCATGTCACATTTGTTAAGGTAAACAACAATTGCTGGAACTCCAACTTGGTAAGCAAGAAGAATGTGTTCTCGAGTTTGTGGCATTGGGCCGTCAGGTGCTGAAACAACTAAGATTGCTCCGTCCATTTGAGCTGCACCAGTAATCATGTTCTTGATATAATCTGCGTGACCTGGAGCATCAATGTGTGCATAGTGTCGTGTTTCTGTTTCGTATTCTTGGTGAGAGATGTTAATGGTGACTCCTCGTGCGCGTTCTTCAGGAGCGTTGTCGATGTCTTCATATTTCTTAGCTTGTGCCATGCCTTTTTTAGCAAGCACAGAGGTAATAGCTGCAGTTGTTGTTGTCTTACCGTGGTCGACGTGACCAATGGTTCCGATATTGACGTGTGGTTTGTTTCGTGTAAATGTTGCCATATATTTTAAAAATAAATCTCTCAAGAAATATTGAGAGTGACTGTATGATACAATATTTTCCGTGCCTCGTCAAGAGGGGAAATGCCCCCTTTAACACTTTTCCTACTAAAAGTACGAATATGCCCAGTAGCTAAACTGTGTAATTCCCCGCTGTTTAAGATATTCTTTCTTGGCAGCAACAGATTCCATGTCCTCTGACCATATAGTATGTCTTCTCCCTGCATTATCTGTATAATGAATCTCAAGCTCCTCAGCGTTACTGTCTCTATCAATAGAACAATTTTTATATGGGCAGGCTGACACAACAAATTGTTTATTAATCTCCTGCGTGGTTAGTGGCTTGCCTTGCCCAGCCGCCGTCCCACTCCCATTGACCACCCAATCATAACCATACAGCCCAAACACGACAACTAATTTATTTGCAGGTGCAACACGCAAGAAATCATCAACCATACGGGTCATATCATACCCATAAATTTCGTTTCCATGTAAGGGGAAATTGGGGCCAGGATTGCCGCGCGCTTTGTGAAAGTCATAACTCATGATCATAATTGTGTCGGCGGTACGAGCAAGCTGCTTCATATCAAACGGACGGATACGATAAAACGTATCACCATAAATCGTTATCGCAAATGAGAGATTCTGGTTATGCGCCTCTTTATAGAAAAGGGCAGTAAAGTCATTAATCTGTTTGGTGAGAGAATCAAAAGGAATTGCTGAAATCTCCAAATCAAGCACAATCCCGGAGAAACCTTTATCGTCCGCAATTGATACGGCTTGAGTAATAAGCTTCTTCTGAGCATCTTTGTCATCAAGAATCGCAAGGTTTGTCGTGGAATCTGTCATACGAACGGTAAGCAGTTTCTTGGTATCAGATGGTGCTGCCTGCAGGAACGCATCGATATGGGTTGCGCCTGACTCTTTTAGATCAATACCATCTTTCCCCGGAGTAATACCAAAATAAATCATGGTGTCATACACAGATGCATCGATTGGATCATCCGTGAGCGTCCAATCAGGCACAAATAAGCTTCGTATCTCCTGCACATGGGAGATATCGTGAGTTGGTTCAGGAGCAGTTGTGGTTGGAGTAGGGTAGGGAATCGGACGAGCAAAGTCCTGACGAACCTTCTCTCGAGCAATAAAAATACCAACAATTCCAACAACCACAAGAAGACTAATAATGATAAGGAGTTTCTTCATGTGTCCATTATACGCTACTTCTTAGGCAATCGTCCCTGTATCACGAAGCTTATCTACAATAAGACTGGCTGCTTGATTTGCTTCTAGCCGATCTCCGCTATGAAATGCTGCTGCTTTCTCTTGCAGTTGAGAAAGTCGCAGCGTGGTATTCTTTATAGCTTCCGGACTCAGATCACACTGCATATCCCTTGTTCGGCCTAAAAAATAATCACTACTTCTGTGTAAACCAAGTTGTTGCATATGCACCTTTATGTATACTTCATCTGCTTTGCGTCTAGTTGAGAACGTATAAAGCGGAGAGGCAAATTCTTCAGCCAATAAGTCTGCCTGCGTCAAATAAGAAGCAACCAAGATTCTCTTCGTTGATTGCACCTTACCAATTTCGTCAGACTGAGCAGCAAAAAATCTGTCATCTGAACGCTTCCTGTTTTTCATTAATGCCTCCAACACCGTATTAACTATGGTAATTTCAACCACGTTCCTTCGATAGCTTTCGAATGGTTGCTCAGGATACATTTCTGCTTTTTCTTGTATTAAGCTATCGACTAATTGCAGCTGTTCATCATTTTCCTGAGGGACTTCACCAAAAGGATAGG
>JAHFKF010000113.1 GCA_023245475.1 Candidatus Levyibacteriota bacterium
CCAGCTTTAACAAACAAACCACTCTTCAAGAAAAACATCCGTGGACACTAGAGCTTGAATATCTCCCTTCTTTGCTGGCTGGAATTATTGATTCTGGAGGGCTTATTAAGCCTACAGGTAAGCTGAGCGGCATTCACTTCTACAGTAAATCGACCCTTCCGTTATTAACTGATTATTTCCCTTGTGTGGGAGTGCAGCATCCTAGTTTTAAATATGAATCGGCAGAATCTGACCCAATGGGGATGATTATTTGGCGTCCATCTGATCTCAGAGCTGTTGCTGAGAATATTATTGGCTTTTCAGAAAGTCCGCGCATACAAACACAGATTGTTGAGTTAGTAAAACAAAAAGAAACGAGAGCAAACAGAGAAAAACCAAAGGAAATTTTCCCAGGGTGATTTATCTTACGTATATTTTTTGTTATAATAGATTTGTTCTATGCTAATCGAAGGTAAAACAGGTGAGCTACATCCTCTTGCCGAGCAAGAACTTCCGATTATTCTTATCAAGCCTTCCGCTCTCATTAAGGATAACTTTGCTTTTGAAGCACTCAATGAAAGCGCGATTATCGGACCATTTTCTCCTAGTCGCTATGCCATGAGTCTTGTAGATATTGTGAGAGTCACAAATTCCACTGGCAACGTTTCATTAAAAGCATTAGATGGACATAATCGAATCTATCGAGCAGCTGATGAAATGGGAGATGACTACGAAATGAATGCTGTCGATGCTACGGACAGAGTGTTACAAAAGATTGATCCTGGATCAGCAAGCCGGGCATTAACAATTGCTGAATATTTAGACGTTATTCCAGGGCCTACGAGAAAGGAACACATGGATAAGAGGATGGCTGGGCATATCCTGACTGAATGGAAAGAGGTTGCTTCCGATACAGAAAACTATGGTGCGTTAGCAGCTTTGATTGAGCTTGGCTTTTCTGATCTCAAAAGTTTTTCTCCAGAACAGGTATCAAATGTCTTTGAAAAACATCCATATAGAGATCGATTGGTACTTGTTGCTCGTTCATTGCACAAAGCATATGTCACGCCGCCGCAAGTTGCGCGGAGAGCTTTCGAAATTGTTAAAGACCAGATAGAAGATCCTCGTGTCTCAACACTTTTGCAAGGTATCTTGACAATCCCTGAAGTAAATAAAAAAATAGTACATGCATCGAAAGATCAAGTTGATTTTGAAAACAAAAGGGACGAATTAGGAGAAACAATAAGAGCAGCAATTCCTCAGTTATCTAACGGAAATGCACTGGACGTTTTTGGACATTTCTTAACTGACCCGGCGATAACTTATACACAAATTGGAGTTGGTTTATCGACACAATCAGATAAGTCATTTGAGGAACGATATCGGTCTATAAAAAAAACTCAAACTGTTGATAAAATAACCGCAGCATATATGCTTGCTGTTGGTGGGAGAGAAACGACATCCACTGAAGATGGCCTCATTGCAAACCTTTGCTCAACTCGATCCCTGTCAGCAGATGAGATTAGGTCTCGAGTCGGGATTATTCTATCTACTGAAGAAATTTTGCAGAGGGCTCGTGACTATCTGAAAAATCATAACGATCCAATTTTGGTTGCGATGATAGATACCGTTCTTAATGCAACGAACGGACAGGCAATTGGAAAAAGGAGAAAAGCAATTGTTACCTATCTTGAGGGAAAAGAAGTAACTACTGGAGCACCCCCTGAAGCTACGACCGTTTATGAAGCATCTGAATCTGGGCAGCTTAACGCTTCCGGAATCCGCGCACTAATTGATCGTTTGCCATCTGGAGATTTGGATACAGAAACCAGAGGTGCGCTTGAGCAACTAGCTGCTGCCGTACATGAACGAATAGATTTTCCTCCAGATGGATCTGAACAATCTCAGGTAGTTGCTGCCGATACTACCCCCATTCTCATTGGACATGTTGATTCTAAGCCTACTATTCCTGAACGTTCAGCAGCAGAAACATTACCAATGCATCCTATGACAGAAAAAATTTCATCAATTTTATCGCGGCTTTTTACCAAAGAGCTTAAAGATCGCGTAAGACAGCAGCTTGTTGGTGGTTTGGGCGAGACCGATATGAGAGTGGTAAGTACCTTTTTGGCACCACGATTGAAAGATTTTCTTCAAGAAACAAACCTCTTGTTTGAGAGTCCTGAGGTATCATATCTGGTATATGCATTTTGTCGACGTAACCTTATAACACAAGAAGCGGATGATCAGACAGAGCCCACTGAGTTAATTGATTTAGTGGATAAGCGGATGTTGGCCGGTACAGGCCGAATTACAGATTTCATGGAAAATCCAGGTATCACGAGGGAAATTCCATTGATCAAAAAAGGAAATCCTGCGTATGGTGATGTTGTTGAGCTTGCATTTTATTCTGAACAGACATCTGCAAGAACAATGACAAGAGCTAGGTTAAAGGGCGGTCTTGGAGATTCCAACACAACTCGATCATTCGCCGAAAAATTCATGCCTCCGAAGTGGAGATGGTTAATAGCGACAGTACGATCTCCTGAAGAAATACGGTTGCTTGCAGAAAGAAGAAATGCAGAGGTAAATGAAGAAATTCAACGATTATATGAGAATATCGTATTCCCCCCCACAGAAGCCAATGAAGACGCAAAGTGAGCTATACTTTCATTCTAAAAATTTGTATAATCAATGCACTTAGAATGAAAACCTCCGCAAGTCTTTTTTTGACAGATATTCTTCCTCATCGCAGGAAACTTTATCACAAGGTTGTTAAAAGTAAGTTATTCTCCAAGCACACTCCTGACGAAGTGTTCTCTCAATTGAAAAAGGTTGGACTTGATGGTATTGAAGTAATTCTCCCTTCGTTTCAAGATATTAATGATCATCAATTAAAAGAAGTAAAGACGCTCCTTGATGCTCACAACTTGCCAATTTTTAGTGTACACCAGAAGTTGCGATTTTTTACCAAGACAAAAGTTGCAGAGATAACGCATCTGTTTCATGTTGCTGATTTGGTTGGCTCCAAAGTAATTGTGCTTCATATGAGCAATGCGGGTAAGCAACTGTTTAATGAAAATTACAAAACACTGCTTCATTCATTACAGAAGAAGTACGGCATCACCATTGGATTTGAAAATATGGAAAAATATTTTGGTTCATACTTTGCTCCTCATCGTTGGCATCATGATAAATTTGCTTCACTTATCGAAGAAACTGATTTTAATGTCACGTTTGATACAACCCACCTTGCTCATTCAGGTGGAGACATTAT
>JAHFKF010000045.1:0-2338 GCA_023245475.1 Candidatus Levyibacteriota bacterium
TAAGCATAAGTTGTCCCCCCCATTTTTCGCCAGCAACAAGTAAGGTCTTTAAACTAGCACGGGTGGTATAGATAGCAGCGGTAAGTCCAGAGGGACCAGATCCAATAATAATAACGTCGTACATAAAAATTATGGTGAGAGATTAAGCGAGTGCTTCAGTAATTGCCTTTTTGTAGGTTTCTTTACCTTGCGCACCAATAAGTGAGGCAACTGGTTGACCGCTCTTGAAAACCATAACTGTCGGAATACTCATCACATTGAAATTACCTGCTGTTTCTTGATTTTCATCAACATTCATCTTTCCTATAACAACTTTGCCTTCGTATTCTTTGGCAAGTTCTTCAATAATTGGGGTAACCATCTTGCAAGGGCCACACCATGGAGCCCAGAAATCAACAACCACAAGCTGCTTGTTTGCAAGTACATCTTGCTTAAAATTCTTGTCTGTAAAGGTAACATCGCTCATAGTGTTTATCCATATTAGCAAGCGATACAGGTTGTGTCAACGGGAAAAATAAAGGGATAAAAAGACAATACATATTGCACTAACCTGTAGCTGGAAATCTAGGTGGAGCACCCAATTGGACATATCACCCTTTGAGTCTTAAGGATCTTATTAAGGAGGCACGATCAAAGATGACATCGCCTTGAGGAGTCAGGGATTCTGTCACCAATTTTGTATGTTTAATGGGCAAAGCTAACGCTAATGCTTCAGATACCTCATTTTCGAGATGAGTCACACGACGAAAAATTGGTGGTTTATAAATGTTTGATCGTGAAAGTGTCTTCTGTCGTAATTCGTATGGAAACGAAGCAATAACAGACCAAAAATCTAACGTATCCTTTTGTGCGGGCATGATATCATCATATTCATGTACTTTTTGTCTCATCTTGCCCAAAACATCAAGCGGCAGGGCAAACTTCTTCTTTCTCCCCCTATTCTTTTTCTTATTCATTTCCGCAAGCACCGCCTCTGCTGTTATAAAGTATTGCGATGTTGCAGACAGATAAGAGAACTCAGCTCCTTCCTCCATACGTAACCGTTTAGCAACTTGAGCAATTCCCAACAATGGATGCTCGGGGAGGACAAGCCCTCTTACAACAACAGTCGTTTCAGCGAAATAAGGCAGGAGAATAGCCTTTGATTCCTTAGCAATATCACAAAGAACATTCCCAACACCTCTCTGAACAAGAGATAATGCTAAGCTTCTATCTGCAGGCCGCAGTAACTTGAATGAAGAAAATTTTTCTTTACTTCCTTCGGGAGATCCTGGACGAGATTCTGTATTACTCATATGAGTGAGTATTCTAGACTAAAGAAATGCTGGTGTCAAATATGGTTGAGGTGTTACTCTAGCTCTTCACTTTTCCCGTGGAGATAGTAGAACCATTGATCAAAGAAAGCAAATAGTGATTTAAACGGTGCCTCAATAAAGAAATCAAACAAGAAAAGAAAAATATTGACTTGACGAATTCCTTCAGTAAGTCGCTTCCCTGTACGAATAACCGGCATAAAAAGGAAATCAACAAGAAGCGTCTCTAAGCCTTGCTTCTCTCCTACTTTATACACGTTGGCAAGAAGACCAATTCGGTAGGACAAGAAAGAAACAATTGTTAGGAAGAAAATAAAGATAAACTGACTAACAGGATTAAACTCAAGTCTTGTCAAAATAAGAATCATTCCTCCAAAAGAAATACCAAAGCCAATGAGCCACAAAAGATTAAAGGCGGTGTGTAGTGCGCTATTTTTTTGAGGATTCTTTTCAACAAGAAGTCGATTGCCGAGCTGTGGATTGTCTTCATAAAGTAATTGTTTAATATATTTAAAGATCAGCTTTGAATTATCTTCTCCAGGAGTTCTAATAAAGAAACTCACGATAATCATCAAAATTGGCGGAATAGTAATGTTTAAGATAAGCGAGTTCCAGTGAATATAGCCATATGCAAATTTATCATAGGAACCTTCAACGGCAAGCGCAAACCCTACTTTGGTAAGCAAAATAAAGATAACAGCTCGAATAATCGCTCGTCTCACTCGAGAGGAAACTCCCTTGTATCGAATCTCACATGCCTCAAATACCGCAACTTCCAATTCCTCTTCATTTTCTAACATTGTCTTCACATTTTCTTTATCGGTATTAAGGATATCTTCAAGAATGAAAAATGCTGCCGTACGACGCTTTACATACGTATAAATGCGATCTTTGAGTGGATAGGTAAACTCACGAAGAATCTCGTGATATCCTGTGGCAAAGTGCTTAGCGGTATAGTCCAGTGAATTATGCGTCAGTTTACCAAAGTACTGCGTAAACATATGATATCTAAGAAACTCAAGGTC
>JAHFKF010000045.1:2348-10685 GCA_023245475.1 Candidatus Levyibacteriota bacterium
TTTTGTCTCGGGTGAATCATCAGCAATTTCTACATCGTCTTTGAGAATATGAAACATAAAGTGGGTTAAGACTTCTTTTTTATGCTTTGTGTTGAGAATGTACTGAATATCACTGGACATCAAGTCATAAATCCAGTCATTAATAACGGATTCTGTCATTGTATGCTCTTCAAGGATTTTCAAACGAAGAGAGAGATATAAATCAATTGATTCTTCAACACGATTAACCGTAGCGCTGCTAATTTCGTTATCAGGAAGATATCTTGCCCAAAGGAGTTCTTTTACCAATGACTCAGCGGTCGTCTTGCCATTACCCCCAAGAAGCAATCGACGCTTAAGGATACGTTCAATAGTTGCTCTGAGGACAACTTCATCTTCACGAAACTCCATCGTATTACGAAGCCGCTCATACCATGAAGCAAATTTTGAAACAATAGGATTAACACGAATTTTTCGTTCTTCATGAGAATGAGCCTCTTCTTCAGTAAAAGCTGCAAGCACGAACTGAAAAGTATGGGACAATGGACGAAAGTTTAACATAGATGTGTTGATTATACCTAAATACCCTTCGCAGAACAATGTTATAATAAATGACTATGACTTCATATAAAGCCCTCATGCTTGATCTGGATGGCACAACAATTCCGAATGCCCTTAAAGCAGTGCCTTCCAAAAGAGTCATTACTGCCATTCATAACGCCCAGCAAAAAATTGCCGTCTGCGTCGTTACCGGACGAAGTCTACAAGAGGCAGCGCCCATCTTAGATATTCTTCAGATAACCAAACCTACTGTCCTTATGGGTGGATCACAAATTGTCGATGGTATTTCACAAAAAGTTATTTATAAAAAACCGCTAGCAAAAAATGATATACAAGAAATTATAAATTTACTTAGTCAATACCCCATAGACATCTCTATTCGTGAAGCAACAAAAACGAAATCATATAGGCAAGGTTATCCATTTATCGAAACCTATGGCATTACCGCAATGAATATTCCGATGGCACTGGCAGATGAACTGACAAATAAGATCTCACATTTGCCCAACGTTACCGCTCACAAAGTGTTGAGCTGGACACACAAAGAATATGTCTTACTAAATATTTCTCATGTCAACGCAACCAAACAATACGCTATCTTTGAGGTTGCAAAACTGCTTGGGGTCGCAACGCATGAAATTATTGGTATTGGCGATGGTCATAATGACTTCCCGCTTCTCATGGCGTGTGGACTCAAAGTAGCTATTGGCAATGCTGTCCCAGAACTTAAAGCAATTGCTGATTATATTGCCCCATCTGTTGATGACGATGGAGTTGCTGCTGTCATTGATAAATTTATCATGTAAGTATCGAGATCTACGGATTGACAATTAGTATGTTTCGCCATAGAATGGCTCTATATGCCACTGTCATCTGACCACGCAAAAGAAACAAAAAATTCCACCACCAATAAAGATAAAAAAAACTATTTCGAAGTACGTATCCCAAAATTCACTTTTGAAAATACCCGCATGAATGCATTCTTAGTCGTCTCCCTTATTATCTTTGCATTCTTACTCGGAATGCTTACCAATAAAGTATTATTCCTGCAAGAGCAAAACAAAGTGTTGCTAGCAAACCCAACACCTGCCGAGGGAGATGTCGCCGCCGCTCCAACTCCGCTTCCTGTTATTAAGGACTTAAAGGTCGGGAAATTGCCACTGCTCGGCAATAAAGATGCAAAGGTTACGGTTGTTGAATTCAGCGATTTTCAATGCCCATTCTGTGAGAAATTCTTCACGGAGACAGAGAAACAACTCTATGATACCTACATCAAAACCAACAAAATTGCCTTTGCATACCGCCACTATCCACTGTCCTCAATTCATCCACTTGCACAAAAAGCAGCAGAAGCAGCAGAGTGTGCTAATGAACAAAGCAAATTTTGGGATTATCACAATGTCTTATTCCAAAACCAAACGTCTTGGTCCCCGCAAACAGCAGAAGACGTAGCGCAAACGTTTACTAATTATGCAAGCGATCTCGGTCTTGATACCGTACAATTTGCTTCTTGTCTTGAATCTGAAAAGTATAAACAGCAAGTGGCAACGGATACGGCGGATGGTGACAAAGCTCAGGTTGATGGTACACCGACATTCTTTATTAACGGCCGCCGCGTTGTTGGAGCAGTGCCATTTGCAGACCTCCAAAAAGTAATTGACGAAGAACTTAAGAAGTAATTTTACTGTTCTAATTGTCTTGCAAGCTGCGTGTATTTCTTCCTAAGATCAGATATATCTTCACTGTCTTCTTTTTTATGAATCTCTTCCGACAACTCTTTTATCTTTTTCTGAAGATAGAGCTTTCGTAATTCCCCTGCCTTTTTGTTGACTTCTGCAAGAAGATCATCCTGACTTTCAAACTGTGGTAACGGAAACAATACTGACGTATTAAAATGAGTTACCAATTCACTTGGTAATTTATCTCCAAATTCCTTACCATCAAACGGTTCTTCCTGGTGAGTGCTTGTTTCAATATGCTCGATCAGGTGTAACAAAATCTTTTGATATGCTCGCTCTCTACTCATAGAATCAGACAAGATTTTTACCACTGACTGTACAGTCTTTTTGGGATCATTACTTTGGACAATAAGCGCAAGAACATACTCTTCCAACATTTCCTCTCTGACACGTTTTTTCTTTATTGGCTCAGACTGGACAGGTGCTGTCTGCCTTTGTACGAACCGCTGCAGCTCCTTAGCAATACTTTCGTATGATATCCCGACTTCACTACTTAATTTTCGTAAATAGTGTTCTTTGACAATTTCATTTTGAATAAGCGCCACAAATGAAAGAAATTCATCCACAAGACTACGCTTTCCTTCTGCGGAATCAACATCATTAGTATCAATTAGCTTTGCTAATAGATAATCATAAATACCAACATCCTCTTTCGCTGCCTTCTTAAAAAGACCTGGTTCTGTCTTTATGGCTTCATCAGGATCTTTGCCATTGGGGAGAACAATTACTGTTGGGGTCAACCCTTTCTTCTCAACAACTACCAAACTTCGTTTAATTGCTTCTTGCCCTGCTTTATCATCATCAAAACAGAAAGTGATTTTCTGCGCATAACGATGCAGTAAACTTACATGACTATCGGTAAGAGCAGTGCCTTTGACGGCAACCACATTGCCAACACCAGCCCCAAAGCACGAGAGCACATCGAATTCCCCTTCAACTACAATTGCCTGCTTTTCCCTTCTGATTGCCTCCTTAGTAATGTTGAGACCAAAGACATGTTCTCCTTTGTGGTAGACCAAGGTTTCCCTCGTGTTAATATATTTTGAAGGAGCGTCTGCCTCAAGCACACGACCTGAGAAACCAACAACATTATCCCTATGATCAATGAGTGGAAACATAAGTCGTCCTCTAAAAAAATCCACCAACCCTGATCTGCCAACAAAGGCAAGACCTGCGTCAAGGATATCTTCCTTTTTATAGTTTTTCTTCTTCGTCAGATAATTCACCAATGATTGATCTGTTGAGGGAGAAAACCCAATCTTAAATGTTTCAATAAGCTGTAATGTAATACCTCGATTAAGCACGTATTCCAATGCTTGTTTTCCTACTGGCAATTTGGTTAAGACATAATGATAATATTCTTTGGCAAAGCTGTTTATTTCGTATAACAATTCTTTCTTAGATGTCGTGCCAGCTGTTGCCCGTTCTGAAACAAGAGTAATGCCTGTTTGCTTTGCAAGAGCACGAAGCGCCTCAGGAAATTCCATTTTTTCATATTCCATGAGGAAGGTATAACAATCTCCTCCGAGACCACAGCCGAAGCAATGCCAAATTTGCCTTTCAGGAGATACAACAAATGAGGGTGTTTTCTCGCCATGAAATGGACAATTTGCTTTAAAATTGCGTCCAGCCTTTTTGAGAGGGATAAATTCTGAAATTAATGAGACAATATCAACCTTGTCGCGGATTTGTGAGACTTGATCCATGTGGGGTTATTGTAACACGGTTTATAAAAACAAAAAAGTCTGTTTCAACAACAGACTTCTTTGTTTGAAATCAGATATCATCTGCTTTTTGGCATACTGTCTCCGACTTTTCTTTTTGTCTATTTCTTATGTTTTTCATTTCGAAATAGACGATTTTTTGAATGTCCCTGAGAATAATGTCTCTAGAAACGTTACCCTTTTGGCAAGTCCAGCATTTGCAACTACCGACACCCATAGCATAATACTATTTGCAATATCTTGTCAATACCCTATAGCGAAATTACTTCTGGAAGAAGGAGTCTTTGTTCTCTTTTTGAAGGGTGAACGATAAAAATAATGCTTCTTGTACAAATTAGCGACAAGGGATTATTGATTATTCCACCTGCAAAATCCAAGATGGACCCGAGAAAAAAGAATGAAGACTCCTTCTCTCACTCCACCAAACTACACGCAATCTTGATCGCTTCAGAATACGTGGGATAGGCATGAATCATACGAGCAAGCTCAAATGCCGTTACTCTACACTTCATCGCAAGAGCCACTTCATGAATCATCTCCCCTGCACGTGGAGCAACAATTGATCCCCCAATAATAACTCCCTTATTATCCGTAATAATCTTGACAAACCCATCAAACTCATTTGACGTATTAGCGCGACCCAATACCGCAATTGGCGTAATACCTATTTTTATTTTCATTTTTTTCTCCCGAGCTTCTTGTTCAGTAATCCCAACACTAGCAATCTCTGGTATCACAAACACACATCGTGGCACAACACGATAGTCAGGGACAATCTTGTCATATGAGAACGCATTGTGTGCTGCGATATCACTCTGGTAGTAACCTGTGTGCGTAAAGAGGTATGGACCAATGACATCACCTGCAGCATAAATATGGGGTACGTTTGTTTGCAAATATCGATTAACGTGGAGCCGGCCTTTTTCAAGAACTATGCCTGCTTTCTCAGGAGCAAAATCAAGAGAAGGCACTTTGCCCGTTGCAATAAGAATTTCATCAAAGGTTTCAAAGTATTCCTTATCTCCTTTTTGTAAATGCACTACTTTTTTGTTTCCTTGTTTCTCAGTTTTAATTACAGAAGTGTTAGTAAGTACAGTAATCCCAGCATTCTCGAATAATGCTTGGATCAAATCACTTACCTCGTCCTCTTCTTTACCAAGCAATTTCTCTGATCTATTCACAAGCGTGACTTTGGTACCAAACGTCGCAAAGATCTGTGCAAATTCGCAACCAACAACACCGCCTCCAAAAATTAGGAGAGTCTTTGGTGGCTCTGTCAATTCAATTGCTTCTTTAAAGGTAATATACCCAACGTCATTAAGACCGGTAATTGGAGGAATAAATACTTTTGACCCGGTTACCAATAAGAACTTTGCTGCAGAATAGATTTTGCCACCCGCATCAACCTCATGAGGAGAAATAAACCGTGCTCTCTCACGAATCACCTGAATGCCATCCCTATGAAAGGATTCAACACCGTGAGCCGCGCCAGTACGAGAAACCACTGTCTCTTTCCATTTCCTTACCGCGTGAAAGTTAATTGAAAGCCCAGAGACATTGATGCCGTACTCTTTGCTCTCTTTAATATTCTCATACATCATCGCTGTATGCAGGAGAGTCTTGGTAGGAATACACGCAAAGTTCGGACACTCACCGCCAATTGCATCTGCTTCAAAGATCGCAACGCTTTTGCCAAGAGACCGAGCATAATGAGCACCGACACTACCGCCTGCACCACTACCAATGACAATAAGATCAAAATCGTACGCGTGCTTTTTGTGGAACATATATCTACAGTAGCGGATTTAATCTGTTTCTGCAAGTCGTTTTTTCTTCAAATATCTTCGCCACATAGCAGTTTCACTAATTGAATCTTTACGTTTTACTTTATCGATAAAGAGTATGCCATCCAAATGATCAATCTCATGCTGAAAAACTCGAGCATGAAAGTCATCTGACAACTCATACACGACAACATTGCCATCTCTATCCATACCCGAGATCGTGCAGGCAACAGCTCGTGGCACCAATGCCCGAAGATCAGCTGAAAGATCTCCTTCCCAGTCTTCTTTCTTGACAAGATCCCTACGAATAATTGTGGGATTAATAAGAATAGTTAATGGGAATGGTTTTTTATCAGGATATCGTGGATTGTCTTTCTCTACGAATACAACAATCACCCGCTTGTTAACCCCAACTTGAGGAGCGGCAATTCCCACGCCTTTACTCCTGATACACGTTGTTGTAAGCTTATCCAAAAATAATTGAAAGCGTTCTGTTTTGAGTTCTCGAACAGAAACCTTTTTGGACTTTAGTCGAAGCTTTGGATGCCCAAGCCGTATAATACGAAGTTGCATCATGGAAACAGTATAGCAAATTTATTTTCTATCTTAAAAAGGCGTAAGGACTGTCCATGGGGGAATTTTTGTATCAATACACGTAAACTTCTCAATATCTTGTTCAGTAATTGCCAACAGCTCTGGATCTTTCTCATGCTCACAAAAGTCACGATATATCTCGGGGTACAAACGATAGAGCCCTTCTTGATAGGTAATGTGTTTTGTTGCCTCAAGCAATTTTGGCCAAGAATCAGATTTGGCATTTACAAGCAAATCAAGTAACGAAGCCCGACTACGTTCCCCCGTTTGACTATCAACAAACACAATACTAGGACGAGTAAGAATGCCGTCACTGGTGACAATTGGCAAACACTTCTCAATTTCATCGTGTAACCCAAGCTCTTGTAATAATGATATGTATGCAGCCTTTGTTTGTGTCAGATAGGTTGGCTGATCAAGTCCGCCTACCAAAAAGAAACCATAGTACATACTGAGTACCAAAAAAGTAAGCATGGTACTTGGTGTAATTTCTTCATTACGGAGAGCCTCAGAGATACGTGTTGGTGTCATCGGAATTTTAATCGTTTCATCAGGAGAGACTAGAACTCCATCTTTAGCAAATAATTGCACACGATCTTTCGTCGTTTTAGGAGTTGCCCAAAAGAGAAACGTCCCCTGCTTCTTTTTTAGATTGAATCCACAATGAATTGTATCGAAATATTTATAGATTAACCTGTGCCATTCTTGATTAAACAAAATTTCATGCAATATCGTTTGCTGCTTCATATGGAATTTCTCAAGTGCTTCTGCTGCAACTCTTTCCTGAGAGAAAAAGATAAGATTCGGCATAGAGACACCAGACGAAGTGAATAATCGTTGCCAACCATAAAAATTTGCCAGCGTTAATTGATCGATATAATACTTTTGATCAAGCACTTCTTTGGTAAAGTAAATTTCATCAAAGATTTTTATAATCTCATTAAGTTCACGTTTTTTGATAAGCTTTTGGCTTCTGTAATGAAGCAATGTCTTCTCTAAATGCTTTCGGGTCTGATCATTATACCCGACTGAGGTTGTAACAGGTTGCGTATCCAAGCTGCGTCCAAAATAATTTAATTGATTTTCAACTATTGCATCAGTTACCAAGGACTGAAATAAATGCCCCCTGGGATACCAAGGATTATTGAAAGAAACTCCTGAACAAGCAAGTACAATAAGATTTTTCCTTTCAGTCTCAGTTCTGTCTGCATAACCAAGTGACATCATAAGGGTAGCATTAAGGGTATTTGGAGAAAGTGGGACATAATGCTGAGCCGTTGCAATACTATGATTCGTTTCAAGTTGCGTATAGACACTCTCAGCCACTTTTTTCCCTAAGAGAACTTCTACCTTTTGGGCAAAAAACGTACGGAACTCATCTCGCCTATTCGTTGTTGCGTGCACAGGATTTTTTTTGACAAGATTCGTAGCATAATCAAATATAGACAAGGTCTTAAAATCTTTTGGCAAGTATTGAGCTGTAGACCAATGCAACAAAATCTCAGATTCAAGTTGAGCAAATTGAGCAGCAGATATACTTTTTTTTACGGCCGGAGAAGGACTGTCTATAGTATCCATAACGACAAATTAGTAAAGAAGTATTCATTATATACTAACCAATAGAGGATGCAATACCTTTAAAAGATGACCTTGACAACCGAAGTAAAAGTAATATAATCAGTTTTATCTTATTTTATTGGAGGGGTCGCATAGCGGCCTATTGCACCCAGCTATTTCGGTAGCTGATCGTCAAGAATCTTGACCGTACGTTCGAATCGTACCCCCTCCGCCTTCGCTCGCCGAAGCGAGCTACGGCGGACGCAGTCCGCTGAAGGTCGCGAAGGAGAGTACCCACACACATCCCTGCCCGGAAGAACTGTTTAGAAGAATAACTGCCACCAAAGTTGCCAATTGGGACTCTTCGCAAGGGCCTGTACACCGCCCGACTTCGTCGCC
>JAHFKF010000046.1 GCA_023245475.1 Candidatus Levyibacteriota bacterium
TTACGTCATGCAAAACGTTATGGCTCGCGATGACGATAAAAGGATTCCCGTGGTACTGGTTGAACATAATATCGAGTATTTGGTTTATCATAAGTTCCTTACACAAGTTCCTATATACTTAAAGCCGTTACTACAATTAGATATTACCAAAATTAAGCGGGAAGAAGAGAGATATTGGAAAGCTGCAACAAAGCTCGTTGCTGTTTCTGAAGATGATAAAAAGGTAATGGTAAAAGCAGGTTTTCATCCGACGGTCGTTGCCAATGGTGTTAACACCAGTCAATTCGTTTTTCAGAAAAAGGGGAAGACAACGCTTAAAAAGATTCTTTTTATTGGGGACTTTAAATGGATTCAAAATAAAGATGCTGTTAAGTTTATTATTGATGAAATCTGGCCAAAGATTAAACAGCAATTGCAGACAGAAAATTCTAAACATATCGTTAAACTTTGGATTGTGGGGCGTGTCATCCCTGATTCAATTAGAAATTTAACCAATGATCCAGATGTGCTTTTTGATGAAGAAAGTTCGGCACGTCCAACTCCTGAGATTTTTCAGGAGGCAGCAGTTCTGCTTGCGCCAATTCGTGTCGGTGGAGGAACGAGTTATAAAATTCTTGAATCAATGAGTTCTGGAACACCAGTTGTTACTCGAAAGATGAGTGCAGATGCAATTCACGCAAAGGATGGAGATCAGTTGATGGTGGGGCATTCCGCTTCTGAGCTAGCAGAAAAGACGGTAAAGTTGTTGGAAAACGATAAACTTACCGATGCCATTGTCAAACAAGCACGATCATTAATTGAAGAAAGATACACGTGGAAAATGATTGCTAAAAAATTGGAGGAAGTGTACACAAGTATATGAGAATCGGGATTGATGCGCGGTTGTGGAATGAAACAGGAGTAGGTCGATATATTCGTAATCTTGTCTGGCAACTGCAACAATTAGATACAAAAAATGACTATGTCATCTTTGTTACAAAAGGAAATACAAAAGATGTAATTAAAAAAGCAAATACTCATTGGAAACTTATTGAAACAGATATTCATTGGCATTCACTTACAGAGCAAATAAAATTCCCGCAAGTACTTTATAAAGAGAAACTTGATCTTGTACACTTTCCTTATTTTTCACTTCCGATCTTTTATAATAAGCCCTTTGTTGTTACCATTCATGATCTTATTCTTAGTCACTTTCCAACAGGTAAAGCCTCAACGTTGCCGTATCCACTCTATCGGCTCAAACGAGTGGGGTATGACTTGGTCTTAGATCATGCGGTAAAGAAAGCGAAAAAAATCATTGTTCCGCTTATTGCCGTAAAAGATGATGTCAAGAAAACATTGGGCGTTTCCGAAAGCAAGATTGTTGTAACCACAGATGGGGTTGATTGTTCTTTGTCACAAACCGCGGCAAAGAAAGCAAAGAGTGATAATGATTATTTTCTCTATGTTGGTAATGCCTATCCACATAAAAATCTTGATGTGCTTGTCGAGGCGTTTAAAGCCTTCAAGAAAGATCATACAGATGTTCAGCTCATTCTTGTCGGTAAGAATGATTTTTTCTATAAGCGTTTGCATGAGAAGATAAAGAGAGAAAAGATAGATGGGATTATTTTTAAACATGACGTTTTAGATACAGAACTTTCCCGTTTATATTCTCACGCAAAAGCTTTCATCTCTCCATCAAAAATGGAAGGATTTGGGCTACCACCACTTGAAGCCATGAGTGTTTCTTGTCCTGTACTTCTTTCAGACATTCCAGCGTTTCGTGAAGTTTGTGGCTCAAGTGCATTTTATTTTGATCCGTTATCAGTTGCCGATCTCACAAAGCAGATGCATTTAGTGTATAATCTTGACGAGTCAGAGCGACAGAAGCGTATTACAACGGGACTAAAACGAGTGGGTAATTTTTCGTGGGAGAAGATGGCAAAAGAGACATTAGCAATTTATGAAAGTAGCTTTAGTTTACGATAGAGTTAATAAGTGGGGAGGTGCTGAAAGAGTGCTCTTAGCATTGCATGAACTGTTCCCTGATGCCCCGTTGTTTACTTCCGTGTATCATCCTCAGACAGCTTCTTGGGCAAAAGATTTTTCTATCAAAACGTCCTTTTTGCAAAAGATCCCTTTTTTATCAACAAAACACGAATTGATTCCTCAGCTTATGCCTCTCGCATTTGAAAGCTTTTCATTTGATGGATATGATCTTGTTATTTCAATCACGTCAGAGGCAGCAAAAGGTATTATCACAAAGCCGGGAACTAAACACATTTGCTATTGCCTGACGCCAACTCGTTACCTGTGGAGTGGGTATGATAACTATTTCCCAACCCGAACCATGAAACAAGTGACTAAGCCTGCTGTAAATGGTCTACGTAACTGGGATAAAGTGGCAGCTCATCGTCCTGATGTCATGATTGCTATTTCAGAAGAGGTACGTGGGCGAATAAAAAAATACTATGGAAGAGAGTCAATGATTATTTATCCGCCTGTTACTCTTGATGCAACGCCGTCTGCAAAAGTAAAAAAGCAAGAAAAATACTTTCTGCTAGTCTCGCGGCTTTCTAAATTTGCTAAGTACAAGCGTATTGATCTCGCAATTGATGCATTTAATACACTCAAGTTGCCCCTGAAAATCATCGGAAGTGGCAGTTGGGAGGACGAACTTCGAGCTAAGGCTGGACCTACTATTGAATTTTTGGGGAGATTGACTGATGCTGAGCTTGTTGGGTATTATAAGAAGTGCCAGGCATTAATTTTCCCGGGTGTTGAGGACTTTGGTTTAACCATGGTTGAGGCGCAAAAGTTTGGTAAGCCTGTTATCGCGTTTGCTGGGGGAGGAGCACTTGAGATTGTCCAAGAAGGCAAGACAGGTTACTTTTTTGATCATCAAACGGTAGAGTCCTTAATTGCAGCCGTACAAAAATTTAATCATACAACTTTTAAGCCTGAAGTTGCAAAGAAACAAGCAGAAAAATTTAGTGTGGAGCAATTCAAAAAAAATTTTCAAGCAGTTGTTAAGAAAACGATTTAGGTTTATAATAAACAAATCATTATGAAGATTGTGCTTTTTGCAGGTGGTGTCGGTAGTAGGCTTTGGCCTCTCTCTCGGAAGAATGCTCCAAAACAGTTTGGGAAAATTATTGGTGACAAGACGATGCTTCAGCTTGCTGTTGATAAGCTTTTCCCAGAATTTTCTTGGTCTGACGTCTTTATCTCAACAGGCAAGCATTATGCTGAACATGTCTTTGAACAACTCCCTAATCTTCCACAAGCAAATGTGTTAGTGGAGCCAGAGATGCGTGATGTTGGGCCGGCTGTTGGGTTAGTCACAGCACAATTTGTTAAACGCAGCCCTGATGAACCAATTGCTTTGCTCTGGGGAAGCGACCATTTAGTTCGAGAAGAAGAACTGTTTCGTACTTCACTAAAGACTGCAGAAAAATTAATCAAACAAAATGGTGACCAAATTATCTTTATTGGGCAAAAACCACGATTTGCAAGTCAGAATCTTGGCTATATTGAATTTGGATCGCAAACAGATGAAGTAAACAACCTTCCAGTTTATGCCTTTAAAGGTTTTAAGTATCGTCCACATCTCTCAACTGCTGAAAAATGGGTAAAAGATGGACATCATTCGTGGAATTTAGGTTACTTTGTGACCACACCACGATTCCTTTGGAAGCTTTTTGAACAATCTGCTCCTGCATTGTTTGCCCAGCTCAAGCAGATTAGTGATGCCGTAGATACTCCTGAGTATGATAAAGTGCTGCATAAAATGTATCCTCAGGTAGAAAAAATTTCATTTGATAATGCTGTGCTTGAGAAGATGGATCCTTCATATGGTTCAGTTATTTCAGTTGATTTGGGATGGAGTGATATTGGTGCTTGGGAAGCTTTGAAAGAAGCGCTTGAAAAAAATGAATCAGACAATGTTATCAAAGGAAATGCTTTAGTTGAAGATTCTCAAGATTCGTTAATCTTTAATTTTACCAAGCAACTTGTAGTGGGTATTGATTTGGAAGAGATGGTTATTGTCAATACAGATGACGTCGTGTTAGTATGTCCAAAGGGTTCTGTCCCAAAGATCAAAGATATTGTAGCTGGCCTACAAGGAACACCAAATGAACATTTAGTGTAAAAAACGTATGGCTTTTTCATTTACTAAACGACTTATCGATATTATTTGCTCCCTGCTACTTCTCATTTTGTTTTCTCCGATTATTATTATTGTTGCACTTGCCATTAAGTTGGATTCAAAAGGCCCAATTCTTGCAGATACACCAGAGAGAGTGGGCAAAGATGACAATCTTTTTTATCCCTATAAATTTCGTTCAATGATAGTCAATGCGTATTATTTATTAAAGAAAGATCCTAAGTTTAAGAATGCCTATAAAGAGCAGCAAAAAGGAGGTAATTACAAAATTAAGAATGACCCACGTGTCACTGGGGTTGGAACATTCATTCGTAAATATTCTTTGGATGAAATTCCGCAGTTTCTTAACGTATTAAAAGGAGAGATGAGCTTAGTCGGTCCTCGGCCTTACTACCCTGAAGAATTAAGGAAGCAACAACAGCGGTATCCACAAACAAGACAACTTGTGAAAGAAGTGCTATCTGTTAAGCCAGGGATTACTGGTTATTGGCAAGTTTCAGGTCGAAGTGAGTTAAACTTTGATAAGCGTATTCAGATGGATGCAGAGTACGCACGAAAGAAATCCATTCTGTATGATTTTTGGATTATTGCCAAGACGCCTTGGGCAATGATTTCAGGAAAAGGTGCTTTATGATATGATTGACAAGAGCAGTAAAAGTTCAGTATAGTATATTAATGGGTGGATTTGATAAAATTGAGTTTAAGCCGGTTGAAACTAAATCTCAAGCAAAGGTATCGCAACCAGTCAAACAAAGCTTGGGAGATCAAAAAGGAACAACATTTACTATGAAGAAGCGAACTACAGGAAAAAAGATTACAGTACCTCGTAAGGTGTGGGTTGCTCTCGCAGTCGTGGCAGTTCTTTTGGGTTTAATGGGTATTCCAGCTTATGCTACATATACATCCGGACTTAAAACATATCGTGAAGCAAAATTAATTGCTAAAGCCCTTAATCAGCAAAATATTACCTTAGCCAATCAAGAGATTGATAAGACAAAGAAGTCTCTTCAAGAAACCCAAAGGAATTTTGCTTTGCTTCTTCCTCTTAAATTAGTTCCAGTTGCAAACTTTTATTACAACGATGCAGAACATATGATGAAGGCTGGTGCTGATGGTCTTGATGCTGCAAAGATTGCTCTTGATGCGCTTGAGCCACATGCAGATATCTTAGGATTAAAGGGTGAAGGAAGCTTTACTGGAGGATCTGCTGAGGAGAGAATTAAAACAGCTGTGATGGCAACCAGTAAGATCACTCCTGAAATTGATAAGATTGCAGAGAAATTAACTTTAGTACAAAAAGAGATGGATCAAGTTCAACCTTGGCACTATCCTTCATTTATTTTTGGTAAAACAATTCCTACTCGCATAACAACCCTACGAGATTCTGTCGATCAAGCAGCTACCTTTGTGACAGATGCAAAGCCACTTGTTAAAGCTCTTCCATCACTTCTTGGAGAAAGTGAAGAAAAGAAATATCTTATTTTGTTTCAAAATGACAAAGAGCTCCGTCCAACTGGTGGATTTATTACAGCCTATGCCGTGTTCCGAGTTGATAAGGGTGTAATTCATATTGATAGGTCTGATGATATCTACAAATTGGATGATTCAATTTCAGGCAAACCAGCTGCTCCTGCTGCGCTGCGACAGTATCTAAAAGTTTCAACACTGAATCTGCGGGATACCAACCTCTCTCCAGACTTTATAACGTCCATGGAAGAATTTAATAAGCTGTATAATAGAGCATCACAAAAGGTTGATGTTGATGGCATTATTGCTTTGGATACAGACGTCTTAGTCAAAACAATTAAGATTCTTGATGATGAAGTACAAGCAGGTGGTATGACCTTTACTACCAAAGAAGATGCACGCTGTGATTGTCCAGAAGTTATCTATGAGCTTGAAAATAACATCTCACGCCCAGTTAACTATATTAAGACAGATCGTAAGAGTGTCATCGGTGATTTACTGAATGCTATCTTGGTAAAGGCACTATCATCATCGCCGAAGATTTATTGGGGTCCATTGTTCCAGACGTTGATTTCAGAGACAGACCAGAAACACATCCTCTTCTATCTCTATGATGAAGAAGCACAGAAAGGTATTTATGCCCTCAATGCAGCAGGCCGTATCCAAAACCCTGATGGTGATTACCTGCATATTAATGAATCTAACTTCTCAGGAGCAAAGGTAAACATCTTCTTGCAGCAAGCTGTTGAGAATAGTTATGACATTGCACGCGATGGCACCATCACCAAGACAGTAACCATAAACTACAAGAATCCATATCCTGCATCAGATTGTAGTCTTGAGCGAGGTGGTCTTTGCTTGAACGCACCATACAAAGGCTGGGTACGTATCTATGTACCAAAGGGGAGTGAATTGGTCGATAGTAAAGGCTCAACCGTCAAGGTAACAAGTTACGACGAATTAGACAAAACTGTCTTTGAGGGATTGGCAAGTGTACGAACACAAGGTGTAGGTTCATTCTCAGTCACCTACAAATTACCATTTAAGATGGAGGGCAATAAGCTTCCTCTTATGATTCAGAAGCAACCGGGAACAGTAGACAATGAATACACAATTCTTGTAAACGGCAAAAAGCAAGATATGTTCCCTCTCTTGACCGATAAAGAATTGACAGTTAGAAAATAGCGCTCCTGTCCCTATGCGTAATCTTAAAACTGAAGGTATTATTATCAGACGTCGTGATTTCAAAGATGCCGATCGAATCCTCACGATCCTGACTAAGGATTATGGTAAGATTGCTGTCAAAGCAAGCGGCATTCGTAGAATCCCCAGCCGGCGTTCCCCTCATGTAGAATTACTCAATCATTGTATTGTTAGTTTGTATCAAGGCAATAAATTCCCAATACTTACTGAAGCGCATACTTTGAGCAGCTTCTCTCCAGTCAAAGAAGATTTACAGCGCATTGGGGCTGCGTATCATTTATGTGAATTGGTCGATGGTCTTTGCCCTGAGAATCAAGAAAATCGAGCTGCCTTTGAGCTGATGACAGAGACCTTGCATCGTTTGGCAAAATCAACGTCTGATGAGGTTACAGTAACAGTCAGGCAATTTGAAATTGAATTCCTTACCTTACTTGGATATTGGAATACAGCAAACAATCTCAATACACGTATCGATATGGATCAATTTGTTGAAGGAATCATCGAGAGAAAGCTACGAAGCAAAACAATGTTCGCAAAACTCATCTAACCAATTCATGATATAATCTCTTCTTATGAAAGAATCAGGAGAGTCCCCAAAGCCGAAAGACGTGGGAAGGAAAGAAAAAAAAGCTTTTAGGAATAAAATCAAGGCACTCATTAATCCTCCTAGCTTCGATCAAATGTACGGAGTTTCTGCTGAGCAAGTTGCTGCCAATCCTGCTGTCTTGGATGAACTCTCCGTAGATTTTGGTGACCCATTTAAGGCAGTCACGAAGGATTATATAAAAGATCACAAATCTATTTCTGTATGGATGCCGATCCCAGAGGCTCCAGCTCTTGGAAACCTGCATTATATGGTGCATGTTGGAGAGATTATTCTCATAACCGATCAAGGACATAAGATTAAGAAAAATAGACAATGGGGAATACCCGATGATGAGAACGATAGCATATTTAAGTATGAAGAAACAGAAGTAGTGTTTGATAAGAATGGCAAACGCCTACTTAGACCATTTGCCAATTTGTCAGATGATGAATTTATTAGAAGACTGATAGCTGTTGTAGATACTGAAGAGCAAATGGGCTCCCGTATCGTGACTCCTGCAAGATATCATGAAGTTATGTCTCTACTTAACTCGCTCACTCCAGAGGATGAAGTTCTGCCACCTTTATAATTTTTAATGATCATGCGTTTTTATATCTGATATACTATCAGAGTGATTAAAAAAGAGAACTTTAAGAACTCGTTATTTGATAAATCAACGCAGATTTTTTTGCCACTATTTACGATAATTGGCTTCATGCTGACTGCTTTTAAAAAGCCTGAATTGGGACTTGTCTTTAATTTACTCTCGCAAGTGTTTTGGCTCTATGCCGGTTGGAAAGCATGGCGAAATGCCGGACAAATTGGTATTTTTATTACTGCTGTTGTTATTACTGTATTTCTTGTGTATGGCGTGGTTAACTACTGGTTCCTCTAATAGGAGAATGGTATAATACTTCTATGGCTCCTAAGAATGAAACAATGGATAAGATTGTAAGTCTTGCCAAGCGGCGCGGGTTTTTCTATCCCGGATCTGAGATTTACGGAGGTCTTGCAAATACCTATGATTACGGCCCTGTTGGGACGGAGCTGCTTCGTAATATCAAGAATCTTTGGTGGAAATACTTTGTCCAGCAGCGCAGTGACATGGTAGGGCTTGATGCCGGGATTATTTCTCATCACAAAATTTGGGAAGCCTCAGGTCACGTAGCTGGATTTGCTGACGCGATGATTGATTGCAAAAACTGCAAAGCTCGCATGCGGGCAGATCACTTGATTGAAGGTTATTATGATGAACAATTAAAGATTCAGGAAGAGAACGATAAGCTCGGGAAAGGTTCTTACGTACCTATTTTTGTGGTAGATGAAGAAAATTGGATTTCAAATATTATAGATAAAAAAACAAGAAATTATCAAATAGAAGGCTTAAGTACTGCAAAGCTGCAAGAGGTTATTGAACGGTTCAAGATTAAATGTCCCAATTGTGGCAAGAATGACTGGACGGCGATTCGTAAATTCAATCAACTCTTCCCAGTGCAATTAGGTATCGTGCAAGGAGAAGGAGGGATGGGATATCTTCGGGGAGAAACTGCACAGGGGATGTTTATTAATTTCCGCAACGTGGTTGATTCCAATCGTGTACGTCTGCCTTTTGGTATTGCACAAATTGGAAAAGGTTTTCGTAATGAAATCACGCCCGGTAATTCGATTTTCAGAACAATTGAATTTGAAATGGGAGAGATTGAATACTTCTTTGATCCTGAAACTACAAACTGGGAAGAGGCTTTTGAGAAGTGGAAGAGTTCGATGTGGGAGTTTGTGACCAAGCACTTAGGGATTCTTGAGACCAATCTCAAATGGCGCGAACACACCGATGAAGAACGATCGTTTTATAGTACACGAACTGAGGACTTGGATTACAAGTTTCCGTTTGGCTTTAAGGAACTCTGGGGGCTTGCATACCGAACGAATTATGATTTGACACAACACAGCACTGTCTCAAAGAAAGATTTGACGATTACTGATCCTTACACGCAAAAGAAAATCTTACCACATGTCATTGAGCCAGCGGTTGGTTTGACCAGACTATTATTAATGGTACTGATCGATGCCTACACGGAAGAAGGGACTTCTGCTGGTGGAAGTGAAGGCAAACGAACGGTTCTTAAGATTAATCCTAAGATTGCTCCATACAAAGTTGCTGTCTTTCCACTGCTTGCCAACAAAGAAGAACTCGTTGGTAAGGCACAAGAGATTTATAATGAATTAAAGCAGCACTTTATGGTGACCTTTGATGCACGGGGTAATATTGGGAAGCGTTACATGGCACAGGACGAGATTGGGACGCCATGGTGTGTGACTGTTGATTTTGATTCACTTGATGATGGAACGGTTACGATTCGCGATCGAGATACTATGAAGCAAGAGCGAATTGAGATTGCAAAACTTGTCACCTACTTTCAAGAAAAACTAGGATAACAGTATCATCCATTGACACACTTCCACTTCCTTGTTAACGTATAGGTACGGATGAAAAAGTTATTTCTTATCAGTTCCTCATTATTACTTGTCATTACGCTTGGTCTTTTTATTTCCACAAATACCTATCGTCAAAGCCAAGATATACGAAGCAATGCTTCTACTTTACAGATTGATGAGTCGGCCGAAACTGCCGCAATATCGGGAACAACTGGTAGTCCAACTCCAACTACTCAGCAAGGTGTTACTCCATCCACCGCAGCTACCATAACCATTGGTGCTACCACGTCTCCTACCAGTTCACCAAGTGGTTCTACATTCTTTATTGTTAATCTCTTTCTTCATGGTTTAGGAACAGCAGGAGATAGCGTAAATCCCATTGGTCAAAATAATACTATGCTTCATATTGCTAGGTCGGTTACTCTTTCACTTTTGAATACTCAAAATCAAGCAGTTGTTTCCAAAGAAGGCCTCGTAACATACAATCCTACAATTGGTGGGTTTACAGGAACAATTGCCATGGGGTCATTAAGCTCTGTCCCTTCAGGCAATTACACATTGCATGTTAAGGTTAGTCAATATTTGCCCTTTGAAGTCCCTGCTTACTTACATGTTCCCAACGGAGGGACGTTTACTATTCCAAACATTGCGTTGGTTGCCGGAGATATCAATAACGATGGCGTCTTAGATATCTTAGACTATACTGCAATTTTGAATTGTTACAGTGATTTTTCTCCACCAGCAAGTTGTACTACATCTGCCAAGAATCTTTCCGACCTTACCGATGATGGGTTGGTAG
>JAHFKF010000047.1 GCA_023245475.1 Candidatus Levyibacteriota bacterium
AATTTTTGTCGTAGTGTTAATGGACCAAAAAGGATTTTAGTTAAGTAGCTTATTGAAACATCGAAGCTTCCTTTTGCCCATCGTTGTTGTTGGCTAAAGTATGCTTTTAAGGTCGCTGGAGCAATACCTTCGGCAAGTACTTCCGGCATAAAAACACCTTTTTTGCCTATTAAATGTAATTCTAATGATGTTGCATAATCCTCGGTAATAAAGTTTGTATCCATGCCGCCGATACTATCAAGGGCGCTTCGTCGAATTGCAAAATTTGTGCCACATAAAAACAATGCGTTGTCATGACCTTTTGATTTACAGATATGTTCAAAGAAAAAGACTTGATGTGCTGCAGAAGCTTTTGCTACCCATGTCTTTTCGTTTTTATATCGTTGTGGTGTTTGAACAAAGTCGATTGTTTTATCGCTAAAAGGCTTAATGATTTCGATTAATGCTTGAGGTTTAACTGCAAAGTCAGCATCTAAAATGATATCAAAAGTGTTTTCTGGATCTGATGTTGGCGTTTTCATCAAGCCATTATTAATGTTACCTGCTTTAAATCCACCATTAATGGTTCTTGCTACATGTTTCACATGCAGTTCTTTTGCTAATGCACTGATTTCCCTCCAGTTTGCTTTTTTTGCTGCTTTTCCATCATTAAGTACAATGATTTGCGGATTATATTTTGGATTAATTGTTTCTTTATAGTATGTTGCTGCTTTTTTTGCTGCAAGAACTGTTTCTCGCACAATTTCAGCAGGTTCTCCACATACACAGATGAAAACATTGACTCTTAAATCCTTTTTTTTGTAGATCGTTCTGAAATTTTTATATGCTCTTGGCCAAAGTGAGTAAAACATTCCATAGAGATGAAATATGGTATGTAATTCTGCGAAAAAAAGAAGAATGCTGAAAAATACAAGTACTGGAGAAAAGTTTATGAATGTTATCCTATAAAAAAAGTAAATAGAAAGTAGGGTAAGTCCCCCTAATAAAATTGCCTTGAGCCCTAGGTCTTTAAATGCTTTTTTTCGGAACATAATATGTTATAGGATACCATACTATTTTACAAAATGCAAGATATAATATTTTATTATAGGTTTTTGATGAGAGCATCGAAGCTTGCCTGTGAAGAGTTAATTCTCCAGTCCGTTTCTTTGATGGTATTAAACCAAATTACTTCATTAATTTTGAGGAATTTCGTTTGTAGTTTTGTAAAAAGCTCTTGAATCCAAGCAGCTTTATTACCTCCAATCTCGCTTGAAGCAGTTTCAGAAATACTTATGGGTTTATTATAGTGAATTGCGACATACGTATAAGTTGGTTCAAAGATTGTCGAAAAAGATCTCCAGCCGTTATAGTTATAATTCGGCGTTGTACCAAAATTAAATCCATCAATACCAATGATGTCTACGACGTTGTCTCCTGGATAATAACTAGCTAATTCTTGCGGATTTTCAGAAACATTTATTGACCACATCCATTGAACATTGGTCACAAGCTCTTGGGAAAAAATTGTATGGATATGTCTATATGCAGCAATGTACTCTGTAGGTCTTTTACCCCAAGGATACCAATCTTCATTCATCTCATGTGCAAATCGTAATTTTATTTGTCCATTGAATCCTTTTGCGCTGCGTGCAAATGTGCGAATATAGTCATCATAGCTACCTTCATTAATAGCCTTAAGATAATCAATTGATTGATTTCCTTTTTCGTCGGGGTTCCATGGTTCCCACGCAATTTGTAATTGCATGCCTTGGCTTTGAATATAACCCAAATTAGCAAGATCAAAAGTGCTGTTATATTGATTACCGAATTGTTTAAAGATTGAGACAGTACTTATTTGTGTTCCGAGTTGCTGCTGAAGTGATGGTAATGTACCAAAATCTTCGACAAAAACGCCAAATTTAATTTGACGATGTTGTATGATTGGTTGAGGAGAAGGCGTAGGTGTTATTGTTGCAATGGTAGGTGTCGGTAGGATTTTTTTTCTTGGTGAGATTTTTTTTCCGATTAACGTATATTCTTTATTCTTTCCTGCGGCTAATGCAGAAAGGCTTTGTTTATTACGCCGGTCTACAAGTAAATGTACTAAAAGCCCAAGAACAATCGCAATTAAGAGAAATGAAACGACAAAATAAAGTGGTAAAAATATTTTCTTTTTTATCTTCATACAACTAATATTCTCTCTCCCAATAATAAGAAGCAGTCTTAGAATAAGAAAACTAAGTAGAGTTTATGAGTCTCTATTGTTAGCGAAGTTTTCCGCTGATAATACCAAGGGTAATTAGACGGAGAGATTCTCCATAATATGTTCCCCGTGTTTTTATAGCGCGTTCAAGAGTAGCTTTTCTATAGTTTGAGTCAGTATCTACAATTGAGGCAGCAGCGGCAGCGCTTGCAAATAAGGCATCGGTTTTTGCATTGATGACCTCTCCTGTGGTCTTTCGTTCTGATCCCTCACCTGGTCCATCTTTTTTTAAAGTTGCGTTGATTTTTGTTAGTTGAGAAATTGCATCAGGATTTGCTGTGGCCAAGGCTGCTTGTGCAAGAAATATTGGAGATCGAGCAGCATCCCATGCAAAATCGTTTCCTAAACCAGTATAATCGGTGACAGGTTTTCCTTCAGTTGTTGCCCAATCAGGTACGAGCCCTGTCGTCGGATTTGCGCTTGCCTTTACTAGTTCAGTATTTACTTTGTTTACTTGCTCCCATCGCTTATCGTCCGTATACTGAGCAAATAATGGATAATAATAAGGGCGCAAATATGATGGATTAATAGCATTTCTTCCTTCTTCTGATCCACCCCACGTATCACCTGGCTTTAATACATATGTATCTTCTTCAACAGTATTTGCCATAAGTGCTGTTATTTTCGCTTTGGCATAGTTACGATATTTGTCTGTTTCTTTCCCCCATAATTTATCAGCCAAGATTGCGCCAAATGCCATATCTTCATCACCATCGGTAGCTGCTGTTGTATCAACTACTTTATCTTTTTCGTCAATATCCCAAGGAGAAAGTCCATTGGGATTTTGTACTGATTTGTCGCTCTTAATAAGCCCATCCATTGTTTCTCTATCTCCCATCATTCCAGCCAAAACCATTCCATAACCTCTTCCTTCTGAAAGTCTATGTCCTTCAACGGGAGCAAAATCTCCATATGAGACAACATCTAATGATCCTGTTCTGGTCGTAAGATATTTCTTTTTCCATTGTAGATAACTTGGTTGAAGTTCGGTTTCTGCTCTTTTTTGCTGTTCCTCGAGATCTGGTAATGAACTATTCGTTCTAATTTCTGTTGGAGATGCAGAAGGCTGTGAGCTTGGTTTTAAATCAATTTGAGGATTATCAGAGCCGCATGCTGCCAAACCAAGTGGAGCTAATAAGGCTGTTCTCAATAATACTCTTCTGGATACTACGGGATTTTCGGCTGACATAAAAAGTTAGTTACCTAATTGAGGCAGAATTTCGCCAAGAGCTTGATCTGTGGTAAGTACTGGCACACCACTATTTTTAAGCATTTGGAATTCAGTATCCAAATCGGCACTTGAAACACTCAATGGATCTGTTGGGTTATCGACTTGGTGATACATAAGAATTAACCATGTTTTGTCTTCCTTTGCTGTTTGTACCCATGCTGCTACTTCAGCAGGTGTAGTTGTTGTAGCAACTTCTTGGATTTTAAGATGATAAATATCAAAGTTATCTTTTGTATTATAACCATGTTCAACCGTACGGTGAGAACGATAGTATTGTTGAATTACTGCCATAACAGCATCATCATATTCACCATATGGACTGACAAAATCGATAAAGGATATTCCAAACATATTTTGAAGATCTGTCTGTGATTGTCCCAATTCTGTTTGTACCTCTTCAGGAGTCAAAGTTGTTAAGTGTGGATGAGTCATTGTGTGCGCTCCAAGTTCGTTTCCTGCTGCTAGCAATTCTAATGCTTGACTGGTTGTCATATAAAAACTATCATTATTGAGTAATCCTGAAATTAAATAGAATGTTCCTGGCAAATTGTATTTTTGGTGAATTGGGAAAGCTCCTGTGTATTGAGATTCAACACCATCATCCCACGTAATAGTAACAATTCCTCGATCAAAGCCTGATTGAGATGCAGAATCAAGCAACTGGTAATCATCAACGATAAGAAATCCTACTGCTGAAACAACATGCAAAACGATCATACTTTGTGCATCTGCAGGCGTTGTAAAGGTTGCTTGATATTTTGTCCAGTCAGCTGCAACAGGCGCATTTGCTAAATCAACATAACTAAAGCTTCCATCAGTTTTTTTGATCTCTACGACAACACGACTTTCAGTGTTTGATTGATAGTAATCTGTAAATGTATATTCTTTATTTGGTGTTACTGATTGCGCATCATAGTACCATTTTGCATCTCCAGATGTGTAGCTTGTGATTTCTGTTTTTACACTGTGACTTCCAGTATGTCCTGTATTAAGGTATGTGAATGTTGGTGAATTTACTCCCCAAGTATTTGTGTGCCATGAGTTTGGTATATCGTTTGTTGCTTCTTCAACTGAGTTGTTTGGCACATTGCTCGTTACGGTTGATGTAGGGGTAGGAGCGGGTGTGCCAGTTGGTGCTGGAGTGCTCGTTGGTACAATAGTT
The DNA here is from genome assembly GCA_023245475.1 of Candidatus Levyibacteriota bacterium. Lineage (GTDB taxonomy): Bacteria > Patescibacteriota > Microgenomatia > Levybacterales > UBA12049 > JAHFKF01. The sequence goes on from JAHFKF010000047.1 coordinate 4,639, forward strand.
GGAGTTGCAGTCGGTGTTGCTGTTGGAGTAGGTGTATTCGTCAGAGTTGGTGTCGGAGTAGACGTTGGCGTAGGTGCATTGGTAGGCGTAGCTGTTGGAATAGCAGATGGCGTTGCAGTTGCCGTAGGGGTTGGAGTGCTCGTTGGTACAATAGTTGGAGTTGCTGTTGGACTAGCTGTAGGTGTAGGAACAGGAGTTCCTGTTGGTGTTGGTTGTGCGTTTCCAATAAACTTAATTGCATCTAAGAAAAATTCATTACTATTTGAACCTGAAATATCTTGAATATGAAAACCATTAATTGTTTTATTAACTCCTTGCAGATCTGCCAAAGGAATTGTATATGTTTTGTAATTACCAACGACAGGGTTTCCTCCGTAAGCACTAATATCAATAAATTGTCCTATGCCATTATCTTGGGTGTCGTACAATTGTAGGCCTATTTGAGAATTTTGTGTCGTTGCTTTAATTGCGAATGTTAATGCAGAATAACCTGTTGTATTGAATCCTGCATTAGTATGCAAATAAATACCTGACCATTGTGCCAAGCTTTTCCAGTCAAGATGCAGTGTTCCTGCAAAAGGACTTTGTGTATTTTCAAAATTGTTTTGACTATTCCATGACCAATCTTCCCAATTGGTATCTAACGCTTCATCAAATACTGTAAAGCTTGCTGCTGTGGTTGAGGTAGGTGTTGGTGTTATTGTTGGCACCGTGGTAGGAACAGCAGTTGCAGTAGGAACTAATGTTGGTAGCACAGTCGGTGTTACTGTACTTATGGTGGGAGCTACCGTAGTTATTTGTGATGGTGAGGGAGTTGCAGAATTAAGTGTTACGGTAAGCGCTGGTTTACCTGTGTTTGCTTCTCGTGAGTTAATTACTGCGTTATTATTGCCGTTCGAAATAATGGCCAATGAAACAGTTTTCCCCGCGTTACTTGCGATAAATGAAGTAAGGTCAATAGTCACATTGCCTGTTGTATTTGGGACAAAGGTTGCGAGTGTTGTTGATTGAATCTGTGGTTTATTATTATATTTTAGGGTTGTTTCGTTCCATGAAGTATTTGTTACTTGGCGAATCTGTTGAGTATTTGTTGATGTGTTCGTAACTTTAAGGGTTAATTGCGCTTTACTGATTTCTTTATTACTGAGTGAAGAAAGATCGAATTTTAAATAAGAAATGTTTTCTGGTGACTTTATTGTCGTTAGACTTGTCGTTGTTCCATAGTTTCTCGTTTTTGCGTTAGCGTTTACGTAGGCGTCTGCGGTTGGATTTAATACAGTAGAAGACACTGTTTCTGCCTCAGAATTAAATGAAAATGTCGTGACGGCAAACAAAACAATGAAAAGAAATGTAATTATTTTTACTATATTAAATCTCATAAGAAAGGATAATAACAATTTTTCGTATAATTGTCAATGATTTTGGTTTGAAAGGATAATTTTATGCCCCAATAGTAATTGAATATAGGACGTTATTATCTCCGAGAATAACCATTCTCATCCCAGAAAAGTCGTTCCAACCAATAGCCATGCTTTTCGGTAACTCCTCTTTTAGTCAGTTCGCGCTTAACATCTTCTTCTGTTTGATAAGGGAAGACAATAAAGTCAGGTAACCCCACTCTTTGTTCTGGTGCAATGAATTGCTGATATTGGAGATCGATAGCATAATTAGGTTTACCCTTAACTCGGATAAGTGCATGTCCCTTAGACTCTCGCCGATCATAGCCTAAATATTCCGCTCCCTCTACCCCTTGATTGTGCAATGCTTCTGCTGCAATACTATTGACGTCAAAGCATAATTTAGATGCTGCACCGATACTTCTTCCTTGTGGGTCTTGCTGTTCTGCTTTCTGATAGATACCACGTGAGAACTCTGCCATCCATGTTGGATTAAGAATAGGTTGTTCTCTGTGTTTGCTGGGTAAATGAAGTTCTTGTATGGACATAGTGATCAATGTTACTTAAATGAGACAAGTGCCAACTATGGGCTATAACTTACTATGCATTTAAGGATACTCTGCGCGGAAGTTTTTCGGTACTTCGCACTCGCGCCACTTGCTCAACTAGTTTTTCAGCTTGTTCTGCCAGTTGTTCATACACACTTGATTCCATAATTGGGTCAACGCCTGTGTTGTATTCAGCATCATTGGTTCTGTTGAGCACATTGCCAGCAGATTCAACGGGTCCACCACGTGACCGTATCGCAGGAACGAGCGTCAATCGATAATGTCCATCAGGAGTAATATCTTCAAGTTCTCTGTGGGAAGGCTGCATTGCTACTCTATTAGGATGCGGAATTGCCTTTTGGGTATGATCTTCTGGATCAACGATGCCGTATCTGCGTTCTAATATGTTGCTTCCATTGGCAATTCTCTCAAAACGTTTTGCCGTCGCTGCATAACTTGCTTGCACTGCTTGTCTGAATTTGAAGATTCGCATGACATTGCTTAGCTGGGTAAGATTATCAACCGTGACAGGGGCGTTTTTATCAAACACAAGTGAAAAACCATAAGGAGGGATTTCTCTTTTAATGACAGAAAAATCGTTTGTCGGCATTTTGAGTGCTTCAAGGTTTGTTGTGAGAGTACGTACCAAATGATTTAGTCCTAGATCAACAAAGGCTTGATCGGCCATAATCGCTGCCTCATCATCAAGTCCTGGAACGATTATTTTCTTGAGATTGATTTTGGTGGTATCAATAATTGCATGATGCTTATGAATGAGGCCTATACTTCGAGATGAATAAGGTGCAAGTGCTGTTGCAACGTTTTCCATGTTAATCACTTTTTCATGCTTACCTGTCATACCTTCTCCTTCTTTGAGGAGTGCCAGAGAAGCCGCGACATACGCAATTTGAGCGTCCTGGGTATGATCCGCAAGCATGTCCGGGATAGGATAACCGTTTTCGTCTAACTTAAATCCATTTCCGCTAAAGCCTGGGAGTGATGCATTGACCTGGGTATCCAAATGGCCATATCTACTGGTCGGTTTCATGACAGAGACACGGCTTCTATCCATCAAATGAAATACTCTGTAGATCATTGAACTGTCATCTTGATCAGGGTTAACAGTGAAAAAACGAGGTTCAATATATTCTACCGTATTCATGTCCGCTACTCTTCGTAATAAGTCTTCAGCAGTGTTCGTAAAAGAGCCGGTTGCTCCCATATTTTCGGTGTAGATGTTCAATGTCCCCAGGGGCATTAGTCTAGACTTGTCAGTTTGAACGCCAATAGATTGTGTTTCAAGTCGATTATTCATAGGTTAAAGGATTTATATTTGTTTTGCGGAAGAATAGTATTGATTTGCTTGCTGGACGTCGTCTTGCGTACTAATACCAAAGAATTCTGTATTGTCTCTCAAAAGATACGTGCCAACTTGCTTACCTTGCTTTGTCGCGATATTGATAAGATCCGTCAAGTAATACTCCCCTGTTACCTTAGACGGTTTCAGTTTTTTGATGTTATCAAGCAAGAATTGCTTGTCAAATAAGTAGACACCATCATTAACTTCTTTAATTTTTCGCTGTTTTACGGTTGCATCTTTCTCTTCAACAATTTTTTTGAACTTACCATTCTTGTCATAGACAATTCTGCCGTATTTGCTAGGATCTTCCTTAAGGAGTGTGATAAACGTAATGGCGTTTTGCTCGGTGGTATGTTGTTTGATCACGCTTCTAAATGTTTTTGCTTCGTAAAACATTGAATCATCACCATTGACTACCATGATTGTGTCGATCTTTTTGTGGACGATAGGAAGTGCTGCTTCAACAGCTTTTGCTGTACCATATTCCTCACCTTGATAAGCAATTTGTGAATATTTGATAACCACTGGTAAGACAAGATCTGCTTGATGTTTAACAACAGTGATAGTTTGTGGGATGCCGAGCGATTGAAGTGTCTGTAACGGAAAAACGATAAGTGGTTTACCGTGAATGGTGTGAAGTACTTTGGGAAGATCCGACTTCATTCGGCTACCTCTTCCCGCTGCTAAAATGACTGCGCACACACTTTTCATAACGTATGAGTTACGGATTATATCAGAGACCTATAGGAAAAACAACTCGTAGGATTTTAGTGTGCAAATTTGGAGGTAGGAACAGGCAAGCTAGCGCTCTTTTCTTTATACGTCATAAAGAGGCGGAGTTTTATTGCGCTTAAGCCTATTTCATATGAGGACTTCAATACAGCAATTTTGGATTCGCCTGCATGTCTTTTGATAAATTCGATATTAACACTACTAATAATGTAATTCGCGTGTCGTGCTTTGAGCAAAAATTCTAGATCAAACGTCCAAGGAGACGGATTGACTTCAATGTGTTCAGTCACGCTTCGTCTGAATACTTTCAAACCAGATTGCGCATCAACGTTAAATCCATGAAGTAATTGCACAAAGACAAAATTAAATGCCTTGCTACAGATTTTTCGGATTAGTCCGCCTTTATAGATATAGCGATTTGCAACAACAATGTCGGCACCCTTTTCGATTTTTTGTATCATTACTGGAATGTATTTAGGGGAATATTGTAAATCAGCATCAATCATACATACGAGGTCATATTGGGCATGTTTAAAACCTTCGAGGAGTGAATATGCTTTTCCTTGTTTGCCTTTTTTTGCAAATAGTTTGATAGGATAATGCTGAGTAAGCGAGGTAATGACCTCATATGTTTTATCGGTCGAATGATCATCGATAAAAATTAGTTCGTACTTCTCTACTTTCCCGGCTAGGGATGATGCGATTTCTTCGGCAAGTAACTGTACGTTTTGATCTTCGTTCCATACCGGGACAATAAGTGATAGATTTTGCATAAAAAGAGAGTGGTGAACGCATGGAGTTAATGCGGGGCAGCATCACAATAATAACCACTATAACATACCAAATGAAGATTGTAAACTCTACTTATAGGCCGTATTTTTGAAAACCACAAATCCTTCTGATTCGGTCAATAATTTGTACGTTTTGTCACTTTTAAGTTTCTTGAGTAAGTCCGTCTCAAGTTGTAATGAAGCTGGTGGTTGTGAATCGTCGAGCAAGAAGACAATCATGTCAGCCTTTTCTATACCAAGAGGCAAAATGTAAAGTTCTTTCCTATGAGTTAAGTGCGATGCGACATTGTTGGATGCTGCAATAGAAACATTTTCAGGGATGGTTTTGATATACGTATCAACGACTGCACGTTGTGGCAAGGGCTTTATGACCATATCGAGATTTGCATCTTGCGATCCCGGTAATGGTCCAAATGCATAAGCTGTATAAAGAGAGGTGCTCAGCAAATAAATGATAAGAATTGAGATGTGAGAACGGAGAACGGAGAACTTTTTTAGGAAAGCAATTCCATAAATCGCTCCGAGGAATAAGAATGGTGTTATTACTGCTGTATATTGATAGTAAATCTGATACATTTGCGAATTGTTACTTAAGAGATTAATAAGAAGATCTGGCCCGGCAAAAATGATGAACCACGGTGCCAACAAAGAAAGATATCCCAATGGCAAGAATAATTGTTTTAGGTAATCAATATGATCGGGAGCAAAAATGATTGGAAGCGTTTCTTGTGGGGAGAAGATCAAAGATTTGAGCATATCTGTTGGGCTGTTGCCAAGCTCTTCATAGTACGATAACGCAAAATGCGCAGAGCCCAATGCATGAGGGATTGCATAAAGAACAAGAAAGAATGCAAAACTGATTGCACCAACAAATAAGAGAATTCCCCAAAGACGCTTTTTGTAGATCCAAAACAACGGTATCCCAAAAAGACCAACGACCAACCACACTTGTTCTTTGGTTATGCCTGCAAAGAGGGCGCTCATAAGAAAGTAATCAAATCGCTTCTTGATAAGGAAATACCACGTAGCAAGGAGAAATGTTGTTGCCAACGTCACGGCATGGAAGTCATACAGATTTGTTCTTTCAACACTTGGGTTGATAAGATACACAAATGCAAAGACCAAAGCAACTGTTTTATTTTTGAGTACTTCAACTGCGATAAGATACACA
>JAHFKF010000048.1 GCA_023245475.1 Candidatus Levyibacteriota bacterium
GCGACGTTGCCAGTTCGTGAGAATAAGCCAGAACGAAATGTCGTTGAACGAGGTTTAAAATTAATAGTAAGATCAAGCGGCGTGTTAACGCTTTCAATTGTTGATACGAGGAAGAAATCCCCCGGCTGGATGGTCACGCTGCGATTTTCCCCCTCGACATATTTCTCAACAAGTTCTATCTCAGGGGTATGTCTCTCTGTAACTCCCAAGAAAGCTTTTCCTGAAATCCGATAGACTTCGGCAAGTCTTAAATCAAAGCCTGCTCCTTCAGGGTTGGTTAATTCCCGCTCTGAAAGATTCTCAACAAGCTTTTGCTTTTTAACAAGTTCTAATAATAATTTTGGTCCGAGTATCATAGTATTTTATTAACGTGACTGATAATGTCCTCTGTCACCTGCTCCACAGATTTTGCTGCGTCAATAACAATAAACTCTTTTGGAAATTTTTGCAAGAGCCAGTCATATCCTTTAAGCGTTTTTGCAAGCTTTCCACGATGCTCATAAATTTCTGTTTCTCCATCAGCAGCCTTTAAGCGCTTCATTGCTAGATCAAGTGGCACATCAAGATAAAATGTATAGTCAGGAATCGTGAATTGATGATAGAACGAAAGAATACTTTGACTAATCATCAAAAACTCAGCTGTCTTTGGATCAAATGCCCCTTCCCTGTCCATAATCCCATACGGAATGGTTGACCAGAAGCATCGATCTGACACAACAATATCTCCCTTAGCAAGGGACGGAAGAATGAGCTCGGCATGATGCATAGCTCGATCTGCGGTAAACAAATATTGAAAAGCAATTGACGGAATCGTTGTCTTTCCTTGAAGAATTTTTTGAATTAGCTCCCCAATAAGCCCCGTGCCCTTACGAGGCTCTCTGGTTGGCACAACAGGTTTCCCTTTCTTGTGCAAGTACTCGGTAAGCCGCTCTACTTGTGTTGTCTTCCCACTCCCATCAATGCCTTCAATGACAATATATTTCCCCGGGGCTTTATTCCGTTTAAAGTCCAAATCAAACTCAATATGATACTTCATGTAAAGAAAGCTCTCCCTTCGTGTTGATTACTGAGGTTGTTTGAGGATGTAGTAAAGAACATATGCAAAAGTATAGCAACTTGCTGGATCTTTGCAAAGAGAGGAAATAAAAGCTATGACTGCTCTTGATGAATGCGGGATTCTTCAGGGCCTTGTTGAAATTTATACTTTGCAAATTTCTTGCTTGTGTAAGGTACCTCTGCTGGTGAAGTTAATTCTTCAAAAGACATAGCGCAAATTCTCATGCCGACGGTTAGCTTGATTGCCATACGGCCAAGATTACCAAGCTCAAGTACTGGCTTGCCATCCCACCCTGGATCAAACATAGGCGCTGTTGAATGAACGACTAAACCAAGTCTTCCAAGAGAAGATCTTCCTTCAAGCCGCCCGACCAGATCTGCTGGGATTTTTACATTTTCAAGAGCAACAGCCAGAACAAAATCCCCTGGTTGCATAATAAAACTGTTCCCCTTGTCAACCTTGATCACCTTGGTAATTTCATTACTGTAATCTTTTTTGGCGGGATCAATATATGGATAACGGCTATGATCAAACACTCGAAAAGTATTACCTAATCGAAGATCAATAGAACAAGAACCAAGCTGGACATCAAAATCTGGGGTAGGTTTAATAACAAGTCTTTTCTCTTTAAGCGCTTTTTTGATATCTCTGTCTGATAAAACCATGAGATAGAGTGTAGCATGTCTAAACGGTCTTGACAATATTTCAGTAAAATTTTACTGAAAGAAGATACACCTTGACACCTTTCAGATTCTTCTATACGATTAATGTATGAGAAACAAAGTTGTTCTCGGCTTGGTTGCGTTGCTGGTTATCAGCATTCCTGTCACACTTGCGCTACTCCGCCAAAATCAAGAAAATAGAAGTAAAGCAAGTAGCTCAACGAAACTCTCTTTCGTCCCTGAAACTACCCAAACAACTCCCTTACAAAAAGCAACAGGTGACACTGTGGATCTTGATGTGATGGTTGACCCTGGACAAAATCTTGTGACCTTCGTCCGACTTCAAGTCCAATATGATGCAACTAAATTACAATTGCAATCGACTCCATTTACCCAAAACACTACTGATTTCCCAGTTACCCTTGAAGGCCCAGTGCTCAGTACAGGCAAATTTGCCCAATCACTCTCGGTTGGTTCCGATCCTACAAAAGCAGTCAGAGCCGTATCTAAGATTGGGACGCTTCACTTTACCGCAATCGGTGGTACAGGAGCTACGCCCACGACAGTAACCTTTACCAATATCTCGCAGGCTCTCTCTGCAGGAACTAGCGACCAAGCAGCAGAAAATGTCTTGTCAACGACCATCCCTGCCTATGTTTCCATCGACGGTGATTCGATTACACCAACAGGTTCTCCCTCTGGAACAATCTTGAACTTTGACTTATTATTACATGGGATAGGAGCAGCAGGAGACAATCCTAACCCGACAGGCAATAGCCTTAGTAATAAAAACCCACTGCATCCAGAAAGGAATCTTGACATCCAAATTCTCAACAGTAATAATGAAATAGTAGCCAGTGTTGGGGGCAAAATTTACTACAGTAGTCCAAGCGGTACATTTAAAGGCAGTGTCAGTTTGGGTGATACCTTTGCCAGCGGCGATTATCTCATTAAGATTCAAAGTGACCGCTACCTTCGTAGGCTGATACCAGGAGTACAGCAAATCAAAAATATGCAAAGCAATAATATACAACAAACGTCACTCGTTGCTGGAAATACCAATGTAGATAACACACTAAATGTTTTGGATTACAATGCACTCCTGGATTGTGGATATGGATCACTTAATCCATTGCCGCTTGATGAACCTCAATCAATCTACAAGAGTCAAGCTTGCCAAGTACATACACCAACCATCAACGTTGATCTCGACGATAATGGCATCATTAATAGCCCAGACTACAACCTATTCTTGCGTGAACTCTCTGTTCAATCTGGTGACTAACACGTATGCATTATTTTAAACAAAAAAAGAAATTATTATTACTTGCGCTTGTCCTTTTCTTGTATGGATTAGTTCTTCTTCCGCTCCTAGTTATTAATTTGCAAAAACAACAAAACTTAAAAGGTAAAGCTGCAGAAATATCTACAAGCGCTATTTGCGCAAACAGCCCATCAGATATTGAACTTATCATTGATAAATCTGGTAGTATGAATGACAATATCGGTACGACAACCAAGCTTGCTAGCGCAAAAGTTGCAGCGAATTCATTTATGGATATAATCGCTCAAAACGCCAACAATAAAGTCGGCCTTGTCACGTTTAGTACAACAGCAACACAAAATAGCGGACTTACTAATAATTTCTCTTCCGTCAAATCACAAATTACCAACATTTCAGCTTCTGCTGACACCTGTACTGAATGTGGTGTAAAAACAGCAAATCAAGAAATTGCGGCAAATGGACGAGCCGGGATGAAAAAAGTAGTGATCCTTTTGACTGATGGCAAAGCCAATGTTGTCTCAGGCAATTCGAACCAAGTAAATACATCAGTTGCCGAACAGAAAACACTTGCAGCAGTCACCAGTGGTCATACCGCAAGCGAGACTATCTTTTATACCATTGGGCTTGGCAACGACGTAAATCAAAGCTTTTTACAAAACATTGCAACTAGCACTGGAGGCAAGTATTTCTTTAGTCCAACCAATGACCAACTGACAGCTATTTATACTGAGATCTCACAAATCATTGGTAAAGGAACTATCAGCGGAACAATATTTAATGACGCAAATGGCAATGGCGTTCTTGATCAAGGAGAACAACCACTTTCTGGTTGGACAGTACAACTTGGTGGGACAAATTCACAAACGGTTACGACAGATGCCTCAGGAAACTACACATTTACAGGCCTTTGTAACGGTAATTACACAATTAAAGAGACTCTTCAAACAGGATGGAAACAAACTCTACCAACCAATGTTAATGGATACACGGTAACACTCAACAACAACTCCCTTGCAGATCAACGATTTGGCAACAAAAAAGTGACGAGGTGCTCTGATGAAATCGACAATGACAACAATGGATTCATTGACAGTAAAGATTCAACCTGCCACACAGATGGCAACCCTGGTAATCCTAATTCCTATGATCCGAATATTGACGGAGAACACGGTAGTGGGCAATGCTCTGATTCAAAGGACAACAACGGTAACGGAGTAATTGACGGAGCTGACCCTGTCTGCCACACTGATAAAAATCCTAACAATCCAGGCACGTATGTACCTACCCTCCCAGAGAACGGCAATACTTGTGTCGATGGCAAAGAGAACAATGGCAACGGGTTAATCGATAGCAAAGATCCTGTCTGTCACACAGACGGTAATCCAGGTAATCCTAATTCATATGACCCAAACTTGCCTGAGAAAAATATCAATACGTCCCTCTCTCTCACCGTTCTTCAACATGGAATTGGAGCAAGCGGAGACAATACCAACGCAGCAAATAGCTTAAGTAACAAAACACCAAAACACAGTTCTGTTTCAGCTGAAGTACAAATATTTAATAGCGCAAATCAATTAGTAACCTCGGCAAGCGGTATGCTTTCTTATAACACGACCAATGGTAACTACACAGGTATTGTTGAACTCGGACAACAAATCGCAACATCAGGTGCCTTTACTATTACAGTAAAGACCGCTCACCATCTTAGACGCCTTATGGATGGCATCAGAACAATTACTGTAGGCCAAGAAAACTCCACGCCAGTAGTATCACTGGTGACAGGTGACATCATCCAAGATAACGCCTTAAATATCCTTGACTACAATAGTTTACTTGACTGCTACAGTGATCTTGCAGCACCAACTAACTGCAGTGACGCAACGAAGAAAGCAAACTCTGACATCAATGATGACGCTGCGGTAAACCAAATTGACTACAACCTTTTCCTACGCGAGATCTCAACACAACCTGGACAATAATGCAGCGTATATGAAAAAAAAGATCCTATTAGCAGGTTTATTATTTGCCATGTTAGGCGGCCTTCAATTGACGCTGATGGGGCTACAGCAAAATCAAGAAAACAGAAGTAAAGCAACAGCAGCAACCACTCTTGCATTTACTCCAGCCTCACAAACAACAAGTCCTATTCAAAAAAATGTTGGCGAAACAGTTAATCTTGACATTATGGTCAACCCTGGTACTAGTCAAGTTTCGACAGTAAAATTACAAATCGCCTATGACAAAGATCATTTCAGTGCTGCACAAGCAACAGCATTTAGCCCCAATCCAACAGCTTTTCCAAGTGTCCTTGAAGGCCCATTGGTTGACGGCGCAAACGGCAATATTTATGTGACGGTCTCAATTGGCGCCGACCCAACAAAATCAATTAAAACAGAAACCAAACTTGGTACCATTACCTTAACAGCAACGGCGGCAACGGCAACAAATGCTAGTATCGTTAGTTTTGGATCAAAGACACAAGTGTTATCTGTTGCCCCAGGTGACGCAGCAGCAGAAAATGTATTGGCATCAAGTCTGCCAGCGTATGTCGCGATCACAGCAGGCGCAACGACAGTGCCTTCTGCGACACCCACAACTGTCATCTCAGCAACGGCAACACCATCCCCACTTATTACCAATACCATAACGCCAACGGGTGTATCTCCAACAATGACTCCAACGGTAAACGGGAAACGACTTGATTTGACAGTCTTACTGCATGGCATGGGAAACAGTGGTGATAATGTAAACGAAACGAATGCATCCCTGAGTAATAAGTATCCTAAGCATCCTGAAAAGACAGTGCTCGTCGGAATCTATAATGCTCTTAATCAATTGGTTGCAACAAAAACTGCTACGATTCTCTACAGCTCCCCTTCTGGAAACTTCACGGGAAGTGTCAACTTAGATAGTAATTTCCCAACAGGAAATTATATTGTTAAGGTCAAAAACTCAACCCATCTTCAGAGAAGAGTTGGTGGTATTATCTCAATTGGCAGTTCTCAAGCAACAATACTTCCCACTGTAACACTTATTACTGGTGACGCCAACAATGATAATGTCATCAATATCCTTGATTACAATATGCTTATTGGCTGCTACTCAGATTTGCTTGCAGCACCATGATGCGATGAACAGAAAAAACTTGTCACAGATATGGATGATGATGGCAACGTAAACCAAACGGACTACAACCTCTTCCTGCGAGAAATTACTGTCCAGAACGGCGACTAACATGGGTAAACATACGATTATTTTGATCTCCCTCATCTTTCTTGGCTGTGTTTGTTTAGCGTTGGCATTCCTTCTTACATTTCAATCAACAACTAATCAAAAAAATAAAGCTACGGTTGTCCCTTCCGTACAAACAGAGTCTCGTCCAGCAGTAATGACTATTGTGCCGGCAACAGCTACCACAGCTCAAGTAATACTCACTGCCTATGAGACACTTCCTACACTTATCCAACTTGAAATTGGTTATGATCTCTCCACCGTTTCTGATGTCAGCATAACACCAGGAGCATTTTTCCCGTCGCCAAGTATCCCATTGGATAGCACCAATCCAAACATTGGACGAATATCGTATGCACTTACAGGAACTCCCGGGCAACAGGTAAATGGAAGAGCAACGGTGGTTGCGACAATTACGTTTATCCCGCAATCATATACTGAACAAGCGACGAAATTTGAACTGCTTCCGAAAACAATGATTCGAGGAGCAACGGGATCTGTATTACCGCTTACGCTACAAAATTAGTGAGGAAGGATATGAGAAAAACGCTTACGCAAAGCAAAAGGTGTATGAACAGGAACATGCATCCGTTGTAATAACGTCTCCCGTTTAACAATTCCTTTTTGCACAACCTGTGGTTGGTTTCCCACAAAGGTTATGTCATAGATTGGTAACCCAATTGCAAGATTTTGAAGCGTTGCCGCAAGTTGTAGCGCTCCCTCATGATACATATCGTTAAGAGTAACACCAGGAATATTCATTTCTGCAACTAATTTCTTCATAAAGATATTGTCGCGATCAATATCATAAATGAAATACATTTGTGAAAGTTTTGGATTCGCAGATAAAACAGTATACTTGTCGCTATGCACTAAAAGCACGCCTCTCTCCTGATGATTTCCTGCTAGATTGATCATCTCAACACCTGCCTCGATGTCAGAGAGACTCCGGGCATAGGTAACCATATCAACAACATCTTGGCTTCGGACGTCATACTCCCAGGAGTATCCTCTTCGTGCTGCTTTAGCAAGGTGTCCACAGCCAATCAGCTCGCCTCGATTCGATCGAGTCGAAGCGGGACCGTTATGTGTCTTAGCATTAGGATCAACAGTATGATCAGTGTGCAGATAAAACGTGCCGTTAAGTTTTTTAACAGCTTTGAAGACGGCGTTAAAGCATTGTTCTGGAGTGAGACCTAAGCCTTTTTTTCTATTTACTGCCTCAAGCGCCATAACATATCCCCCATCAGCACCAGGTCTGGCAATCATTCCTTCTGCTTGATCGGGAAGGTATCTACCATCAACACACTTGGTACCACCATCAACAGTGATAGTACTTGCCTGAACGTAGGCCGAAACCCCTGCTGTATCGCTGATTTCGTCAACGTGCACTGGTTGTTGTTTATGAAAGAATGATGCTATGCGTCCCATAAAAGATTAGTATAGTAAGAACTCCGCCAAAATGCAAATACGTGGACAACTATTCAAGAGCTACTTTTTGTTCAGCAACCCAGAGGCCGGATGTCTGTTGTGTAATAAACATACCCCAAACGGGAACACTAAAATTGCCCTCTGCCACCAATTCCCGAACAACAGAGCAAGCACTACTAAGTTGATTAATTTGCGTTTCATTATCAACATCGTTGCCTGCGCAATGTTCATGTGCAGTGACACCAACGCCAGTTGAACCGTGATTATTCAATGAAATCCCCAATTTATACCTTATTTGTGACAATCGATGGGTATCGGTGTTTCCTGCTTCATTTAAAACCCGTACTATTCCAGGTTCTGTAATGGTGTCAACATACTCAGCATTAGTTTTTTCCTGCATAAATACAGCACCGGGCTTTTGCACTCGCCCATCCATACAGGTTAATATTGTTGCAAATTTTTCTTTACTCATAAAAGAGGATTTTACCGCATAAGCAACGATAATACAATACTAAACATTGACAAACGCGCCTCAGTTTGGTGTACTAGGAGATGTTCTACATTATGAGAAAGCTCTTGTCTTCCAAATTTTCTATTGTCGGTTTGTTTGCGATCATCGCCCTCTTTCTGAGTATTCCAATGGTTGTGCTTCTTTCCCGAGATAGACAAGACATCAGAGGCAAGGCCGCAGAGCCTACGCCAACCCCAGTTACGGTTGCTTCAGGTTTTGGGTTTATCTCAGGCTATCTGTATCACGATGACAACAAAAATGGTGAACGTGACCCGGGAGAAAAACCTTTTGAAGGAGTCACGGTGCGTATCAAACAGATAAAGCCTGATGGCGCCATAGATGAACCATCAAAAGTTGGCAACCTCAATACAGAACTTGTAACGGATCTCAATGGTTACTTCAGATTTAGGTTTACTAAGATGCATCCTGACAATACCAGTTATTCCGTAAAAGCAATCTTGCCTGATAAGTATAAAACGATTAACACCAATCCATTAATTCTTTCTTCATTCCCCCGCGATAACCAGATCATTGTAGAATTTGGACTGTTTCCTATCGAAGATACAGCAGTCAAAGGAGCTCAAACTACGGCGTGTGCAACTCGTCCTGCATGTTTGGATAGTAAGGAAGCTTGCCTCATCCCCGAGCCAACAAATGGCTGGTGCGGCACGAGACCAAGCCTTCCAAAAGTAACAGCGAAGCCTATTACTCCTTCACCAACACAATAATAACAGTTCTCCGATCTCGGTTCTCCGTTCTCAGTTTTATTTTCTCTCCGTGTGTGGTTCTCCTTTGAGGTAACTAATACAAATAAGCATTGCAGAAAACAGAAATGCTCGTGGAACAAAGTTGATCAATGTATCACTTACGGAATGAGATGACCCATCAATTTGAACAAACGTGTAGATCATCACTGCAAAATACAAAACGATAACAAGCCATCCCTGCCAGGTACTTGGATATAACACGATGCCTCGTTTATGTGTTTTAAACCAGTAACGCTGAGCCATATAATTAGTATAACATACTCATATTATCTAGGGAACTCGACCTTTATAGGAGTTTGTGAGCGTATGTTACAATGAGTTATATGAATACCAGCCCACACGCTGTTAAAGTCCTTTGCTATGGTGATTCAAATACGTGGGGACAAGATCCGACACAGAAGAGTGCCCATCGCTATCCAATAACTGTTCGCTGGACAGGGTTATTGCAAGAAAAATTGGGCAAGAACTATTGGATTATTGAAGAAGGTCTAAGCGGGAGAACGACAGCCCTCGATGGGGATGTTCAGGAAGGGAAAAACGGCAAAGCATACCTCACGCCTTGTTTAGAAACGAATAATCCCATTGATATTGTTATCTTGATGCTTGGGACAAATGATCTTAAAGAGCAATTCCATCAAGCACCGCAAGATATCGCAAATAATGTGGAGATATTAGTAAAGATGATACAAGAGTTTGGATGGAATAAAAATAAACAATCGCCCAAAGTTGTGTTACTCTCTCCCCCATTTGTTGATGAGAGTGTTCCTGGAACACAAGAAAAATATAAAAGTGCTGAAGATAAATCAAAACAACTGGCAAAATACTACCAAACAGTGGCGGAAAAGTATGGCTGTACTTTTATCAATATCGCAGAATATATCTCTTCCAGCAAAAGCGATGGATATCATCTTGATCCAGACGCCCATAAGACAATTAGTGAAGTATTAGAAGAAACAATAAAAGAGCTTACCCAATAATTGGTGGGTCGTGATAGAATCGAACTATCTACTTCTTCATTATCAGTGAAGCGTTCTACCAGTGAACTAACGACCCAGATCTCCAGAATACAAGTAATTATAGCAGAAAGAGCGTATTCTGACTACTGAATTAGTACAAACATTATGCAGCTTTTGATTGAGCTCTCGGAGCAACAAAAATATCAGCAAATTTCGCCAACAGGGGTCTCTGTTTCGGCCCAGATGAAGTCTCAGGTTTAGAAGGATTGCGGATATAATTCTCTCGGATATACATACCGCCCATCAGATTGACCAACGCATAGCCTGCCGCTACTGCACCAACCGCTATATAAGCAACCGGAACAAGAACTACATCAACCGCAGTATTCAAACCTGCAAGCTTATCAAGTGCGCGTCTAGCCGACCCCATCTCTCCTCGTGATCCTGATTCTTTATTTGCCATACAATCCCTTTCGTGCCCCCGGATTGTAGGCCTCTTGCAGCGCTTTGTCAAATTATTTGGTTAAGGCATCTTGCATCGTCAGGAGAACAATGTCGGTTTTACTGACCGGGTAGACTAGCCCTGTTTCATCAGGCTGTGGAGCTTCCTTGGTGATTTGTGGATACCTTTCCGTTCTCATAT
>JAHFKF010000114.1:0-2162 GCA_023245475.1 Candidatus Levyibacteriota bacterium
CGGCTTGGCGTTGCTTGTGTTGGCTGGATCTGGCAATAAACAATAGAATAATCTGTGCCAGTCCAAACAAAAGTGGCGTCATCTTCATCGCAAGATCACTTGAAAAAAGAGAGCTGTAGAAAAGGAAAATGATAACGCCGATGATACGGCCAATATTGAGAAATAGCTCGCTATCAAAAAGATAGGAGTAGTCATTGTGTGCTTTTACGGTTTCTTTATCAATAACGTCCAGATTGAGTGAATTAATACCCATCCATAACAGTGGTTGAGCAAGTGCATAAAACGTCATAAACAAAAACACTCCTATTGCTGATTGCCACATTTCAAAACTTAACCCACCTACGATGAGCAGTGCAACGCTACTGCCAATAATCCATAATCGTTTTTCTGGTGGGACTTTTCTTGCTACACCGTAGAGCACAATAGACGCAAGGATAGCTGAGACAGCTTGAACCATGCCAAGTGCACCTTCATTGCCGATAAATGACAAAATCATCAACACAGAAAGGAATTGAAAGGTTCCTTGCATAAGTCCAAACATCATCATGACAGCTCTGCATTGTAGCCAGTGTCTTGACGGATGATGCAGCATAATCTTTTTGATTTTGGGTAATGGCAGTTTAATTGCTCGAATTTGCCAACCTGAAATAATACTAATGACAACAAGTATCATTGCGACTACATAATAGGCTTGGATTGGGGTATATCTGTGAGATGTGGTGCCATACACAATAAATGCTCCCACGAGAAGTGGCACAATAATATTAGTAATGGTATTTGAGACAAGCTCAAGGCTTGAGAAATAAAGACGGTTGTTGCTTTCGGTTACCTTGAGAGATAAAAAATTACGAGTGCCGAAGTAAATCCCTGAGCAAAGACCAAATAATCCTCCTAAGATAAAAACGTTGTAGATATCAAAGTGTGTTGAAAAGATCAAAAGGAAAACAGCAATCGATTTACTAACACCTCCCAATGTGTAACTTCTCGCATGACTGAGGAGCGAATGTTTCCATAACAGTCCATTGAGATGAAAGCCTACGGGAAGAAAGACATAAAAAGCTAAGTTATAGAGCGAGACAAGTTGGATGTCTTGGGATTGTCGCCAAAGAAAGGCATTGATAAAAAGTACAAAGATAGGATGGATAAGATTATAAGCAAGAATAGATTTTACTAGTTGCTGTGCTGGATGACTAAGCTGTGTAAAAGGATAATATTCTTTTTTAAGGCGACGCGTAAGAAATTTCATTAGTGTAGTGTAACAAAGTTTAGGAAATCATCGCAAGCAACGTATTTTCAATTGCAAAGCGTGGGTTAACGTTGGTTGTTTTAAGAAGAGTATGAAGGGATTTCAATGAATTGAGAACTGAGACCTGACCTGCCTGCCGGCCCGCTTCGACTCGTCCGAATCGAGGCGAGCAAGGCAGGGAACGGACTGTTGCTGTATCATTGAGAATTTCACTTACTAGTTGTTCTCGCAGAATTAAAATCAAATTCTCCGTCCACACAATTGCCTTTTCTTTATCTTTTGCTAGTTGCTCTGCTTTTTTGAGACGTTCTCCAATAGAAAGGTTTTCAAGGGAGACAATAAACTCAGTATACCCTGCTCTGGCTTTTTCCGTAAGTTTTTTATTGTCAGTTTGTAGCTCTATCATTTGACAGCGGGAAAGAATAGTTGGGAGTAGCGTTTCCTTAGAAGTTGCGACTAATACTATAATAGTAGCCTCCGGTGGCTCCTCAAGAACCTTCAAGAGTGCATTTTGAGCTTCAGTTGTTAGGAGCTGTGCATCTTGGATAATGACTGCTTTAGTTTTGCTTTTGATAGGTTTAAGAAAGAGCTGCTTCTGCATGTTCTTCACGTCTGCAATGCCCAAACTTTGTATATTTTGCTTTACTG
Organism: Candidatus Levyibacteriota bacterium; assembly: GCA_023245475.1. Lineage (GTDB taxonomy): Bacteria > Patescibacteriota > Microgenomatia > Levybacterales > UBA12049 > JAHFKF01. The sequence goes on from JAHFKF010000114.1 coordinate 1,895, forward strand.
AGGTTTCTTTGGTAACTCGGGTAATATCAATTGGATCAATCTCATATTCCTTAAGAAAAGTAGTGAGATACACTTGCTGAACTTTGGGGTCTGAAGATAAAAGAATAAAGCTTGTCATACGATGGTTTTATTATACACGAGGTGTTTATCTGATATTTATCCCAACCTTTGTCTCACAGCATTGGTCTGCGGAGGAAAAGGTTCAATTCCTGCCTGCACAAATGCATTATTAGCTGCATCAACATATTGCTCCTTAACTTTTTGATAG
>JAHFKF010000114.1:2172-3191 GCA_023245475.1 Candidatus Levyibacteriota bacterium
AAAAGAGAATGACATTAAGATCTTGTTCAGCTTGCTTTTTGTGAGTAATAATCAGCGAAACAGGAGACATCTCCACAATTGTTGCGTCAGGTTCAAGTACAAACATACGGGGTATTAACGCTTTGTTGTTTTCTCTGTTTATGCTATCTGAGATTATTTCGAGACGTTTTTCATATACCTCAGGATTTTCGTAAACGACTATACCTTCCTTTGGTACAACAGGATAGGTGCCCACTTCGAGTTGGGTATGTTGTGTCGTTCTCAGTGTTTTGCTAAGGTTCACCCACTGCAGAGAAGATTGAGGTAAGCCTAATGGACTTTCAGGACTATTCATAGGCGGATTATACGCCAAGTTTATTTTGAGAACAATAAGTGAAGCTATCGCTATAAATTGGTTGACTTGATTACTATTATCTCTTATCATTAAGGTAATGCCCGATGTCTCATCATCACCTATCCCGTCGCAACTTGATGCAACAGACGCTAAATCTGTATTAGATGTTCTGTTGGCTGATGGTGCTTTAACCCAAGCACAATATGACGAAATGAAAGTCAAAAGTGTGACGCAGGGGCAATCTGTTGTCGCGTTATTGCAAGGAAGCAACATCATAAGCGAAGAGCGAATCGCTCAAGCGCAAGCTAAACTTTTAGGTGTCCCCTTTATTGATTTGGCAAGTGTCTCATTTTCTCCTCAGGCCATTGGTTTTCTTTCAAGAGCTGTGGTTGAACGTTTTGCTTTAATCCCTTTTTTGTACGATGAAAAGACAAATACTCTCTCAGTTGCGATGGCAAATCCAGTTGACCTAGAAGCGCTCGCGTTTGTCCGTCAAAAAACAGGACTTGTTATTAAAGCGTTTGCTGCATCACCTTCAGCTGTTACTACCGCAATTAACCAGCAGTACCACGAAGAATTAGTTGGTGAAGTTGGTGAAGCAATCAAAGAAACAGAAGAATATACACAGAAAAAAGTAGTTGATAGTACTCAACTTGGGCAAAGTATTCAGGAAGCGCCCATTGCC
>JAHFKF010000115.1 GCA_023245475.1 Candidatus Levyibacteriota bacterium
AAAAACGCTAAACAGTTCGTCCACCTGTCTCTCACTAGCAATTGCAACAGGAGTTAATGTGCCTTCCTTCATAGTTGTTGTTAGATAACGAATAGGTGAACGATCAACAGATTGGAAACCTTCAGTAAATGATTCTCTATCTGTATAGTCCTGTACATGTGTAATCAACACTTCGATATCTTTTTGACTCCCCTGTGATAGCTTGACTTGCTGTTTTTCCAATGTCAGATAGACTTCACCTCTTCCTTCTTCTGTCATTACGATCTCATTTTGTGCTGCTCTAAAGATTCGATCTGATTCGGCAATGACTCTATTTCTATTCTTTTCTCTGTTTTTTGCGTCTTTGACGGTTTCGCCGGTAACACGGTTAATGATTATCTCTTTGTAAGTAAGACCCGTGATAAGTTCTACCAATGTATCTGCTTCTGGTTGATTGGCTAGCTTGGTATATGTCTGTTTCTTTGGGTCAAAATCTGGATCGACAGGTAACGTATCGTCCTTAAATGGAATTGCTATCGTTTCGGCTGCTTGTAACTTTGGGACGGTTACAGTGCCTGTTTCTAAGCGGTAAGCACTAACAATTTTTTGGGTTTCTGGACCGTTTGACGTTGGAAGAATTTCTTTTTTTTCCATGACAATGTAGGTATCTGTCCCAATGCGAGCTCCGTCAGAGGTTTGTTGCCATGGAGCAATAGATACTTTTTCAATGTGTAGCGTCGTTGCGTCCGTAATTTGTCCTATTCTAAACGAGCAGGTGGGCATTTCTCCTGCAAGAGAACGAATCTCATTTCTTAATTGACGGATAGTGCCTTTATCGGCTGAAATTTCTTCCCATGCATGTTCTAGTTCGTTCATAGTCAAATTACTTCCTATTCAGAAAGGATAAATTATCAATATGTGTCGAAACCAGCTTGAGTGTTCCCTGAAACTGGTTCATACGCTGTGTGATATTGTCGAGACCTGTTCCCGCACAAATCGCAATTAATGGGCTTGTTGTAATCGCTTTATTTTTATCTTTATCTTGTATTGTAAGTCCTTTTCCAAGATGTGGAGGTTTTTCGATTTGTGCGCCTGCTGGGACCGAGATATCTGAGATATATTTTTCTTGACGGAGAGGAATTCGACTATATCGCAGTGCTCCTCCTGTTTGTGTCATTGCTCCTGGGCCAAGTAATACATATGAGGAATTTGCTGTAAGACATGCCAGCATTGTTGCATCGTTTAGTGCTGGTGCGTTATTGGATTGTATGTCGTGTAATCCGTTCCTTTTTGCGATTTCAGGAAATGCTGTATATTTAGCCAACCAATTACGTGCCATATCTTTGGCAAACTTTGCTTTTTTAGGATAGCTATCTTTATATGTAGGATAGTATGTTGCAATTAATCCATCCACAATCGATCGATATTCCTCAGGTACTTGTCGATAAGGATCGCCTTTTTTTAGCCGATCCATAAGTCTCTCAGCGAATTGCTTTGGATCAAAAGTGCCTTGATATGGTAGGTTCTCTTGTGGTATTTCTGCTTTACCTGTGACAAATTTAACAAATCCATTGAATCGTTCTCTCATGGGAGCAATTATAGCATAAATTCTCGTTTCACTAGCGTATGTTAACTAAGCTCGTTTAAAAGTTGCAGTAATTCAGAAACCTCATCAGGAGATGCTGCTTCAGATATTTCAGGTGCATTTTGATCATCAGCTCTGTGTTTGACTATTTTAATAGGAAGATTTTTTTGGATAGCAAATTTTTTTCTTAGACCATCAGTTGAGAGAAATGGTTCAAGCAAGATGCTGATAGTTCCTTTGCTAAGCTTAGTGATAACTACTTGAGGCTCCCTATCGGAGAATCGTGCTGTCACTCGTTCATGAAACTCAGAAGAATCACCATGAGTTTTGAGGATATCATCAGCCTTTGTCATAGCAGTTTTCCTTCGTGTAAGTTGTTCTTTTATTTCGTTGGTTGATAGTGATTGGAGTAGTGAGAGAGCATGATCTGATTCCAGAGGGTTAGCTGGTCTATAGCCAATTTTTTTGGGTTCTTCTTCTCCCTGCATAAGTATAAAATGCTGTAAAGGGTTGTTAGGAGATATCGCATAATATTTTGTTTGAACGTCATTAGTAGGATATTTAGGTAAATCTATGTCAAAGAATACTCCTTTTTGAGTAGCTTGATCTTCATATACTCTTAGTACGTCTGTTCCGCATTGTACAGAAGTAACTGTATAATTAGCTAGTTGATATATGTGTCCTCTTGATGCCTCAAAGAATCGTTTCTTTTCGAGATTAAATTTGCCATAAAGAGTTTTCGGTTCTTCTTCTTTACCTTTCGTTTCTTTGTCCTCCACGGCTGTTTTTGGTTTGGCATGTTCAAAAAGTGTAAAAAGAGCTTCCGTGATTTCTTGGGGTGAGGTTGGAACGATTATCCCCTCTACTGATTTATTTCCATAGACCTCTGGTTTGCCAAATACACGCGTTTCATACTCAGCAGTAGTTCTTGTAGTGATAACTTTAATACTTTCGAAATCTGTGCCATCCATAACAAGAGCTTTTTGTTTATAGTCAACAATAAAATGTTTTCCAACACGCCATCCGTCTCTTGTTTTTCTCCACGGAGCAACTGAAACTTGTGCTAGATGAAGTGTTTGGTTTTCTTCATCTGGTGCAACAACCAGTTCTAGTGACCGCTGTTTACCGAGCAGTCCTTGCAAACGGTTTGTCATCTCTTCTGGGGTAGGTTGTCTCTTTGGTTGTGATTCTTGTGGTAATGGCATAGGTACTGAAGAAGATATTGTTAAGCAATTTTATTTAATATTTCCAGTAATTCAGAAACCTCTTCAGGAGATGCTGCTCCAAATTGCCACGGTGCATTTCTATCAGCAACCGGCCGCTTCCAAATTCGAATAGGGAAATTATCTATTATGTTAAATTCTTTTATGAGACCATCAGTTGAAAGAAAGGGCTCAACTCGAACGTTCATTAATTCAGTACGCCACTTTTCATTTTTTAATTTGTTCTCTGATGTGATAAAGACTTGCGGCTCTCTGCTGCTAAAACGTGCCTGAGTTTGCTTACCAAAATCAGAAATCTCACCGTGTTTACGGAGGAGATCAGCTGTTTTATCCCATGTTTCTTTTCTTTGCTCAAGTTGCTCTTTTATGTCTTTGGTTGAAATAGATTCCAAAAT
>JAHFKF010000116.1 GCA_023245475.1 Candidatus Levyibacteriota bacterium
ACGGTTATCTCTATGGTGATGGTGTCTGCCATTTGGCTTCACTTATTAATTGGGCTGCTGCAGATGCTGGACTGAAAGTTCTTGCACCAACAAACCACAACTTTGCGGTAGTTCCTGAGGTTCCTCGAGAATATGGAACGTCAATTTACTATTCACCTGGAGAGTCTGCTGCTAATCAGATGCAAAATCTCTACGTGGAAAATAATACAGGCAAGACTGTCCACATGATTTTCCGCTATGACGGTGAGAAGCTGAGTGTTGCAATTGCCAAATAAGCAGTTAGACTCTCTTAATAATTCCGCAGACGAGGCGAGGTCCGCCTGAAACACCAGAGCCATGCGGTCCAGGTGTAAAAGGATCAGGATTTGCATGAACCATCAGCGATGTCCCCTCTCCGCCGAGGATTGAGACAACTCCTTCTGAAAGCGTTACTCGTGTCGTTATTGCTTCTAGTGTTCCCTTTCCTGAATCATCGATTGTGATACTAGGCAAATCTCCTGCATGATATCCGTGATTTTCATCGGGATCTGTGTTGCCTGAAGGACCTGGATCAAAGTGTCCTCCAGCGCATTTAAATCCCCCACTACAGTCTGCTTTCTCATGGATATGAACTGCGTGTTGGCCTGGCTTTAATTTCTCAGGATCTCCTTCAAGCATTAATGTAATCTTCACGAGTTTTTGCTCACCAAATTCATATTCGACAAATTCTGCTGATCCGGTAATGCCTTCCCCTGCCATGTCTGCATGCGCATGGAGCGTTTCTTTACCATCAGTTGAGAAGAGGTTCATGCACTTAGATTACTGCAAAATTCTCTTGAAGTCAAGAAAGAAGTGTGTTAGAATCTCCGTTTATGCATAGAGAGAGTGTAATCATTGATCATCGAGCAATCACAGCAACTCCCGCTTCCCATCGGGATCATGTTGCGGAGCGTAATCAAAATATAGGACGAGTAATCGCGAACAATATTTTGCATATTCCTTATGGTGGTATTGCCGAACCAAGCAGAGAGACATACTCTCTCCATGGTGGATCGCTAACTCCAAGAAAAGCTGCCCAATTGGCAATTGCTGGAGCAAACGATTTGTATGGTGCAGTCGTTACAGATGCTGAACAAATTCATAAATCCATGTTTCATCCTTCAATCTCCGGAAAAGATACCAGCTCATTTCATTCCGCTGATTTGGCACGAGGTTTGGAAAAGACAGAAGCTGTTCTTCCTGGGGTTACTGCGTTTCGTCCCGAAGATCTTGTTGACTATCTTCGCGAGATGCAAGGCACAGGAAAAAAATATCGTCTGAAGATCCCAAATGCATCAGATGGTGAAGGTCAGCACGGCGGTATTACAACTGTTGCCGAATTACGCAAAGGCATGCAGTTGGTTGGGACACAACGTATTGGTATTGATGGGATCGTACTTGAAGAAGAGATAATCGATCCACAAACTATTTCTGTGGGAAGTGTTGTCTTGGGTGGCGAAGTATACAGTTTTCATTTACGACAAAAAGATGAAGTTATTGCTGAAGGTGATAAAAAAAGAACTCGCTATCTTGGCGCAGAAAACATTGTCGTTTCAAGAGGATCGCTTTCTGATATCTCTTTGACTGAAGGTAGTCCTGAAGAAATAGCGCGCGAAAAAGCTGCTACATTTGAACAACTCTATCAAGGACATCTTAATCCAACCCTTTCTCGATGGAGTGTAGATGTTGTAATGAATGATAGGCAAGCAGGAATAACTGATTTGACTGCTGGAAGAGTTGGCGGTACTGACCCTGGACTTGTCCTTGCAGTGAGAGAGTTACATAATGATCCGAAATTGAAAACTGTTACGGCAGATGTTACGCTTGACTATGGTAAACAGAAAGATGTGCCAGAAGGTGCTTGGGTATTTATTAACAAACGTGATTTAAGAGCATACAGTTCAATAACTAGTAAAAAATAACAGCATTGATTTTTAATTGACAATAACCTAATCCCCAACTAGAATATGTCTATGAACATACCTCTTGAAGAACTCCGAAAAAAAATTGATACCATTGATGATTCTCTCTTGGAATTGTTGGCAAAAAGGCAAGAGATTGTCAAAGAAGTTGGCAAAGTTAAACTAGCACATGGTATTCCCCTCTTCGATGAAAAACGAAAGAAAGAAATTCTGGAGAAGAAAATGGCTCAAGCAGAAGCACTAAAATTATCAAAAGAGTTTGTTGGCAAATTATATGATCTTATTCATGACCACTTTTTAGATCTGCAAAAGAAGGCTTCCAGCGGGAAATAGTCAGATCTACTTTGTCCCCAATAAAACTTACCCCTTCAGCAAGTAACATTTGCCGTTTTGTTTTGACCCCCTCTTTGGCAGAGTAACCTGTTAATTTTCCATCAGCGGCAACGACTCTATGACAAGGCACAATTGGAGCAAAAGGATTTGTCCGCATGCACATGCCAATTGCTCGTGCTGCTCTAGGACTTCCGACAAGTGCTGCCAGTTGTCCATATGTTGCAACTTTGCCCGCCGGAATTTGTTTTGTAATCGTATAGACGCGTTCTTTGAAAGAGGTTTGCATGCTTCTAATTTAGTCTTTTTTGAAAAAGAATACAATTATAAAAATTGCGAGAGTAATCAATACGATTGTACCTCCCGTGGAAAGATCAAGATAGAACGATGTAATGATACCTGCGATGACTGAAAATAAAGAAATAATTTCTGCAATAATAATTGTTTGTTTGAAACTTTTTCTAAACTGCAGAGCGGTTACGACAGGAATAACAATAAGAGCTGCAATAAGCAGTACTCCTACAATAGGAATAGCAAGGGAGACAGTCAAAGCTGCGAGAATGATGAGAACGAAATTAATGAATCGTGTCGGAATACCACTTACTTGAGCTGCTTCTTCGTCAAAAGTGATATAAACTAATTCTTTATAAAAAGCAATAATAACTGCAATAACAAAAATACCCAAAACTCCAATAATAATGACGTCACTTTGTTTGACAGTGAGAATACTTCCAAATAAGTAATTAAAAAGATTTGTCGAAAATCCTTTTCCCAGACTGATAAGAACAATTGCGAGAGCAAGACTTCCTGAAAGAAAAATTGACAGCGCGGATTCTCCATAGACTTTTTTACTGAGACGAAGTCGCTCTATGGCAATAGAAGAAATTACCGTCGTCAAAATTGCTGTAAT
>JAHFKF010000117.1 GCA_023245475.1 Candidatus Levyibacteriota bacterium
ACCATATATTTTTGATATATGTGATCAGCATTCATACCCTTTTCTTTTGAGATACCCATGCCTTTGAGAAAACCTTCAGCAGGGGAATTGTCATATGAGTCAAGAATACTATTTAAATTGTTCGTCCATCTGCTCATGCGGCGGTTGCGGGCTTGATCTTCAGTTTCACCTTCCTGCTTATCATCGTGATAATAGCTTTGCTGCTCAGCTCGTGCGCTGTTGTTGATGTGGGTACTTGGGATTGCAGACTTGCGGGACAGGATGCTTCGGAGTTTTGTCTCATCGGTTCTGGTAATTTCTGAGCGTCTTTCTCCTCCGAGCAACAACACAGCAGAAGCCCCGGCCATTGCATAGCGTGATGGTACTGTTTCAGCTCTTGCTGTTCGTTCTTTCATTGTGTAATTATACCATTTTGAAGCAAATGCATGCGGATTTAGCGGCTATCATTGTGGTGTTGTAGGTTCTGCGCAAGTCGTTCCATCTCTTGTGTTACTATCTCTTCGAGAGTTCGTGCTTGTTTGGTGCGTGTCTCTCCCACGATGTTACTAAATTCTTGAGCTACGTCTTCGTCATCATCTGAATATTGGTCGCTAATAATTACGACGGAAAGATTATCATCTCGCAGGCCGCCCTCTTCCGCGGGAGCGTTAACCACGTTCCTCAGTTGCTGTAAGCGTTGTGGTTGAGATTTAACCCAGCCATCCGCTCCATCACAGAGGAGTGTTACTGTTGAAAACCAGTCTGGATAATCTGTTTGCTTTTGGTGCAGATCTGTTGACATGCGTTGCAGGGCTTCAAGCAGTCTTGTACCAGCGTTAGGAAGACTGTGTAGTTGCTGAGTAAGGTGCTCAGTTTGATTATTGATTGCGTCCATCTCTTGGTTTAACCGTACTTTTTCTCGATTATCATAGGTTTGGTTAAATCTGTCTACAATGCCTTTAGCTTGTTCTTGCAAAGCAAAACCTTCTTGATGAAGCCTCAATGTCTCTGACATATCAAGTACTTGCATGAGGTTGACCTTGACCGTTGAGGCACTGCCGTCCTCCCGCGTATAGCGTTCTGTTGATTGATAATCTTCATCAAACTTCTTGATTGGTATAACATCTTTTCCATATGCATAGATGGCGTATTGGGTATGACCATGGTTTTCCTGAATGGTTGATAAGAGTTCATTGTAAAAGATAACGAGGTCTGTTGCTGTATCGATTCTATCACGAGGTTCTCCTGTATCGACATCTAGTCCCATAGAGTTACTGATATCAATGCCAATCGTCATCATTAGTTCTGGTACTGTTTCTGCCTCAACCATCCGAGGATTCTTCACCTGTCCGGTCATCATTTTAATGGGCTTTCGTATTGCGGTTTTATCTAACTGTCCATGTCTACCAAGTGTATCATGATCAATGACGAGATCATCCCGTTCTTGCAAATATGGCAACAAGAACTCATACGCAGTTTCAACCAGCGGCAGTACTCGTATGCGTCTTGTCTCGTATTCGGTAAAGCGTTTACTTTCTTCTTGGATTTGTTCGATGGCTGCATCCAAATTTGCGGCTGGTTCATTTTCTAGCGTGGCTGCTATTCTTTCTGCGGTTTCAGGATCAAGGAATCCATCTTCAAGCATTTGTTCGATTTTATCTTGCAATTCATCTCTCTTTACTTGTTCCATTTCCTGCATTTGTTTTGCCAACGTCTCTTTCATGTCATCAAAGAGTTGTGGATTTTGTTGCAATTGGTTCATAAGTTCCTCCATATCAGCAAAACTACTATTGTCACCCATTTCATTAAGCTGCTCCATAAAATCTGCTTTGGCATTGTTGGCTTCACCTACTTTGCCTTGTGCCGCACCCATTTGCTCTTCTGCTTGTTGGATGTCTTGATCTGTTGCATCCCCTGGAGGCATTAATTCGTCAGAAGCTGATTTGGAGGCAGTTTCACCCTCACCGGTTGGATTGTTCACGTGGCGTTCTCGTTCTTTGGGCGGAGTGAAATCAACAAGAACCCATTTCTCGCCATCCCAAACCTCAGTCCATGCATGTCCTGTATCTTGATCAATAATTGCCTTACCATCTGTTATCGTGTCCACCTTATCTCCTTCGATGAATCTGGTGGGAACATCGGCGTGACGAAGCATGGCACTAGCAACGGTGTTGCCTTCTTCACAATCAAGCTGTTCTGTTTTCTCAAGCAACTGGATATAGTTTTCTGAAGTAGTAGTAGGGTCATTACGACGACGTTCTTTATCGACATCTCCTATATCAGTACTTTCTGGGTATTTATGGTGCGTGTTGATAAATTCTTTGATTTTCTCTGCTTTTTCAAGGTTAGTCCCTGTAAGTCCTCGGATAAGTGTTTCCGAAGCATCAGAGAGTTGCCCACGATGGATTGGCTGCGTATCCTTTGCTGTTGGTGCGGGAGAAAAAGGATCACTGTCTGGGAATACATCAACAGTGAATTCCTGCGTTGTAGGATGCAGTTCTACTGAAAATGTGCCCGTGTCTCTCTCTCGTAATAATCTTGGTAGCTGACCCGTAGCTCGGATTGAAGAGCTATCGCATGCGTAGCCTAACGGGACAGGAACTTCTTGAATAAGAGCATCTCCTTTAAATCCTTTAATCGTTTGTCTTTGTGTACTGCCTGTATGATCAATTTTTCGTGCCACTTGAAGAGGGGATGTTGTAGTCCACCGTTTATTAGTAAATGAACTTTTGATTATTTTGGCATAATAACCTAGCAATGGTTCCTTGCTGGTTCCGCTTGGCGTTACTTCAAAGCGGTTTGATGACGCCTCTATTTCAGGAGACTCTTCATCTTCGTCTGAGGGAGGAGATTGAGGAGGTGGCTCCTCTGTTGGTTCTTTCGGTGGGGGAGGTGGTTCTTCTCTTGGAGAAGGTTTGTCTTGTTCAGTATAGTAGCGTTGTATGCCTGCTACAATCTCTCTGTAGGAGTCTTCATTGCCTGTTTTGGTATACTGCATGTATGGTTCCAAGAGCTGCTTATAAATCGCTATCTCACGAGTATCTGTGTAATTAAACGGTACTGGTGTTCGCATCCCCAATTCTTTTCGTCTTACTGTTGTTCGTACATTGTCCAGAATACCTCGCATGCCTGCTTGATCTGCTGGGGTGTCGACAAAATCTATCTCGCGTCTTGTTTTGTCAATAATTCGTTGCCTGTTG
>JAHFKF010000049.1 GCA_023245475.1 Candidatus Levyibacteriota bacterium
ATTGAATTCAAGGTGTGAGTTTGTTAGAATAACGAGTATGCACCTGTAGCTCAGTGGATAGAGCACTTCGCTTCGGACGAAGGGGTCGGGGGTTCAAATCCCTCCAGGTGTACAAAGTCTTTTATAGAATCTCCTAATTCTTTATATGCTATAATCTACCCTTATGTCAAAAGAGATTGATCCAAGAAAAAATACTGAAACAGCTAGGGGATATGGACTGGTAATACATCGATCTGTACGAGACATTCCTGCGACAACAAGGGCACGTTTTGCGGAGGAAAATAGATCGATCCGAGAAAGAACTGAACGATTTGGTCTTGCGTACAATGAGCATATCCAGAAGAGTCAACAAGCAATTCTTACAACTGCTGATCGTGCACTTTCTCGTGCTCCGCAGGAAAAGGAAAAAACAGCATTAATTCTTGGCTCGGGCAATTGTCTAGATATTCCTCTTGCAGAATTAACAGATCGGTTTGATAAAGTAACGCTTGTTGAAATAGATCATCAAAGCACAGAAGCTGCTGTTAAAAAATTATCACCAGAACAGCAGCAGAAAACAACAATTATTGCAACTGATATAACTGGTGTCGTTGCCGATTTCGCAAAGCGGATGGATCTACATCTTAATCGTCCAATGCAAGCTTTTCTTGCTAGGGCACCGGGTAGTGTTGCTCAATTTGATGTTACAGGAAAGGGGCTTTCTGTGGGAGCTGACTATACCTTTGTGAGTTCCCAGCTCGTTATGACACAAGTCTCATCTTTACCGATTTTATCATTACGGGAGAAATTTTTTAAAAAATATGGAGTTCACTTATCAACTCAACCTGGTGGAGCTGATCATGAACTTATTATGGCATTACAACCAAAGACAATAGGTCTTCAGCAGGAACATATTAGGCAACTTGCTCGACTTGTTGCTCCTTCCGGTACCGTTCATTTTGCAGATACGGTGACACTCTTTAAGTATTCACCTTTTTCTAAAGAACCAAAGAGACTTCCTGTCTCTAACCCCCAATTTATAGTACCGGTCATAGGAGAGCAGTTCACTTCTCCTAATCCTCAAGGGGACGCCTGGTTATGGAACCATGAACCCGGAAAGTCTCAGTTTCTTGTCATGGCCCATTCTTTTGATCCAAAACCTTAAGCGTGATTTTTTTAACTATGCTGAGAATACAACTCGTATGCGTTCATAATTTTAGTAATGTGAGCAATGGTATCGTCAGGAGGGGTTAAGTATAGTTTATACTTTAGCAATACGAACAGGGGTTGAACCCGAACGGACAATACGGATATAGTTGTCAGGATGTTGATTGTTATATGAATCCATTCCAGGGGTAGCCTTGATCATCTTTCTTAATGGATAATAGTCAGCAAAATAGGGTAGCTCCATAAATAATGTTCCACCATGAGGGCTCAGTAATGACGCACTTCGCTGCATCAGAATACGAACCACGTCATATTGATATGCAAGATCTGGTCTTTGGACATCAAATAATTCTCCCCATGCGGCAATTGGCCGACAGGTAATCAAATCATACCCGGGATATTGTGTCGTATCATGTTTCGTAATAAAGTTTTTTACATCACGCCATGGTTTCATTGCCAAAATACTGCCATCTGCCACTTCTCTATGTTGTTTTTTATCAGAAGCTTTTTCCGTTTCCTTACGAAAATCAATATGTGTCATGGCCATTTCTCCATCAATCGGAAAAATGGATGAAAACTTTGCTGTTCCCATGACGTCTAATGCGAAAACTTTGCCTTTTTCTGCTTGTCGTTTACGCAAGCGCTCCTCAAATGGCATATCTAATATATATCTAAAGCTCTCCTCATAAGCAGCTAAAGTTGAATCGTAAACATACCAAGGAGATTGGTTTGCTAATACACGTTGCCTTTCTATTGCGACATTTTTTATGACATTCTCATTAAGCTGTTTAACGTATCGTATAAAAGGTTGTCTATCAAATTCCATAGGAGCTTATTGTAAGAAATAAATACGAATAACGCAATGGAAATGTGTGGCGAAAAAGTTGCAAGCTCAGGAGCCACTATCTTTGATATTTGAGATTAGTTAAAAACTGTTCCTCGTGAGTACTCAATGCCTCTACAGCAACAATTGTTTTATAGGGCAGCCCCTTTTCGTCATACGAGAGAGCTAACTCGCCATGGCCTTCTGAAAATACGAGATCAAACTTTGCTGCACGATTGATTCCTAGCAAAAATCCTTTCTTCTCCCATGTTGCTTTGGTAAGATTACCCATCCTATACAGCTCTTCAGGATGAAGATGTGGTATCAGGTCTGCTGTCGCTTTTATCTCCTGTTGTATCCCTTCTGTATCTGATCCATATGTTCTTCTTCTTGATTCCAGCGTCTTTGGGTTAGCATCCATAAGATATTGTATAGCAGCTCCTCTGGCATCTAGATCATCTAGTTGTAAGCCAATCTCATTCATAAAAAAATGTAATTGAGCTGGATGGCTTCCTAGAGAGACGGCCTCTTCCCTTATTGCATCAGGATTGGCAATCATTCTTAGGGTTCTCCTGTCTAATCGAAGACTCGATAATCTGGGGAGTAACTGTTGCGTTGGGGTAAATCTCAATAGCTGAGGGGGCTCCTCAGTTGGGTTAGTCAAGCGACCTGTCTGCATCATAGCTTTAATCATCTCCGTGCTGGCTCCAACAAATGCCCCAATGCGTTCATCGGTTGGTAAAATATGTGCTGTTTCTCTGGCAAGCAGATGACGTCGTACAGCCATTGCTTGTTCATCTCTTTCTCCACGCTCGGTCATAAGGAGATATTTTATCACAAATATCATTTACAATGAGAGGCTTAGTTATTATAATACCTCAATGGCAAAAGAACCTGAACAAAGAGGTGGCAATGAAGCTACTCCCGATCGAATATACCCTGTCTCTGAAAAGGCTGCGTGGAATGCATATATTGCGACGATGGGAAGACATAGAGAAATTGATGTACGACTGCACAACAAATTTAAAAAATCAGTAGAAAATCGTTTTCCAGGATTTTATCAAGGCTTAGTAAGTCTTAAAAATGTACGTATGCTAGGTGGCACTTTGGATAAGAGCCTAGACGCAGCATATTTGCATGGTGGATTATATTTTTTTGCTGCGAGCAAAGAGCAATCACAATTATCACGAGTCACTCTTCGTACACCAAAAGTATCTCGGGTGACTGAGGTATTACAAGAGGACTTACTAGCAAGTGGTGAGGATGCTACTTCAATAATAGATGCTGTCACTAAGGTGGTAGGAGACAGGCTACCTTCAGGTATTGATTTTGCTAATTTATCCCTATCTGTGGATGAAAAATTTCGTCGGTTTCATGCATCAATTGATCGAGACCATGAGGCGCAACAATTAATTTTTCTCCTAATGCTGCACAAAATGAGGCTGCCTTGCGAGATTTGATGAATGGCCTAACAAGAGGGTTTGCCCTTAGAACAGATGCGTTTAGAGCAACTGAAATAGGGTTTACGACTGTATTAACCGAGCGTTGGTGGAATAGTATGGCTGCTGATCTTAAAGCTAAGATAGAACCAGCCTACATCAAGGGAGCAGCTGACGCCAAAGCTCTCCTACAAAGGAATTGAGGGAGTTATATGACAGAAACAAATGAATTTAATCCCTGTGCTGCAAGTGGTTGCCCGGCTGCGTGCTGTCGGGATATGGTATTTGAAGGCTTATCTCAGAGAGACGTTGATACGCTAACTCCGTACGGCACCCGCGTGATTCAATTATCTGCAAAGGTCATGGCTCAACATATTGAGGAAGATATTTATGATTCCACCACAGGAACAACTGTCTATGTAGCACCTCAGCAAGCTAATACGCAAACCCTTTCAATGGTTGGCCCTTGTCCAAATTTAGAACCAGATAATTCATGTGGGGTTTACGAAACTCGTCCTCAAGCTTGTAGGAATTTTGGATTTGCGAGTGGAGATTGTGCGACTTCGCGAAGTTACTTAGGTATCCCTCGTATCCGCAAGGAAGTAAAAAAGCAGTATCAAGCAAGTCAAAAGAAAAAGAAAAACTAATGGCTGATCTCTCTCTTGACACTGAGAGTCTCATAGTATATAGTCTCCACTATGAATGAGCGTCAACCGCGTACTATACTTAGAAGAGAGCTATTGCAAAACCTTGGCAAAATTGCCGCCGGTGGTGTGGTTTTTGGCCCTACACTTTTAGGAGTAGCAGGATGTGATAGATCTTCTCCTGATGTCCCCCCAACTTGTGATCCAAATCAAGAAAAAAGAGAGATAAAAAGAGATTATACTTTATTAATCAATTCTTTTGACATGCAAACATTGTTCGGAGATAACGAAGCAGAAAGAAAACAAGCATGGGTGCAACCCAAGGAAGAGATTACTAAGTGGGAAAAAGAGTCTCCAGAGGACACAATCTTCGTAGTGGGTGTCAATGTCTCTTTTAATGAAGCATACTCCAAAGAGCAAGCCCAAAAAGAAGTTGAAAGGCTTTTAGCAATTGCAAGCAACGAGCTTGGTTTACCAAAAGGTGATGGTATGAGTGGAACATACCGGGAGGATAGACCGGGAGCTGAACCAACACTTCATGTTTATGCGCTTGGTAAGAAGGAAAAGGGTACAGACCCTAATTGTGCTGCATAAAGAATGCTTTCACTTGTTGACTCTTCGCTTTTTATTTGCTAATATGAATCGTGCCCGAATCCAAGAGCAAAAAACACACAACAAAATACATCTTTGTCTCCGGTGGAGTCATCTCCGGCATCGGTAAGGGTATCACCTCCGCATCAATCGCTCTTCTTCTCAAATCAGCAGGTTATAAAGTCGCCCCCATCAAAGTAGAAAACTATCTCAATCTTGACGCAGGAACAATTAATCCTATTGAACACGGTGATCCATTCCTTTGTGAAGATGGTACAGAGGGAGATATGGACATTGGGACATACGAGAAATTCCTTGATGCAGACATGGGACAGGTTAACTTTGTGACCATGGGACGTATTTACCAAACCGTTATTGATCGGGAACGTCGCTTTGAATACAACGGAGAAGATGTTGAAGCAATTCCACATATTACCGATGAAATTACAAAACGTATTAAAGAGGTTGGTTCCAAGAGTAATGCTGATATTGTCATGATTGAAATGGGGGGAACGGCTGGAGAATATCAAAATATTTTCTATTATGAAGCTTCTCGAATCATGACACTGAAAAATCCAGGCGACGTGATTCATGTTCATGTTAGTTACGTCCCAACGCCATCTCATCTCGGAGAGCCTAAGACCAAGCCAACCCAGCTGTCTGTTCGTACTCTTAACTCAATGGGGATTCAGCCAGACTTTATTATTGCTCGTTCTGAAAAATATTTAGATAAAAGACGCAGGGACAGATTCGCGCTTTTCTGCAATATGCATCCAGAAGATATTATCTCCAACCCTGATGTCAGCACCGTGTACGAGATTCCTTTTTCAATGCAAGAGCAAGGGCTTGATAAACGAATTTTACAAAAGCTTAATTTACCAATAAAAACTCCAAATATCGCCAAGTGGAAAAAATTGGTTGATAGTATCAAAGCTCCAAAGAAAAAGACAGTTAATGTTGCCATCATTGGAAAATACTTTGGCACCGGTGAGTATCAAATTCGTGATTCGTATGCCGCTTTGTTTGATGCAATTGATCATGCATCATGGGCAAAGGGCGTAGAGGTAAAGACCCATTGGATTGATGCTGAAAAGCTCGAGAAGGAAGGTGCTGAGAAAATTCTTGGTACACCAGATGGGATTATTGTCCCTATTGGTTGGGGAGAGCGTGGTTCTGAAGGCATGATTGCTGCTGCTGACTATGCTCGCAAGATGAAGATTCCTTACCTTGGGTTGTGCTATGGTATGCAGCTTGCCTGTGTGGCATTTGCTCGTTCTGTCTTGGGATGGAAAGACGCAAGTACTGCCGAGAACAATCCTAAATCAAAGCATCCTGTCATTTACCTGATCCCGTCTCAAAAAGAAATCATGGAACGACGTGCCTATGGCGGAACCATGCGTCTTGGCGGCTGGGAAGCAATTGTTAAGAAAGGCACAAAGGCGTATGAGTTGTACGAGAAATACGGCCAAATGATCAATAAGGCAAAAGGCTTGACCAGTGAAAGGCATCGACATCGATATGAATTCAACAATACGTTTGCCAAGGACTTTGAAAAGGCAGGTTTGGTAATTAGTGCAAGGTCAGTTGAAGAAGGGCTTGTTGAAATTATTGAAATACCAGATCATCCATTTTACATTGGGACACAAGGCCATCCTGAATACAAGAGTCGTCCACTAACTCCTCATCCTATCTTCCTTGGGTTTATTGAGGCCGTGGCAAAAGATCACTGAGTTTGAATTGCACCTTTTTTCTTCTAGAATACGCTTTTATGACAGAATCTTATACTCCTCATCCTAAAGAAGCTTCAACTTCCATAGAAATTAGGCGTTTATCTGAGTCTCAAAATTTTTATGAGCAACCACCTTTTATAGCTGCGTTTGCTTTAGCACTCGATAACGTACCTATTAAAGCTTCAGATTTTGCATATCTACTGACTAAATTCGTTGCTAAACGTGAGATATTACGTCAGCAGCAGGGGGCTAAAGTCTCTATGAATGATTTTTTTCAAGATGTAGTTAAGCAATTACCTCTTGCGAAAAGGCCATCGTATGAAGATAGAAGTGTCCTTCTCAGTGCTGTTTTTAAAAACACAGTACTAGATCTTGATGATGGCAATCCTTATTGGGATACATATGTTCATACGCAACAAGACAAAGGAATCTATAAGGCTGATGGTTCACGGACTAAATACTCCTTTATTTCTATTACATTCCCTCGTCCTTATGTAGATTGGGTAAGTGAACGATTGGCTAGCGATACTCGAGTTAGCGACTTATCAAAAAGACAAGGAGTCATAAATGTTTTTCAAACTTCAAGGTTAAATGAGGGTAACACGAATCAGCAGCGAATTGCACGTGAGGATCGACAATAATCCTCTTGCCGATTACACTAGATTGACATATAATCTAGGCTTCTATGTCAAACCATGAAGCATCTCCACGACAAATTCGTTCTGAAGCTCGACCTACGGAGGTCGTCGTTTCAGCAAATAAGTTGCAGCCGGGAGAAAATTTTTACCTTGCTCAAGGACCATTTAAAAAAGTCTTAAAGCATGTATCCGATCAATTTAGAATGAACACAGTCAGGCAAGTGCCTGAAATGGAAGAGGCTGTTGCTTCTACGATAACGCATGGGCTGGGCGCTGCCTTTGGAAGGGGTAATCCTCAGGCTTCAGTTGATCAGATTCACAGCTATTTAGTTTCAAATAATGTGACTCCTGCAGATAAAGCTTCCTACAAAGTGGGAAATACCTTTCGACTTTTTAGGCAAGTGACACATGGGGCATTTACGATTCTTGATAACAGATATCCTGATTGGCGGTTATATGTTACGGCGAAACGGGAGCCACACTTGTATACTGATGATGGCAAGTATTTACCAAAAGACACTAAATCTCGGCCAGACCTACCAATAACATACTATGCATGGCTAGCAGATAGACAACGTCAATCGCAAAGTTTGCGTGCAGGTATGGTTCAGTTAGTCGCTATGCAAGAATTTTCTGGCGATCGTGGAGAGGTAATGAATCGATATCAGATAACACGAACAAAAGGCTTCGTTGGCGGATCTCTACAATCCCGTTGAGATTTCTTGAGTTTTAGGGTATAATATCCAAATATGTTACAGACAATTAATTTTGCACCAGGCGACATTATCAAAGTTCATCTGAAAATCCGAGAAGGAGAAAAGACCCGTATTCAGGTTTTCAAAGGTGTTGTTCTTGGTATCAGAGGTCGCGGAGAAAACAAAATGTTCACTGTTCAAAAGATGGTTGGACAGATTTCAGTTGAAAGAATTTGGCCAATTAACTCTCCACTCATTGAAAAGATTGAAGTTGCAGAACATCCACGAAAGAGAATTCGCCGAGCAAAACTCAACTACCTCAAAGTCCCTAAGAAATAGTTTTATCTAGGATAACTCCCATAGTATCTATGATTGAAAGATTTATCCCACGCTCATTGCCTCCTGAAATTATTCATACCCGTCGGTGGCTTGAGCAAGAAGTCATTGCAAAAGGTACCTGTCCTCCTTTAAATCGAGTCGTACAATCGCATCGTAGAGAAGATGGCTCTCTCGACTGGGATGGGATGTCCGAAATTGATATTACTTCATTTCGTCACCTGCCGCTCAATAGTAGATCATTGCGTCTTGGCGTTGCCCAGCATTATCTTAAATTCATGCAAGACTCCGTAACTGACAAAGCTCCTCTTACTACGATTATGGTATTATCAGATTTCGACACCAATAGACAGTATGATCAGTTTGTGCAAGAGCTTAGCATGAATGCATTACTGGCGATGTATACTAACCCCACATGGGCGGAGGTAGGAAAAGAAGCCTTTGTCAGAGAGGCAGCTCTGTTGGATATACCGAAAGATGAAGTACAAGAAGTACTTTCACAGCCGATGGCGATCTCCTCCAATGTCGTCCAGGATGTCTTTCCCCCGATACCCTTTTTTGGGCAAGAGCTCACGCCTTCCGATATTTCCTTGTTTGCTCAGGATCGTGGCCCTAGCGAACGTATGAAGATGCTTTCTCGTGCTCCTCACTATCTTATTCAAGTACTAAATAAATTCAACACAGAGCCCTTTATTGGATCTCTGAATAGAGATCGATTACGAAAGCGCAATACTGATCTTGCTCTTGGAACAGATCTCCAAAAATATCAAGGGGTCATGCGTGATTTACGAGGATAGCGGCTTTCTATTTCTTCTTTTGTAGACCCACGTAGTCTATTTTGGGGAAATGTGCTCTGACTTCAGCCCAGAATTTATCAGCAAGTCCGCTTGAGAATTTCCCATACTTTGTTGATTCTGATTTAGAGCAAAGATTGTTTTCCCATCGTTGAACTAATGGCACGATTTTTTTACCGACTTCATTAAATTTTTCTTGTAACTCGTCTGGAGTTACTGCATATTTATCATGAATTTCTCGAAATTCAGTAAAGAGATCTTTGTGAGCTTCGATCATTTCCATGACTTGCTTCTTTGATTTGGTCATACACTTAGTATAGCAGAGTTATGTGGTCTATGAGTAGTTCTCTAACCGTTCACGTAATTGTTCAAGAGTCTTTGCAAGCATCAGGTCTTCGCGCAGAGCTGATGAGTCAGGGAAGTTGCTAATGTACGTCTTGGCAAACTTCTTCAGCAGAGCAAAATTCTTTTTTCCAAGCCACTGTTTTTCAAACAATTCGATATGGTGGAGGTAGAGATTGATTCGTTCTTCAACTGTGATCGTCTGTGGATCGATGGCTGGATTAAAGACCCATGGATTGGCAAAGATACCTCGTCCGATCATAAATCCATCGCAGCCGTACTCTTCATATTTTTCTTTGATTTCGGCAAGAGAAAGGACGTCTCCATTGCCGCTTAATACCGTTTCGGGTGCAATTTTATTTTTTAATTCCACAATCCGTGGCATAAACTCCCAGTGTGCATCAACCTTGGACATTTCTGCAACGGTTCTGAGGTGCACTGTTAATGCCGCAATTTTTTGTTGCAATAAAAAGCCAATCCATTCCTCAATAGTTTCATGGGAATAACCAATTCGCGTCTTCACACTGACCGGTAAATCAGCAGCGCCTTCTTTGGTTGCTTGGATAATTTCTGCGGCAAGCGAAGGGTTTTTAATGAGTGCCGAGCATGCACCACCCTTGACAATGGTTCGTTCAGGACAGCCCATGTTGATATCAATGCCGGCAAAACCCATCTGTGAAATTTCTTTGGCAACGACAAAGAATTGCTCTGGTTTTGTTCCCCAGATTTGAGCGACGATTGGTTTTTGCTCAGGGGTAAATAACAGATTTGTCATGACACGTTCTTTGCCTTTGGATACCAGTCCCGCACATGCTGTAAATTCAGTAAAGAGCACGTCTGGCTTACCGATCTCGGTTATCACTTGTCTAAACACCACGTCCGTAACACCATCAAGCGGCGCGAGCGAGGTAAATGGCTTGGGCAAATCTTGCCAAAATGACTTCATAGATATGTATTATACCAGTTTCTTTTTTTAGCTGGCATGGTATAGTTATAGTGTGAATAGGAATCGATCTAACAAAGACGAA
>JAHFKF010000050.1 GCA_023245475.1 Candidatus Levyibacteriota bacterium
AGAAGTTACAACCTCTCATGTATCGCCCGAGGTTGTATTCTCAACTTCTGAACAACATATAGAAACCAAAAAAGCAGCAGAAATCCTTACGACCCACTATTTACGATTCACAAAAAAAAAGAATAGATGATCTTTCTCCTTCCGAAAGACGATTAATCAACCTAGTAGCCAAAGCACCTCCCAATGAGAGATCTGTGACTAATAATCTTATTAAACGGGCTGCTGCAACAATTGATGCATCAGCCAGCCTCTATACTCAACTTGCATCGTTAGCAGATACTCCAGCTAACCAAAAAGTTAAGGATCGTTTACTCTTTCACCGAGCAACGGTTTTCAATCCAATAACGCCTGGATTAAAAGAATCAGTCAATGATCTTATGTTCTATATCGAAGAAATAAAAGGAAAGTTAGGACTGCGCTAAACGGAGCACTAGACACTCTTTCGGGCGAGCATTTTTTTGATGGCAGTTACCACTTCATCATCAACTGAAGAGGTACCCACATGACGAGGCTCCATTACAGATCCTGTTAGTTTGCTGGCAATAATCATCCCTAGATCCCCTGAACCAACCCCAATAGGAAATCGCCCATAGAATACTCGCAGCAATGAAGAACCACTCATTCGATCTTCTGGGAAAATCTCAAGAGCATCAAGAAATTCATCATCAGGAGAATAGACCTCGATTCGTTTGTATTGGGAAAGCGTTGGAAGCTTTTCAAAATCTTTGATGACAATCACTTTCCCTTCAGGGACGACAATCTCAGTACGCTGTGCTCCTCCCGTTTCATCTTCAAAGACTTTAATTGCACCATCATACATTGCATGCTTGAGAATGTTGGCGAAATGTTTATGCCATCCCCCAGATCCGGCTCCAGATTGGTTTAATGCAGCAAAGTCCATAGCATTACTATACCGCATCTCAGGAGTCTTTGACAAGTGTCTATTCCCAAACAGCAATAAACGTGATACACTTCCGACAATTTATGTCAACGGGAAAAGAGGCAGAAAAAGCCCCAGAAAAAGAACGATATCCACAGCGGCTAATAACTTACCGTGAGGTGCAGGGCATTATTGCAGATAACCGCACCACGCTTAT
This sequence comes from Candidatus Levyibacteriota bacterium, assembly GCA_023245475.1. Classification (GTDB taxonomy): domain Bacteria; phylum Patescibacteriota; class Microgenomatia; order Levybacterales; family UBA12049; genus JAHFKF01. Next base: position 1,098 of record JAHFKF010000050.1, read on the forward strand.
TCTTAATACAAAGTCTTTCCGTGGACACTTTAGCTCCGATGGCAGTAGCTTTGATCCAGATCTCTGTCATCCCATTCGATTGGTAGATGTCCTACAATATGATGGTAGTATTATTAAAGGCATTCAAGATGGAAACCATCGTAGCATTGCTGGAGAAATCTATGGAAAAAGACTCGATCCTGATATTCCATACTTACCCACACAAAACGTTACAAAACAATTTAGTGATAAGCCATTGTCCCCGGAGCACTTCATGGACGTGTTAATAGAACCTACCAAACAGCAGGCTGAAATTGCCCCGGAACGAATGGCATATATTACGCTCTCTCAATGGGAACAAATGGTAGGACCAGATATCGCCAATAAATTTTCTTTCTTGGCAGCTTTGACAGATACTGCGAGAGTCGAGCCTTATTTTGTGGGAAGTACTCCCGCTGAACAGAAAATAGTGCAAAAAAAACTAACGGCATTACAAGACATCATTAAAAAAGCAGATTATTCTCCCCAAGAAATGCGTAAGGAGATACTTTTACTGATGAGTCAACAGGGCACAGATGCCGTACTTGAAAAGAGATTGTTGGATCAACAGATTCGCGGATTAATGTTTCTTCCCTCATTTAACAACAAACTAACACAAGCGTTTGGCCACGATCAACATGAAGAACTTGCCACAGGTCAAGAAAAAACTATCCAAGAAGTAGCAAGAAGCCTTGCTCGTTTTACTAAAAAAAGAGAGAATCTTGAACGGGAGAAGATTTATGAACTGCTCACTAAACCAAGTCATCCTTTTAGAGAAACGATTGCAATTATTAATGCCCCAAGCCCCAAATCTGCCGAAACTCATGCCCGAATACAAAAACAAGTCGAAAAAACAAAGGCTGCCTATCAAGCCAAACTTCCTCCTGGAGCAGAAATTTCTTCCAACGCTAATGGACTACTCTATAAATTTAGAGAAAGAACAGAAACTCCTGAGACAATCGCAGCAACAGTTGCCAAGGTTACTAAAATATTAGAGAGAGCAGATACGATACTAGCCACCCTTCCAGTATGTCCTCAACGAACGGAGATAGAGAACAAGAGAACATCAGTAAAGAAGCATTCAACATACGATACAATTGGCAGCTTAGCAGACTTCTTGCAGGGAGCCATTAATGCTGCTGGTGCCGTGAATAGCAACGATGAAGTAACAAACCAAGAAGACCCTCGAATAAGAATCCTCGAAGCAGACAATACACGCCTTACTAAGCAAGTGACAGCATTTGAGACAGCAAATGAAGCTCTTTTTCAAAAGGCTCAAGGATTACAAACAGAAAATAAACGCCTTACAGATAGAGAAGCAGAACTGAAAGCAGAAATCGAGCGACTAAAAAGACTTCTTGATAAGCAAGTCACAACGACTACAGAGACACAAGTGGAAACAGCACCTTCAGCAAATGCCGAGGTAACGGTCTTTCCTGCAAACACTGTTGAACCAGTTACCCCACCCATCGCGGCGACGGACGAAACAGAAGCAGTTGCTGTCCCCGCTATCTGGGACACGCTTAGATATCATAAAGAACATGACGGAACAAAAGTGTGGTTTGCGAGCAATTTCCCACCACCGCCAGCTACGGTAAACCATGAAGTCAGACAAAAAACAACGCTTATGATCAGTGACAAAAGCCGAATGGTGCTACGATATCCTCCTGAAGAATGGCCAGAGACACTCAGTAATATTCAACTGCAAACGGGGCAAACAGGCCTTGATGCAATTGACCACGCACTTACACCACGCTTTGGACGACTCATGCATGACCTAGCCTGGGGGATAACAAACGAGGAATTCTCTTATCTTGCTGGCGCAAGTATTATTCAATTTCTTAAAGCTAGTGCAGAAGATATCCCAGAGACAGATCCACGCAAAGCGAATAGTATTCGACAAACGATAGAGATAATGACTGAGAACCTCCATGCATTCAAAGCGCTTCTGTTTGATAAGATACGAGCCCCCTATGCCGTGCTTATACAAGTACTTTTGTTTGGACATCCAAATGATCAAGCAAGAAAAACAATCATAGGATCTATGCGTGGGGCGAGAGCCAATACAATTTCTACTCACGACAATCTCATCAAACTTGCTTCGCTACACGATCCACGTATAAAAACTCATAAAGAATCAGATGCGCTATTGGGAAAGCTTTTTAGAAGGCATATTCTTGGAGAGAAACCAACTAGTCTTTCTTCCCCTGAGCCTGATACATCTCGATAAGTTCCTTTACACTAGTCGCGTCTTCTGGCTTTTTGTCTGTATCTCGAAACGTTACCAATCGTGGAAATCGAAGCGCATAGCCAACCTCTAGTTCTCTGATCTCCGCTCTCCGTTCTCCGTTCTCCGTTCTCCGTTCTCGGTTCATCCCAGCCGTATGCATCGGACTTCTGGTAATCTCATCAGCAAGCACCTCAATGACAATCTCAGGCTTTACCCACACACTGGGAGTAATCAGAGAATCAACCCGAGCTGGCTTATGGGAAAGTTCAAGACCTTTTGTTTTATCTTTAATACTTCGCCATTCATCGTCAGTAAGACCAGTGCCGATTCGTGTGACGCTCACAAACTGATCTTTCTCTTGGTCATACACACCAACAAGAAGTGCGCCAGCTCCAAACGCTGTCCGCTTACCCTTTCCAAAGATATATCCCAAGATCACACAATCAATCGTATCATGGAGCTCTCCACTGGAATGACGCTTGAGCTTCACCCAATTGAAATTTCGGCCACCTGCTTCATACAGAGAATCAACTTTCTTAACCACCACTCCCTCCAGTCCTTTGGAGATAGCATCATCAAGCATGAGTTGTAAATCTTTTGCCTCAGTAAGTACTTTACCCGGAGAAGGCAGCAAAATGTCTCCCTTAGCAACCACCTGTTGCATAATCTTCATCCGTTCACTTTGTGGTATGTCGATCAGAGACTTGCCATTGGCATACAAGATATCAAACACAAACGCTTTGAGAGGCAATGCCTTTGCGACATTTTCAATGTTGTGCTTGCGGCGACGTTTGGTGGTTTCCTGAAATGGCAAGAACTCATCTGAGTCAGGTTGATAGGCAAGAGCTTCACTATCAAGAATCACTGAGTCTGAAGTGATTTGCGTCAACGCTCCCTCAACCAGCTCAGGAAACATATGACTCATGTCTTCAAGGTTTCGAGAGAACATCTTCACGACCTTCCCCTTCTTATGAATCTGCACCCGAAAGCCATCATATTTGTACTGAGCATCAACTTTGCCCATCTTTGCCATCACCTTCTCAGGGTTTGGCAACCGCTCACACAGCTCCGAGCGAATGGGAAATCCAACGCGTACCTTTAACTTTGTAACGGCGTCAAGTCCTTGCTCTTTGAGCGTCCTGGCAACAAGACCTAATGCTGAGGTTCTGTTGTAGGCTCCTTCGAGCACCTTTCTCTTTGCTCTGTCTCCAAGGAGTGCGACCGCCAAAGCATCAAGAATTGTTGGGTCACCAATACCAAGCCGAACATTGCCCAGTACAATTCGTACGACATACTTAATTGATAAACCATCAAGCTTGTCAAACAATTCATCTTTAAGAAACGCGATTTTCTTCTCAACTGAACCTTGTCCAGCAATACCAGCAATTGTGGTAAGCGCGGCAAACACTTCTTTCACCGTACGTTCTCGGTTCTCAATTCTCCGATCTCCGTTCAGTTTCTCAATCACGAGGCTCATATCCCCCATCTTTTGATACTCCTCCCATACTTGTTCTTTTGGTATCCCGGCTGAAAGAGCAATCGATTGAGATACCATCTTGTCAGCCATCCCAAATTCAATGGGCTCAAAAAATGGTGCCACTCTTCCCTGCACCAGATAACAAATCTGCTCAAGCTCGTCAGCTGTTGTAACCGAAGCAAAGAGCTCCGAAAGAATTTCAATTAAAGATAACCTCGATGAGGTTTGTTCAAGTTTGTCAAAATAAATGGCAAGTTCACTAAATGTCATAGTTCTCAATTCCCTGCCTCGCGTCGGCTCGCCTAGCGAGTCGACGCGGGTCAGTTCATAACATACTTCGCGCCTTTAGTTTTTCCTGACTTTTTGATAATCCCGGATTTCAGAAGTCCTTTTAATTCATTAAGCACCGTGTCTTCTGACACCATGGGAAACAGCGTCTTAAATGCCTGGTTCTGCAAAAATCCTGTTTGTTGGATATACTCAATGATCTTGAGCTGCCTGCCTGACAACATAAGTGGCTTTCCGCCCAGGCGTTCCTTTAATTTGTTGTCTACGGAGATCTTTTCAATTTTGTCTTTGATCTTGGCAAGCTCGATTGCTAAACCTTCAGTAAAGTACGTCAGCCATTCCGTTAAGTCTCCTTCGTTACGTTCAATACTTTGCAAAGCTTCATAATATCGAGGCGCATCATTATCAAAGTACTCTTCAAGCGAGAAGAATTGTCTAATATCATAACCTTCTTGAAACAGCACAAAGGTAGAAAGAGCTCGAGCCACCCGACCATTACCATCAAGGAACGGATGAATGCGAACAAATTCATAATGCACAATGCCACTTTTAAGAACGGGGTGCAACATCTCTCCCCGGTGATGATTCATAAAGGCAAGGAGTTCCTGAATTTGTAGCGGGATAGCAACAGCAGGTGGCGGCGTAAAAGTAACCTGACCAGTCAGATTATTTCTCACCACAACTTGTGTCTCTCGATACACCCCGCACCGTTCCTGCGAGAGAATCTTATCAACCGTTAATTTATGTAAATACTTAATAAAGAGCTCTTCCACCTGAAACGTGGCACGCCCCTCCTCTGAGGCATTACGAATTTCCCCAATATATTCCATGACCTTGCGGTAATTAATAATTTCCTGAATGTCACGAGGTCTGGCAATCACATCTTGTCCCAGCATGACTTTCTCAGCTTGAGTAAGGTTCAATTCATTGCCTTCAATGTGGGTTCCGTGATACACGGTTCTGACCATAGCATCCTGCTGAAATTCTTTTTCGTAATATGGCAAAAGAGGCGCATGATCAATCACCTCACGTGAGGCTTCAATGCTACCGATATAACGAAGGATATGGTTGTTGATGGTGTATTTCGGGGTGTACATAACGACGATTTATTATTGCGCATTTCCCGAAAAAAGGCAACTTGTTCTCAAGCTTTCCGTCCTTCAGTGCGATAGCCGTTTCCTATTCGATGCCCTTCACCTACCAAAAGCTTTCCCGTACTTTCTCTTTTAACATTCATGAATGATGCTGAACCAGCAATAGAACCTGGTAATGTTACCCGATGCTCTTCATCAAAGTAATGCCCGGTGAGCAGTTTATTGAATTGGGAAGCAACGATATATGTCTGTAGTCTCTGCCCCTGTTTGTCTTGGATTCTGATTCGATAGTTTAAACCGGCGCCGTTAACTTCCCCCGCTAACAGATTCGGCTCTTCTCTATCCATTTCAACATCAATACACCCACCGCCTGTATGGGTATTCTTATTTTTACGGAGCACTGACTTTCCTATCTCAGGAAACCTTTGAAGCAAAAAATCTGGTCCTTCTTGCGTCATGATCTCATCAGGGAGGAGAAGTACACCTCGATTTTGTTCACGTAACGCTGCTAATTCGTCTTGGCTGCGATTACACGCAGGTACTGTCAAAGCAGCTTCTGAAGGTACTCCCCAGAACTCTTGCCATGTAGCATCAACAAGTTGCGGTGTTAGCGTGTTACGATCCCATGCCTCACGATAGGAAGACATTACTTCAAGCAGTTCTGACGTTGACTCGCTTTGCACAGTTGAAGGTTCAGTAATTGCACGAGGAGGCAAATCTACTCGAAGGACGTCCTGCATATCATGAACAACAATCCATCTTCGTTCTAAACTCATGTGGAGTATTATACTCTATTTCTAGATCGAAAACACGTGTTTCATAACATGAGGTATCTCATCAGCCAGATCTGATGCGTTGAAGTAATAACCAACTTTTTCAAAGAGTGCTTCTCCTGCTTTTTTGTTGAAGTATGATCCAGCCCGAGCCGCAAGAAACAAATCATTTTTGGTTGCAAGGGCAGCAATAAGCCCGGCAAGCACGTCGCCCGTTCCCCCTTTGGTCATGCCAGCATTGCCCCCGGAAGTTTCAAAATATTCTTTGCTTGAGCAAACAATATCTTTCTCACCCTTTAAGACAATAATTGCATGATACTTTTCGGCCATGGAGCGGGCATTATCGGCTGTTGGTTTGAGCTTAAAGACGCGTTCAAATTCACCAACATGGGGAGTCACAATGGCATTTCCAGAAAGAGGCAAAAGCCACGCTGGATCCATCATCTGAAGTGCTCCTGCATCGATAATCCACTTCTTGTGCGGATATTTCTCAAGCAAATACTTTGTTAAGAAGTACGATTGCTCCCCCTCATCAGTTAACTTGTTAATCTCTTCCAAAGTTCTCGTTTCTCGGCTCTCCGTCCTCAGTTCTCGGTTCTCGGTTCTCACCATCCCTGGCCCAATCAGAACTGCATCTGCCTCTTCAAGATACGCTTCGAGATCATCCCTTCTGACGATGATGCCATTACGAAACTCTTTCTTGAGCTCTTCAACGATCAGATTATTTTCTGCAACAGAGGAATAAAACACCATATCAACAACTCGGGAAGCAATCTGCAAAGCCCACAGGGAGGCGGCATGAAACAAATGGGAACCGCCAATAATCATCAGCTTCCCGTTCTGCCCTTTGTGAGAAGCGGTGTGCGGCACGTACAACTGGGTAAGAAAATCAGAGCTAGTATTCATTGCTTTTGGGATTATTCTCTAACTCTATCACATTCCCATTGACGTTTTCTACAAATTCACGATGTGTTGTCGTGATGATCGTTTGATGTGTATGTATAAATTGCAAAACGTGGGCAATATGGCCACTATCAAGCTCTGAAAAGATATCATCTAAGAGCAACAATGGTTGCATTTTTGTTTGCTCTTCCACGAATGCAATTTGCGCTAGCTTTAGCTCAAGCGTGACTAATCGCTGTTGCCCACGTGAGGCAAAGTATTTAAGATCCACTGGCTCCTTTGATACGGGATGGATGCCAGAAATCAAGACATCATCCCGATGAGGACCAACCAATGTTACGCCAGCACCAACCTCACCTGCTTTATAGCGAGCAAGCCGTTCTTCAGAAATAATGCTTGCATCATAGCTTAGGGTAAACGAGAATAGTTCCTTCAGCCGAGCATTAATCTGATCAATCAATGCTTGACGCTTAGCAGTAAGCAATGAACCGTTGGTGATCAAAAGCTCATCCCAATACGTAAAAATCTTTTCATTTCTGATGCCTGTTTGCTGTACCTGCTCGAGTAGTGCATTGCGCTGCCTCAAAGCTTTGGTATAAGTAGTATGAGCAACATGATACTGATCATCTGTTTGCGAAAGCGTATCATCCAGAAACCGCCGTCTATTCCCCGGCTGTCCTGTAACCAAATCTAAATCTTCAGGAGTAAAGAGTACCGAGGGCATACGCCCCACAAAATCAACTCGTCTTCGAGGGATGCCATTGACCAGATATTTTTTCCTGCCTGTTGACCCCGGCAAGTGAGAAAGAACAATTTCAAGCTTGGTTTCATCCGAATCTCCATCGTGAAGCTCCCCCGTAATCCGACAAATATCTTGCCCGAATTGCACCAATTGGCCTTCTTTTTCAGACCGGAAGCTTTTTCCGGTTGTCAGTAATACTAAGGATTCAATCACATTGCTTTTACCAGCAGCATTGGGACCAATAATAATCGTGGCTTTGTCAGTAAAGGGAAATATAGCCTCAGAATAACTACGGAAATGCTGTAAAGCAAGCCTTGTAAGAAACATTGTTACATTATTCCATTGCTTTCCTTCTAAAGCAAGCCTGAAAGAGGGAAATTAGCCAATGACGGTGCCTAAGAACGGCTTGTTCTCAAAGTAGTTTTCAATATTATCAAAATCATCTCCCGATAAAATAATTACTTGAGCACCCAAATCTTGCGCCTTACGAGCAGCAACAGGATCAAATGGGGCATGCATGCCAGGCGTCCATTCATCCCCCAAGAGTTTACGAAATTCTGTCCAGCTGATTTTATCGATTGGCTTTGCGTCTGAGTATTCGTTGGGATCTTTATCGTAGAGTTGCTTGATGTTGGTAAGGTTGACGACAGTGCGAACATGATAGTCTTCACAAAGGAGTGTTGCACAATAATCGGTTGACCAACCAGGCTTCCATCCTGAAGCAACGACAACTGGCTCTTCTGCTTTGCGGATATATTCGTAGTGTTCGATAATTTGCGGATGGGCAAGGTCTTGGAAAACGGTTCGTACCAAGTGAGCATTGAGACGTGTAGCATGAATACCTAACCAGTCAAGATCTTCAACCGTCAATTCGTGTCCTACAACTTCTCGTCCGGCATCCCGGTATTGCCGTGCGGTTGCACCCCCTCCTACGACCAAAAAAAACTGGCGGTTATAATTCTTCGCCAGTTGCTTACGGATAAAAATATTTAATTTGGTCAAGAAATCGGTTGCAATCCCGCCATTCGGGACAACAAGTGATCCCCCTACTGAAATGATAATACGCTCTTGGCTCTGATTATTACCCATAAAAATAGCACTCAATTCTTGTAGCTGTCCGGTGCCTTTTTGACAACGAAAACACCTAAATATACAAGAGAAGGTGCTAAAAATAAATGGTAGCACACTTTCTATAAAAACACAACTGGTAATCTAGAATAATTAACGACTTTTCAATTTTTGCTACACTTTTCGTTTACAAATGCCTTAATTTCCTTCAGAAATCTCTCTTTTGAAAACTTCTCAGCTTGCTTCTTGCAATCTTCAGGTTGTATCCGTAACTTCTCAAACTTGGTAATTGCCGTAACCAAACTCTCAGCCGTCAATGTCTTAAAGAAAACACCTGTCTTGCCATCTATAACCGTTTCCTTGTATCCTCCTCCGTAAAAAGCAATAACCGGCGTGCCACAGCTCATCGCTTCAACAGGCGTAATACCAAAATCTTCGTCCGCTGCCAATGCAAAAAAAGCTTTTGC